>CAYSLA010000058.1:0-20266 GCA_964431685.1 uncultured bacterium | reverse complement strand
TGACGCTGGCGACGCGACGTTATCCATTGTTTACTGACCTCCTGTTAACCCGGTTCGTCATCTGCGGACTCAAGTTTGCTACAATGCGTGTTCGACGACTGAAGGCAAAGAACCTTGATCTAATCTCAGGAATTTTGTTCCTACGACTCCCCGACACCTCTCCGTCTCTTCAGAGAATCCCGAATCTGGTTCGAACCCCACTTTTTCCCGGCGCGATAGAATGCTATTCTCCTCCAATTGTGGTAGAATGTGAGCTGTTTTCTGCTAACGTGGAGGGACGGATGAGCGACCAGATCAGGCAGATTGCCGAGCGCGTCATAGAACTTCGGGAGGTCTCGGGCGTTACTCAGGAGTCTCTGGCAAGAGATCTCGGTGTGCCGGTTGACACTTACCGTGGCTACGAAAGCGGCGAGGTCGACATTCCAGTGAGCCTCATTTACGGGGTTGCAGCCAGGTTTCACGTTGAGCTCACCCAGATATTGGCAGGCGAGAGCCCAGAGCTGCACACCTACTCGCTCGTCCGCAAAGGAAAAGGAGTCGATGTCCAGCGAACCCGGCACTACGACTACCAGAGTCTTGCATTCAACTTCGCTGGCAAGCGCTTCGAGCCATTCCTCGTGACAGTCGAACCGAAGTCGGTCGGTGCTCTCGTGGAGACAAACTCGCATCCGGGACAGGAGTTCGACTACGTTGTGGAAGGCAGGCTTGCGGTGAGCATCGACGGCACCGAACTGGTTCTGGAAACCGGTGATTCGCTCTACTTCGATTCCGTTCATCCGCACAGTATGAAGGCACTGGACGACCGTCCTGCGCGCTTCCTGGCAATCATTCTCTAGACGGGGTGTCTACGAATGCTCGATAAGTACGTCTCAGGAACCGATTTCAAGTCCTACGAAGACTTCAGTTCTCACTGCAGAGTCATCGTCCCCGACAACTTCAACTTCGGTCACGATGTCGTCGGCGAGTTCGCGAGGACCAAACCCGACAAGCGGGCGCTGGTCTGGTGCAATGACAAGGGCGACTGCGCCGAGTTCACATTCGGCCAGATCGACGAGCTCTCGAACCGCACCGCATCCTTTTTGACCTCAATCGGCATCGGCAAGGGCGACCCGGTCATGATGATACTCAAGCGCCGGTGGGAGTTCTGGGTGACGATCATCGCCCTGCACAAGATAGGGGCCGTGGCCATTCCGGCGACACACTTGCTGACCTCGAAGGACCTGGTCTATCGCAACAACAGGGCGGACGTCAAGATGATCATCGCCTGTGATGACGAGAGGGTTATGGACGCGGTGGATGAGTCCCAGAATGAGTCGCCATCGCTCATCCACAAGGCCGTGATCCGCACCAGCCGCCCGGGTTGGTATTCCCTCAGCGATGAGATGGAGCGCGCTTCGCCGGATTTCCGCCGTCCTACCGGATCAGCCGGGACTCAGAACAGTGATATGATGCTCATCTACTTCACTTCCGGCACTACGGGAATGCCGAAGATGGTACTTCACGACTTCACCTACCCGCTGGGACACATCCTGACGGCGAAGTTCTGGCAGAACGTCCAGGACGACGGCTTGCATCTCACGCTCGCTGACACCGGTTGGGCGAAGTCGGCCTGGGGGAAGATTTATGGGCAATGGATTGCGGGCACCGCACTCTTCGTCTATGACTACGAGGGGAAGTTCGACCCCGCAAACCTCCTTCAGGTAGTGCAGGACCACAAGGTAACCACCTTCTGCGCCCCGACTACTGTCTACCGCTTCATCGCGCAGGAGGATGTGTCGAAGTACGACTTTAGCAATCTGCGCTACTGCGTCACTGCCGGAGAGCCGCTCTACCCCGAGGTCTACGAGGGGTTCCTGAAGAGCACGGGATTGAAGTTGATGGAGGGGTTCGGGCAGACCGAGACCGTTGTGCTGGTGGCGAACTTCCCGTGGATGGAGCCGAAGCCGGGCTCGATGGGCAAGCCGACGCCCGGCTATGACATCGACATTGTCACCGACGACGGCCGCATCTGTGAAGTCGGCGATGAGGGACAGGTGGTCATCCGGACCGACCGGGGAGACCCCTCGGGAATGTTCCGCGGATACCACCGCGACCCTGAACTGACTGCCTCCGTCTGGCACGACGGGGTCTACTACACCGGGGATGTCGCGTGGCGGGATGAGGACGGATACTATTGGTACGTCGGGCGCAACGACGATATGATCAAGAGCTCCGGGTACCGCATCGGGCCATTTGAGGTGGAGAGCGTCCTGATGGAGCATCCGGCGGTGCTGGAGTGCGCCGTCACTGGTGTCGCCGACGATCTGCGCGGCCAGGTGGTGAAAGCGACGATTGTCCTATCCAGCGGATACTCGCCGTCCAATGAACTGGTCGATGAGCTCCAGAACCACGTCAAGACCGTCACTGCTCCCTACAAGTATCCGAGGATTGTGGAGTTTGTCGAGTCGCTTCCCAGGACCATCTCCGGCAAAGTCCGGCGGGTCGAAATCAGGACCAAGGACAAACACAAAGACTACAAACCCGAGCTGACGGCGGATTAGTGGACAGTGGACAATTGGCAGTTGACGGTGGACAGTGACCGGGCGCGACTGTATGCTGTGGGAACGCCGGTCTGCATCGCATGCTCACTTGGTTATCAATCTGAGTTCCAGCAGCATTGCAGAACCTCTACGCTGCATTCATGGCGTCTAGCTCCTCGGGAGTATATGTCAGCAGGACGCCGACATTCTGGGCACGCTCGCCCAGTTTGTCTCTTAGCTCGGCCCTCACCAGGTTCTGACGCTCAACTTCGTCCATCTCGCCGAAACCCGCCCAGATTACAGAACCAGATATGCGCCCTCCAGGTAACACTTCAGTCAGGACTTTCATACCGCAAAAGGCAGTCTCCAGGATGTCCTTTACTTCGCGTTCCATTTTGCTTCACCTTCCTTTATCACCTTGTGAGCACAATTCAGCAAGGTGCGAGCCAAGTTCTTCCAACGGTCTCCACGGCTGCCAAACTCAGCCTTGATACTGGTCAGGTAATCCAACAACTGCCGCTCGGTGTAGTAGCGGTGATTGCTTCGCCACCTCTTGTTGGCCATCGTGAACACAGATGAGAACTCCGAAACCCGACCACTCGACACCTCGCTGTAAAACCCCGACTCTCTGGCCAACAGTTCCAGGTCGTGCCGCGGATCGAACTGGTCCGTCCTGCGCCGAAGCCAAGCTCGCAGATGGCATTCGACGGCAAGTCCAGACAAGTAGTGAGTCAGGTAATACGACCCACCATCAAACTGATCTTGCGCTCTGGCAAGTTGCTCTATCGCAGCTATTCTATACGATTCTGCGGTGGATGCCACGAAGGATTCTAGCCTCCTCTACATAGCTTCATTATACCAAACATCAGGCATTGTCGCATCAATCTGAGTTCCCGCAGCATAGTGAACTGCAGCCATCATATCTCATATTCTCTTCCCGGCGTGAGCATCACGACCTCGGTTTCCGGCGACCTGGCTGCAACGCGGTCTCTGAACTCGCCGGGCGATCCTCCGTGTTCAGCGAAGAGCCAGAAATGCGATGGTATGGCGATTCTGGCCTTGCACGCCGCGACCAGGGCCGCGGCTTCGTCCTCGTTCAGGTTGCCGAACGCGCCGTTTATGCACGGGATTACTATGTCAGGAGCGGAGGCGATCACTGGCGCCATCATCGTTTCGGTGTAAGCCGTGTCGCCCGTGAAGTATAGGTTGTGGTCCCCAAACTTCAACACAAAACCGACTGCAGTCGGGCAGCCATCCCCGTGATCTGCGTCCACCACCTCAACCTCGAGTCCTTTGAGTTTGTATGACGTGCCTGGGCTGGCATCCTCGAATGGAATCCTCTTGCTGCGAAGACATTCCGCACAGCACTTGGGGGCTATGACGCGGCACTCTGGATTGCCCGCGACTATGGCGTCAATACAGTCCGGGTCGAGGTGGTCTGCGTGGTCGTGAGTCAAGAGCAGGTAGTCAAACCGCAAATACTCAGCCTTGACTGGTGCCAGACTGAGACGTCTAAATCCGAACATTCGCTCTACCGCGTCGCTCAGATACGGGTCGATGCAGACAACTTCTCCACTGGCAAACTTGAACGCAAACCCTGCGCCGCCCAACCAGTATACGATCAAGCTTCCCGACTGAACCGAATCGTTACGCACGGTTGCGATGCTGTAGTCTGTTTTCAAGCTAGTCTCCTTGAGGTGATGTGTAGCTAGTAGTCAGCGTTCTCGTCGTTGTGGGCGCCGACCTCTGAGTTCCGTAGTCTGGCTTCTGACTTCGCAGTTCGCCCCAGACTCCATTTGAGTAGCGGCGGCGTCAGCATAGTGGTAAACACAACCATAATCACAACCGCCGCGAACTCTGGCGGTTGGACCACCTTCTCGCCACCTATGGTGAGACTGGCCCCTATTGCGGCGAAGATCAAACCGACCTCACCCCTGGGGATCATGCCGATTCCAATACTCAGCCTGTCAATTCCCTTTTCCAGCGCTCCAAGCCCGCATATCTGTTTGCTGACAATCGCCACAGCAATCAGGGCCAAAGCGAAGCCAACGACGCTGGGGTTTGCCAGAGTCATGATGTCAACCTCGGCCCCCATCCTGACGAAAAACACCGGAACCAGAAAAGCCGCCAGAGGCTTTATTAGTTCATCAATCGTGTGCTCTCCGCGCTCGCAGAACCGCCTGTAGTGGACTTCGTCCAGGATCAGCCCTGCCGCGAATGCTCCAACAATTGGGGCCAGGCCAATAAGCCCCGCGATGTACGCGAAGACAAAGCAGATGCCCAGTGAGGTGGATAGGAGCAAGTCAGTTCCTTTGAACCTTGCCACGAGTGAGAAAAGAGGCTTGGCAAACCATCGCCCAAGAACCAGTGCTCCAGCCAGAAAGAGAACCGCCTTGCCGACGATCCAAACGTAGTGCACGGCAGAGAGGCTCTGGCCAGAATCCACGCTGGCTATTATGCCTTGGACTATGGCAAGTATCACCAGTCCCTGGATGTCGTCTATTACGGCCGCGCCCAGTACAATGCGAGACTCACGAGTCTGGATTCGGCCCAGGTCCCTCAGCACGCGTGCCGTGATCCCCACGCTGGTGGCGCAGAGTGTTGCCCCCAGAAAGATGTGCACATAGACGGACTGGTCGGGCAGGAACAGCCTTGCCACGCCCCATCCGAGGAAGAATGGCGCAGCAATACCCAGACTGGCCACCAGAAGCGCGGACATTCCGACCTTCTTCATCTTGTCAATGTCCGATTCCAGCCCCACCTGGAACAGAAGCAGGATCACGCCAATCTCAGACAGTATCTTGATGATCTCGTCGGAGCGGATTATGGCCAGCCCCTGGAATCCTGTCAGATAGAGGTTTCCAATGACTATGCCAAAGATCAGTTCACCCAGCACAGCGGGTTGGCCCAACCTGACCAACAGATCGCCGCCGAGCTTCGCGGCGATGAGTATGACGATCAACTCGACTAGTACCTGGGAGAAGTGTGCGGCGGACTCGCTCGGAGCCATTGGCGCCGAGTTTGCCCTGCTGGCCAGAAAAACAACAATAATTGCGATCGCGGCAGCCACGCCAGAGTACTTCGGACTCCCGAAGTTTGTGCTGTTGGCTGCCCTTGCCCGTTGTGAGAGACCCTGGTGGAGAATGCGTAAGACGTTTTGGAAAATGTGCAAGTCAGGTCGCTCCATTCCGCCACGCAGTCTGTCTAAGACCGCGGAGCCCATTGCTGACAATTACTTGGGGTAGTGTCCCGCTTCTGCCCGCGATTCTGGACTTAGCCGCACACAAGCGAAGCATCAGTCCTGCGGAAGACGCGGTAGTCCTTTGCAGAAAAGGGGCACAGATCGACGCCAGGCGGCTGACCTCGCAAGTTCTTGACGGTCAGCTACCTGATGTCAGCAGTATTATAGCACAACGAGGCGGAATCGTGAATCCGCAAGAGCTCAGTACTCGCTGAGTACTACGTCGTGCCGGTCCTGAATCAAGTTCAGGATATCCGGCACCCATCCGGAGAAGGGATGGGTCCTGAACCAAGTTCAGGATGACGTGGTTTCTCACATAGTCTGAGCTCTTACGTGAATCCGTGTGTGGGTTTCTTCCGTGCAGACTGTCATTTCGGACGCAGAACGCGTTCTATACCAGTACGGCCTCCTCTGGCTCGGTCGCCAGCTCGAACGCCAGCAGGTTCTCTATCGTTACTCCGGGAGGCAAGTCGCAACCGGAGGATATGACGAATCTTTCGCAGTCAGCCATTCGATCGGACAGCCGCCGGGCAGCCAGCCGGACTTCCTCGGAGGAGCTTCGCAGGAACACTTCGGTAGGGTCGAGATTCCCCATCAGCACCGTGTCCTCGGGCATCACGCGGTATATCTCAAGGGGGTCCACGCACGAACCGACAGAGAGCGCTTCAATCCCCGTGGCGCAAAGGCCCTCTACCATGTGGTTGATCTGGCCGCAGTTGTGCAGGGCGGGTGTCTTTCCCCTGGCCTTTATCAGTTCAACCAACTCTCGGATGTAAGTGTTGGAGAACGTATCAGCATCATCCGCTCGCAGGATGCTTGACGCGGGCTCGAGGATCATCACTCCGTCGACTCCGGTGTCCAGCAGGGCGCCAATGTAGCGCTTCAGGAGTTCGTTAGCTTTGCGCAGGGTGGCAGTGGCTACCTCGGGCTCAATCTTCGTCGCCAGAGCTATCTCGGTCATGCCCATTAGTCTCGCGGCAATCGAGAATGGTCCCAGAGCATAGGCCCAGACCAGCTTTTCAGGAAACGCCTGCTTCAGAGCTCTGCACGTCGTGACGAAGACGTCCAGCCGGTTGCCTGCGCCAATCTCTGGAACCGTTATCGCCTCTGCGTCCTCAAGAGTCTCAACAGTCTTGCCTGTGACCGCAGGAAGCTCATCCATTTCCCAGTCGACTTGCGCCCCGAGCGCCTCCGCTTCCACAGTCAGATCCATCATCGGGAATATTATGTCAAATCCGACGACCCGATTGAGCGTCTTAATGGTTCTGGCCTGGAGATTACCGTCACGCAGGTTCTGGGCTACACTAGTATTGGTCAGCGCTATTCCGGGAAAGCCGGATAGCGGCGCTGAGAGAGGGCGTCCGAAGTCTCTGACTAGCTGTGCAAGTTTCATTTCAGTCTACCGTCGCTTCCATAGTTCACGTGGGTTCCGGTCGCGTTGTGCGCCGCGTACCAGTCACTCACTCTTACACTTATTTTACGTGTGTGAGCGCTCTGAAATGTTGTATTGAGGCATCATTGTTGTGGGAATATCGTGCGCGCTCTTTGTGGATTGGGGCTTTCTGGAAATCTGAGACTACGAAGAGCGCTACTTAAACGATCCGCGGCGATTCCGGCGGTACTCTCCGGGTGTCTGGCCTGTGTGTTTCTGGAAGACCTTGGTAAAGTAGCTCTGGTCGCTGAATCCGCACTCGAACCCGATGTGGATCAGGCTCATCTCACTGTTGCTAAGCAGCTCGCGGGCACGGTCGACGCGCATCCGTGCCAGCAGATCGGTGAATGAGACCCCAAGGGTCTGTTTGACTGTGCGGCTGAAGTGAGATGGGGACAGGCACGCGACCTTCGCCACGTCATCCCGCGAGATGTCTTCATTCAGGTGTTCCTGCAAGTACTTAAGCGCCTCGCTGATCAGCACATTGCTCGGGTATCGTCGATGGGCCCGCATCGCGTCCATAATACGTTCCAGAGTGGATACAAGCCACGAGCAGAGTTCCTCTTCCGTGTCGATGCGCGCAATATCGGCAAGCACAGAGTAGTTGGCGCCGAGCAGCCCGAATGGATCAGCGCCGGCTTCCACGGCGCTTCTTGACATTGTCACAACCAGTTCCAGCAGGAAGCTCTTCAGCAGCTTCGGTCTGTTTCGCCCGAAGTAGTATATGCCGACGAGAATCCGGTTGATTATCTCGCGAGCTTCGGGGCGATCCCCGCGTTTGATCGCCGCGATGAGGGCAGGCTCTTCAGTCACGTAGATGTCCCTGATCGACTGGTAGCTTTGGCCCTTGAGTTCGTGTATGGCCTCTGCTCTCTCCGATTCCCGACGGGCGGCAATTCGCCGAGTCCGCAGGAAAGCGTCGTTTGTTAGGTTGAACTCCTCCGACAGCGCAAGCAGATCGCCGGCGGCCTCCCGGATCTTTGCCGGAGTGAAGTCGCCGTTCTCCGGGCTGACCTCCACGGAGTCAACCACCACTCCGCCGATCTGAACCGCATTGTGCATTACCGGCAGAGCCCACATCACTCTGCCGCTGGGACAGAGCGATATAAACGGCTCGCCCCAGCGCATAGACTCGCGCACCGCTCGTTTCCAAGCCGACGCCGGATCGACGTCGCCTCCGCAATCGGCTGTGCCTGCAATGATACGGCCTTGCGCATCCACCAGGGCGCAGGAAACCCTCCACGAATCGCGGTATATGGCTGCCAGCGACTCGAAGTCGCTCCTGAGCATGTCGAGAACACGCCGGGCAGTTCTGGCAGCATCTTTTGATATATGCGAACTAGACATCACGCTTCACGCCTGAGTAAAACGGCCATTCAATGGATAGGCTCGGATATGGTCTTCTGGTTGCCGGCTGAGTGCTCAGCTTGCAGTCTTGAATATACAGTTAGTTGCGGGACCTTGTCAACAACCGATACGCCGCGGATGACCAGGTGCCGCCCGGGCCTCCCGCGTCTTTTTGTGGGGTCAGACAAACTCTTTGCGTTAGAAGGATTGACGTTCTGTGGAATCATAGGGTATGATTTGATTCGCGTATAGCTCCCGCCCGCGACATTGGAAGTTTACACCCCGGAGGCCAAGGATGCCAAGAAAGTTAGGAAGAGACGTAGTCGAGCGCTGGTACAAGAACCCCATCATCACGCTCGAACATGTTCCCTTTCAGTGTAACACCGTATTCAACGCCGGCTGCTGCAAGTTTGGCGATGAGTACATTTTGTTGATGAGAATCGAAGACCTCGCTGGTCGCAGCGTTTTCGCGCTGGCTCGCAGTGAAGACGGGTACCACTTCGTGGTAGAGCCGCAGCCCACTCTGGAGCCGTCGAAGGAAGAGCCGTTTCGCTCTTACGAGCGCAGAGGAATCGAGGATCCCCGTATCACATACTGTGAAGGCGAGTACTACATCATGTACACTGCGTATTCGCGATACGGAGCGCGCCTTGCGCTTGCCAAGACCAGCGATTTCAAGAACTACGAACGAATTGGCCTGATCTCACAGCCGGAAAACAAAGACGGCTGCTTGTTCCCTCGTAAGATCAACGGCAGGTATGTTCGACTTGACAGACCCTACGGCGGCGGTATCGGCAACATCTGGGTTAGCTATTCCGACGATCTGTTGCATTGGGGCGACTCTCAGGTGGTGATGACCACTCGCGGAGGGTTCTGGGACTCTGACAGAATAGGGGCGTCGGCTCCTCCTATCGAGACCGAACAAGGCTGGCTCGAGATATATCACGGTGTCAAGAATACCAGCGCCGGCCCCATCTACCGAATGGGTGCTGCCGTTCTCGATCTTGATGATCCGTCGAAGGTCATCTGCAGAAGCGCCGTGCCAATCCTCACACCCAGGGAGTATTACGAGAGGGTGGGCGACGTCGGCAACGTGGTCTTCTCTTGCGGAGCCATTCTCGAGGACGACGGTAAACTCAAAATCTACTATGGAGCCGCCGATACGTGCATCTGTCTGGGATTCGCGAGTGTGGACGAGCTGATCGACCGGTGTCGAATCAGCCCGGGAGATGAACCCGAGTAGCTTTACTCGGCAATGAGCGCGAGTTGATGAGGGAAAGCCCCCCAACCGCACGTCATCTCGACCGTCTTCTGCAATGTTGGTCGTCTGGTCCGCGAAAGCACCCAACGGCATGTCATTTCGAGCACCAGACCGCGCGGATAGCTCGGTTGTTCTGGGTAGGAACTCCCCAAAATCAGGGGGCTTCCTTAGGACCGAAGGGAGAAATCTCTCGAGATTCCTCCCTGCGGCTGCATTGGCGGAACACCTTCCCCCTCCGTTTCGGAGGGGGTTAGGGGGAGGTCAGGAGCTAATCTCCGCTGACGTTGGCCCGGCTCTCTTTGACATCGACAGGTTTTTTCAGACCGAAGAACACTTCCAGCAAGGATCGGCATATCGGAGCGGCTGTGGTCGCTCCGTGCTTGCCGTGCTCCACTATCGCGGCAACTGCTATTTTCGGATTCTCAGCAGGAGCGTAGCAGATGAACCATCCGTGTGCTCCTTTGTGTCCAGCCTGCGCGGATCCGGTCTTTCCTGCCACCGCGATGCCGGGTAGGTCGCACACTTTGCCCGTGCCTCTCGAAACAGTCTCAATCATTCCTCGCTGAACCAGCCGCCAGTCGTTGAGGGAGGCATCTACTGTGCTCAGTGCTTCCCGTTCTGTATGCACTACCTCGCTGCCGTCGGGCTTGAATGTCTCATTCACCAGATAGGGCCTGTACACAGTGCCGCCGTTTGCGACTGCCGCGCAGACCATAGCCATCTGCAGCGGACTCGTGAGTACAAAGCCCTGACCGATGGACGTGTTCACAGTGTCTCCGGGATACCAGGGTTGATTAAGCTGCTTGCGTTTCCATTCGCGGCTCGGCATGATCCCCGAGGCTCCACCACCCGGCAGGTCAATTCCCGGCGACCGTCCGATCCCAAACTCACCGGCCGCCGCCGCCATTTTGTCTATTCCCAGACGTCTGCACACCGTGTAGAACCAGATGTCGCACGACTCGGCCATCGCGTCCATAAATCCGACCGAGCCGTGAGTCTTCCAGCACCGGAATCGTTTGCTCCCCAGGTAGTAGGCTCCCGAGCACGAGACGCCCGTATGCACAGTGCAAGCGCCATCCCGAAGTCCGGCTATCGCCATTATCGGTTTGAACGTGGAGCCTGGGGGATAGGTGTTGCTGACGCAGCGGTTTTGCATCGGGTGAGCACGATTGTTGACTATCTTGCTCCAATCCGACGCTTTGACCTTTTTGACGAATATATTGGGGTCGAAGCCAGGGTTGCTGGCCATCGCGAGCACCTCGCCGGACCTTGGATCAATTGCGACCACAGCGCCTACCTGTGAGCCAAGAGCTTTGAACGCGGTCTTCTGGAGGTTGAGATCGAGTGTTAGCTTGAGGGTGTGACCGGCCACTGACGGCCGGCTGCCAAGCTCGCGCACCGCTCTGCCGAATGCGTTCACCTCGATCTGCTTGCCGCCGTCGCGTCCCCGCAATGTCTGCTCATACTGCCGCTCCAATCCGGATTTGCCGACGTAGTCGCCAAGTCGATAGTCGCGGCCTTCTCTATCTGCACTGTCGAGTTCTTCCTGGCTTATCTCACCAAGGTATCCAATTGCGTGGCAGGTGGCTGGGCCGTTGTTGTAGAGCCGGATATGGTCGAGCTCAACACTTACTCCGGGCAACCTCATTCGCATCTCGCCTATCTCTGCGACGATTTCCAGCGGTACGTCCATCGCCACTCTTACTGGAGAACCAGTGCGCCCACTGGCCTTCTTGAAGATCGCCGCAAGATCATCGGGTCTGATCTGGAGTATTCCGCAGAGTGTGTGTTTTGCATCGGGAGCTTTGTCCAGCGTCTCTGGTGTGGCCATTACAACAAACTGAGGTCGGCTGGTTGCCAGTACGCGGCCGTTGCGATCCAGTATCGTCCCGCGTGCTGCACGAGTGCGCAGGAGCCTGAGGCGGTTGGTTTCGGAGTCTTTCAGCAAGTCGGCTCCCTTGGCCACCTGCAGATACCAGAGTCTGCCAAGCAGTATAAGAGCCACGAGTGCACACAGTATTCCCAGCATCAGGATTCTGTACTGCTGCAACTGGTTCTCGGTGCGAGGATTCACTCCTGGCCCGCCCTGTTATGAATCGTGCATATCTGCGTGGGCACCGAGTCTACCGGGAACCGCTTCATCACTCTTCGTGGACAGTTGGCCCCGGCCAACATCCCGGAATCCGGGCAGACCGGAGCTTCGACATACTTTCCTCCGGCGCTTGCAGTGGAACGGGCATCGGTAGAGCCTTCGCGGCCACCCGACCCGTGTACCGTGCAGTATGAGGTCGGCTCGTTGCCTCGTGAGTAGACTTCCACGGATGCTGAGGGACAACTTGGCGTGGCGAGCATGCCGCTGTCAGGGCAAATCCTGCGGCTGACCGTTCCGGTTTCGTCTGTGGCCGTCACGTCGCTGTCAGAATCGGAAGAGGCACCGGCCCCGTCGTCCTGAGGGGCAGCGTCTTTCTCGGAACTCGCGCCACTGTCGGTCTCTGACCGCTTCTTTTCGGTCTGCTTGTCGTCTTTGTGGATAGTGTCGAATATTGGGATCGACTTCTGCATAAACTCCGCCCAGATTGGGGCGCACACCTGCCCGCCGTACGCGCTTCGCATCGGGCGATTGTCGTCGTTGCCGACCCAGACCGCGGCGACAAGTTTGTGCGGGACGTAGCCGACAAACCATGCGTCTCGGTCCTCGTTGGTGGTGCCCGTCTTGCCGCGCGCGTCGCGCACCGGGGATGCCTTCCTAGCGGTTCCCTCGGTTACCACGGCTCTAAGGCAATCGTCCAGCATAGTGTTTACCTTCTCGGTAAGGACTCTTCGTCCTTCAGGCACGTAGTCGTAGAGAACATCTCCTCTTCCGTTCTCTACTCGAACTATCGAGCAGGACTCAGTGAAGACTCCGCCATTTGCGAAGGTGTTGTAGGCCGCGGCCATCTCCAGCGGATGCACTCCTTTCACCCCCCCGATGGCCGTTGAAAGATATGGTTCCAGTTCAGATTTTATCCCCATAAGTTGTGCATACTTGATCACTGTCTCGATGCCAACTTTGTTGGCGACCTTGATGGCCGGTATGTTGATGGACTGGGCGATTGCGGTGCGGATGGTCACGCTTCCTCTGTATCTGCCGTCGTAGTTCTTGGGCTTCCAAGTCTTGCTACCGCCGCCTGGAAATGAAACTGGGGCATCAACCACATACTCGGATGGTCTCATCCCGGCTTCCTGGAACGCAGCGGCGTATACGAACGGTTTGAACGCGCTGCCAGGCTGTCTGCTGCTCTGTGTGCTTCGGTTGAACTGAGACGAGGGGTCCACGCTGCCCACCATTGCCCTGATGAAACCCGATTCTGCTTCGACGCATACGAGACACCCTTCGCTTACTCGTTTGGCTGACTCGTGCTTCCTCACACCTTCGCGCAGAGATTTCTCTGCGATCTTTTGCATCTCGTAGTTAAGTGTAGTGTATATCTTGAGACCGCCCGAGTAGAGCAGGTCCTCGCCGTAGCGTTTCTTTATCTGCCGGGATATGTAGTCCACAAAATGGGGAGCTCGGAAAAGGCTGCGGCCCTTTTCCAGTCTGGTGACTTTGATCTGCTCGTCTTTCGCTTCATCGCGTTGTTCGGGAGTGATGTACTCCAGCTCCGCCATGCGGTTGAGAACGATGTCCCGCCGGTTCACCGCCAGGTCCTTTCGGACGTGCGGTGAGTAGACCGATGGTTTCTTTGGGAGGCCGGCCAGCAGGGCGGATTCGGAAAGCGTAAGCTGCTCCACGTCCTTGCCGAAATACACTCTGGAGGCCGCCTGCACTCCAAAGGCACCGCTCCCGTAGTAGACTCTGTTCAGATACAGTTCCAGGATCTTGTCTTTTGGCAGGTTGCGTTCTATCAGCAGCGCCAGGACCGCTTCCTGCATTTTGCGTTCGATGCGTTTTTCCTGGGTGAGATACACATTGCGCGCCAACTGCTGGGTGATGGTGCTGCCGCCCTGTTCCATCGCTCCGCCCCGGAGGTTGATGTAGGCTGCTCTGGCTATCCCCCGAATGTCTATGCCGGCGTGTTTGTAGAATCGGCTGTCCTCGATGGCAATCGTGGCGTCCCGCAGGCTGGCGGGAATCTTGTCCAGATCGACATTTGTGCGGTCCTCGCGGTATATGCGTGCAAGCTCTACGTTGTCGGATGAGTAGATGATGGTGGCGTCCGGCGCCTCGATGTCTCCGATCTTGTCGAGGCTCTCGGAGAGCTCCACGAACATTCCCAGACCGACGCCGACGCTCGCTCCGATGCCAAGTAGCACCAGGACTTGAAGCAGCTTCACAAAAGCCCGCAGGCGACTTGGCCTGCGGGCGGTCTTGCCGCGTTTTGCAGAGTTGACTGATTTCCTGCTCATATTGTCTCCACTACAAAACCGATTATATGCTCACTTTGCCCCACTGTCAAATCGCGGTTCAGCTCGGCATTCTGAGGTTGGCCGGCTGCGCGAGACTGGCGCAACTTACCCGCCCGTGATTTCCGCATAAACGTCCTTGTTCACGATTTTGCTCCAGCGGTCCAGAATCGTCCTCCACATCGGACCGGGTTTGCCGCTTCCAATCTCTACTCCGTTGATCTTGACCACAGGTCCCAGGCAGTACGGAGTGGTAGGGATCCAAGCCTCGTCCGAGTTGATCACGTCATAGGTCTGTATGTCCCCTTCTATGAACTGAATATGCATCTCCTCCAGAATCTCAGTCAGAACGGTCAGGCTGATTCCCCAGAGTATGTTGTTCCTGCGAGGTGATATCACTGTACCGTTTTTGAAGATCACGAAGTTTGATCCGCCGGTTTCGGTGATGTTTCCATCAAGATCGAGGTAGAGCGCCATTGCCTTTGGGTCCGACAGATGGATTTCCTGCTCGCCAATCCACATGTGCAGCCTGTTCCTGTTCTTGATCTTGGACGAGAGGCACTGCGGGGGCCAGTGACGCACGGCCGGAGTGATGCAGTGCGCTCCGCTCAAAAAGACGTCTCGCCAAAGATGAAACGGGAGAGCAAATGTGTGCTGAACGTATGTGGGAGTCATGCGAGCGGGCAGTCCTGCGGAGCCAGCGTATATCGGATTCTCGCCCGCGGTTATGTAGAACACCAGTCCCAGTTCCTCGCCCGGCTTCAGGAGGGTCTTGTTCTGTTCGATGATGCTGTTTGATATCTTGTAGGTCTGCTCAATCGGGACCGGCGGTTCGATGCGAGCGTACTTGCAGGATGCGTAGAAACGTTCCACGTGGTCTTCAAGCCTGTAGGGTTCCTGGTGGAATGTTCTGAGGAAGTCCGTTACCGATGCCCCCAATACTATACCTGTGTCGTATATCGGCAGTTTGCATTCCGACATCGGAACGAACTCGCCGTTAAGATATGCCTTATGCTGCTGATTCATCGTTTCCTCTCTGTGTCTTCCATGAATAGTGCCATCCGCAGGATGCAGTGGCAGAGCTTACCGAGAGCTTCGCCGGACCAGGCTCACTGCGGCTGCTGAGAATGCGCGGAACGAAGCGCTGCATTCTGCGTTAATCTTCTACAACCGGTATCCGCTTGATATTCGGGTCCGTAAATATGTCTGCTTCGTCAATGCTGGGCGAAGAGAACTCGGAGACTATAGCTCCATCGGGGCCGGCCTGGAACCAGTGCAGGGTCTCCGGTTCGAGGGTATACTGTTCTCCCGGTTTCAGGACCACCTCGTGGAATACTGTATAGTATTCGCTCGGAATCTTTGCCTTTGGGCTTGGCGCAGGTTCGCCGGGAACGTACAGATACACCTCTCCGCGGCGGCAGCGGAACGTTTCCTGTTTGCCTGGGCGGTCCTTCACGGGTGGATGCTTGTGTTCGGGGCAAGTCTGCCGAGGAAAAAGCAGCAGTTCCTTGGCGCAGTAGCGATCGTTGTTGGTGTATGTCACGATCTCCAGTCCTTCAGACAGGAGTCTGCCAAGTCCAAAGTCTGCGACTTCCAGGTTTGCTTCTTCTTCAGGGGTGATGGCAATGCCTGCCTGTTTGAGCTCATGAGCAGCTCGCGTCTGTGCCTCAGAGACTTCTGATTTCTTCATCTTCCCACGTTCCTCCAGAACTGATGTCAATTGGGCGAACCACACAGGAAACGGTTAGACTCGTCCGGGCGCTGATTGGACCACGCCCGCAGATTCGATACGAAGACGGCGGTAAGGGCTCTCTGCCCTGCCGGGACGCAGTCTTCCAACCGTGAGCTACTTAGTTCTCCAAAGCTGGGGGCAATACCTTCCGCAATTTCTGCCTGGCCGTGTTTCTGGGAAAGAAAGCCAGAATGTAAGCAGATTCGTGCTCACGGCAGCCTTTGTGTAAGCTGTGTGTAAACCTATACTGGCAAAGTTCCGGCGAAAGAATGTTATGCACAGCCTGTGCAAAACCTGTTGAATATCCGAGAGGAACGACTTGTGCAACAGCAGGAATTCGTGCTCAGCTCCGGCCAGAGCTTGCCGCTCCAGACACCGCGCGGGCGGCTCACATTTCGTTCAAAATTACCCAGAGAACAGTCTCGTTGTGTCTTCCTGTTCGGCAAAGTTGCACAACAGTCGCGAGGGTCAGCGCGCTGGTCCTATGGTGGGATATATTTGAGCAAGCGGCGGGAGTGCATACTTGAACCGCGCAAAGAAATCGCTGGTGTTCGTTTCGAGGGCTGCGCTTCCTGATCCCGTCTTTGGCGCCTCGGCGAGTTTCTCAGCTTTTGCCATAAGCGCCGGGGGAACCAGGTCGGACTTGGCCGATTCGTATGTGCGGCTATCTTCGTAAACTACCAGCAAGTTGGTCAACGTGCGCCCCGGCATAATGTGGAACTGGCCGTGCGAATAGAGGCCGGTGGAGGAGCCGCCGTCCAGGCAGATGCCGTCCGTGATCCCGACCTTGACCATCAGCTTCGCCAGTTTGTAGAGGGATACATTGCGGTCGATTGCCACAAATACTATCTTGCCCGATCTGGTCACGCCGGCGGCTGTACGCCTGGCCGGTGCGTGAAGCGTGTTGTGGAAGCCCTCGTGCTTCAAGGCGATTGCGACTCTTCCATCGCGTACCAGTGTAGGCCCACCGCACAGTACAGTCTCGTAGCCTCGCCAGTTGTCGCGCCGTCCATCCGACAGCGAAACCACGCTCGCTTTGTTGTCGCTCGTTACGCAGAGTGCATTACCGACACTGCCTTTGTGGAGCACCCTGCCGAACGCGGCAATGTCGCCGGTCGGGATCAAGGTCTTGACACAGAAGAAAGTTCCTGTGATTGCAGCCGACGGATGCGTGCGGTTGATCATGGATTTGAACGATTCGGATCTGCCTCGGCCGCCCCGGTCAATCGCCACCGTCACTTTGACGCCGGGGTCCAGGAGGTTAGCGGTAACAGTATGGGCCACTGTTCCTTCAAGGTAGACTCTTGCGTGAACTACGCTTGCAGTGCAGGCTTGGGGTGCAACCAGCAACCCCGCGATGATGGAAACCAGTACTCTGTACACAGCGCTCACCTCTGGGACACCAGTCCCACCCCGTGATATGCATTGTGCTAACCTGGCCTTCCACGCTTATCTCCATATCTTTGTCCAGTCCTCAAAGTGGGACTGGTCTGTGGCATACCCAGCTTGGCGTATGATCCCATGAGTACATGCCACGTTTACTACCAAATAATGACTGGTACAATTACCATATTATGCCGGTAACCCCGCCAATATGGCTCTTGTCGTGCTTTAGTCAGTCCACATATGATCTCATTCTTCTTTCATTCGCCACTTTTTAGACGCATAACTCGAGAATGAAGTTCCTGGCCGCTTGCTTGAAACGTGGGTATGCGCGGCAATCCCGCATGCCGGGGATCACGGACGTATAGGGGGTGTTGTGGAGCCGCAGGATTCCGCGGGCTGCACCGGAGGTTCCGGTGGCCTGTTGCCGCGGAGCCCTGCGGCCCTGTCGTGGAGGCGAAGTCTATATCTTGACAGCAATAACCGCGCTGACGCCCACGCCTTTCACGCGCTGTATGTTCTTCACATCAAAGCTCGATGCCGGAACCAGCACTCTGGAGTAGATGCGTGCTCCAATCAGGCGTCTCTCGCCCTGTATCTCGACTGCGGCTTTCACCTTGTCTACATTGGCCTGAGCGCCTGAGACCTGTGCGGCGCCGACATAGCTGCCATCACCCAGGCTGATTATCGGAACCACCTTTGTAGCCTCGGTTATGCTGACTCCCTCGTTCTTGAGGAGCGTGTTTACGAACGTGTTGATCTCGGGGGCGAACCGATCCACAACATACGCGATGGTGCCGACCTTCAGAATGTCGCCAAGGTTGATGCTGCTCACCTGCAACGCCAGACCGACCAGCAGTGACAAAGTGAGTATTGCGGTGAGGATAACTCGGATCTTTTGGTTCATCATGATGACTGCCTCCGTAACTCAAGGTTACTGACATTATTCCCAGGAAATGGCAAAGCCAAAAGTGCCATCCGTCACTTGTCGCGGTTATTGCACTTGGAATCAGCTCTGTTGATAAGCTCAAGGGGCGAATGATATAATCAGAGCGCGTTGTGCAGACGACGTGTCCTGAGAATAGCCGAAGCAAAGGAGGCCAACGGATTTGGGCCTTACAAGAGAAGACATAGATAGCGTGGCTTTGCTTTCCAGACTGGAGCTCTCCGACCACGAAAAGCAAAGGCTGACCGTGCAGATAAACAAGCTGCTTGGTGACTTCCAGAAACTGCAGGAGATAGATACCTCGGGCGTAGAACCAACCTCGCACGCGATGCCGGTGTTCAACGTGTTCCGGGAGGACCTTGTGCGCCCTTCGCTCGCCGCGGAGGAAGTTGTTGCGAACGGCCCGCAGGTGGAAGAAAACTGCTTCGTAGTGCCCAGAATCGTGGAGACCTGATCAATATGTCGGACGCATTCTATGAACTGACCGCACACGAGCTTGGCGCGCTCATAAGATCAAAGCAGGTTCGCGCGGTCGAGATAGCCCAGAGTTTCGTCGATCGCGTTGAGGCAGTGGAAGACTGTGTGCGCAGTTATGTCACCACTACGCCGGAACTCGCCTTAGAGCAGGCGAAGCTCGTCGATGAATCCATCGACCGCGGTAACGAAGTCGGGCCGCTTGCTGGAATCCCATGGGCGATTAAGGACAATATGAGCACGCGGGGAATCCTCACAACGTGCTCTTCAAAGATACTGCGCAACTACAGGCCCGTCTATGATGCTACGGTGGTCGACCGCCTGGGCGGGGCCGGCGCTGTGACGCTGGGCAAGACCAACCTCGATGAGTTTGCCATGGGCTCGTCCACAGAGAACTCCGGGTTCTTTGTTACTCATAATCCCTGGAACACAGATACGGTGCCCGGCGGATCGAGCGGCGGTTCGGCGGCTGCGGTGTCGGCCGATGAATGTGTGTTCGCCCTCGGCTCGGACACCGGCGGGTCTATCCGTCAGCCGGCTTCATATTGCGGGGTGGTTGGGATGAAGCCGACGTACGGCAGAGTCTCGCGCTACGGCCTCATAGCTTTCGCGTCTTCATTGGACCAGATCGGGCCGCTGACAAAGGACGTCGAAGACTGCGCTCTTGTGCTCGGCTGCATCTCAGGCAAGGACGCCTTGGACTCTACGTCTCTTGACGTGGATGTGCCGGATTTTACAAAGTCGCTGGTAGAGGATGTCAAAGGCCTGCGCATTGGCGTTCCCAGGGAGTTCTTTGGTATGGGCACCGACCCGGACGTAGAAGCCGCGGTTCGCGGTGCGCTGGACCTTCTCGTCACTCTTGGCGCAACCGCTCAAGAGACCTCAATGCCCAGTGTTGACTACGGACTGCCCGTATACTACATCATAGCCCCCGCTGAGTGCAGCTCAAACCTGGCCCGCTATGACGGCGTTCGCTACGGGCTGAGAAGTGCCGATGCGTCGGATACCGTTGGGATGTTCCAGAAGACACGCGAAGAAGGCTTTGGCGATGAAGTCAAGCAGAGGATAATGATCGGCACGTACGCGCTTTCCGCCGGATACTACGATGCATACTATCTGAAAGCTCAGCAGGTGCGGACGCTTCTGCGGAGGGATTTCGATGAGGCATTCGCGAAGTTCGATGTGCTGATCACCCCGACATCACCTACCGTGGCATTCCGCATAGGCGAGAGAGCAGATGATCCGTACGCGATGAAGCTCTCGGATGTGTGCACCATTCCGGCGAATCTGGCCGGCATTCCCGCTATATCCATACCCTGCGGTTTCAAGGACGGACTTCCAATCGGCCTGCAGATTATGTCGAGGGCTTTGGACGAAGAGACGCTAATCCGGGTGGCTTATACTTTCGAACGCAATACCGATCATCACGCTCGGAAGCCAAGTCTTCGGAAGTAGCCGGATGCGTGGATTCGCTTCTCCTGCTGATTGCGGCGAGCGGCGCTATTCTGAACACAGTCCACACGTTGTGCCGGACTTGATCCGGCATCC
>CAYSLA010000057.1:2096-20515 GCA_964431685.1 uncultured bacterium | reverse complement strand
AGACGAATATGCGCTCGTCAACTGAAGACGCCACCGTGATGATCACCCCTCCCAGAACATTCACCCTTGAACAGGCGCTCTCGTTTGTGGGCGACGACGAGCTCCTTGAAGTCACGCCAGATGCGCTCCGTATGCGCAAGAGAGTGCTATCAGTGCTAGATCGAAAACTGCAGGAAAGGCGGACCAGCCGCTGAAAGGTGACACAAGATGATGGAAACTATCGTCTTCATCTCTGACCGCCGCGTCGGCACCATCCGGCCTGACGGAACGCACGAGGTCTACCCGGAGTTTAGCGCGCCAAACCAGGTCTACTGGCAGATGGGATATGTCTTCCCGGATGGACGGCGGGCGGTGCTTTGGAGTCAGGAGCCTCCGAAGAATCCAAATGCCGCGTTCAGCGATCCTGACGGCGGCGCTTTCGCGAAGACACACCTCTGGCTGTACGATCTCACGAGCAGAACTATGCAGGAGATCAAACTTCCGTCGTTCGTCGGCATCTTTGGCGTCGTGCCTGACACGGACCGATTTGTGGTCTGTGAGAACACGGATAATGTCGCCACTTTCTACACGTGCGACTTCAAGGGAGCAGACCGCGAGGAGTTCTGTTCTATGTCCGGATACGCGTACGGCGCCTCGCTGAGCCCCGATGGCGCAAAAGCGGCATTTCACATCACAAGCAATCCCGAACGGCCGGGCTACGAAATCTTCGTTGTAGATATCGCGAGCGGCAAACAAGTACTAATCGCCAGCGATCATGACTACATTCACTTCGCCCCAAAGTGGTCGCCTGACGGGCAATGGCTGGTCTACGTGCGCTGCGAACATCTGAATGACCCCGGCCACGATCGCTCTGACATCTGCCTCAGCCGCTCAGACGGTTCCGAACACCGTCTTCTCACCACCGGCCAGTCGCACTGGTTCGCTGCGGCATGCGGCACTCCGGAGCGGCACTCCAGCGGATCAAACGGTCCGGTCTGGTCACCGGACGGCCGGAAGATCGCCGCCGCACTTCTTCTGGCTGACTCCCGGACCGCTTGGCCGTATCAGGCCGACCGGCCCGACACCGACCACTTCAACCGGGACTATCATCCCGAGCTGGCGCGCGGAGGCACGCAGATGTGCCTGATCGACCCCTCATCCGGCGAGATCACGCCAATCACGCACGATGACCCACCAACCTGGTATTTCCGACCAGTATTCTCACTCGATGGAACTCGGATGGCATACATGCGCGCTGACGTCGGCCGCGTGCCGGAGTTATGGGTGATGGATGCAGACGGCGGTAACCAGCGATTCCTGACACGTGGGATCAACGATACAGGCGCCGATCACGCACAATGGGTGGAACTGGCCTCCGGCTTCTGAGTTCGCCTCAGATCGGGTAATGGCCATAGCTGCCGCCTTGACAGTGTAAGGGCATCGCCGTTATGCTGGAGATGAATGTAGACCGGCACAGATGGGGGAAGCAACAGTTGAAGATACTTCTTGTCCTGATGGGCGGGGCTCTCGGCGCTCTCGCCCGCTATGGTGTTGCTGCGCTCTCGGCGAGGGCCTACGGCGCCGGTCTTCCAGTCGGCACCCTCTGTGTGAACCTTGCCGGGTGCTTGATGATAGGCGTTGTGTTCGGACTGGGTGAACTTCGAGGTATCAGCCCGCATTTTAGACTGTTCTTCATCACCGGCTTCCTCGGTGCGCTCACCACATTCTCCGCCTTCGGCCTCGAAACCGTCAACAATGCCAACAACGGCATGACCAATCTGGCACTCGCCAACATAGCGCTCAACAATATCGGCGGCCTCGCACTCGTGAAAGTGGGGCTGTTCCTGGCCAGACTGATCTAGGGGGACCACAATGCCACTTAAGTATAATGTCATCGAGATATTCACGAGCGAAGAAACGCGCTGGCATGGAAGGCCGGTATGGGACGCCATAGTCAACCACGTCCGCAAGTCAGGCATAGCCGCGCGCTGTATAGTTAACAAGGGTTTTGCCGGCTGCTACGAGAACGGCGAAGTCTCGAGCAACAGCATTGAGACACTATCGTTCAATATGCCTCTGAAGATAGAAGTGATCCTGCCCGCAGCGGAACTCGATACGGTTCTGCCGGCGATAGAAGAGATGGTCTCGGACGGCATAGTGGTCGTCGAAGACATGGAAGTGCGCGCGCACAGGACAAGCAAGCGGCTGATCCCGAGACAACTCCGCGTTAGGGACGCTATGACTCCAGCACCGAAGACAGTGTCGGAAGCCACGCCGGTGCACGAGGTGATACACATGCTTTTGAGCAATGAGTTCAACGGTGTTCCCGTTGTGGACGCCGCCAATCGTCCGGTTGGCGTCATCACCCAGGGTGATCTGATCAGTAGAGCGGGAATGCCTGTCCGACTTGGACTACTCGCACAACTCGACGAACCCCAGGTTGATGAGTATCTGCAGACCTTCTCCGGCAAGACAGCAGGCCAGATAATGACTAGACCAGTGACAACGATCCAGGAGGAAAAGCGACTGGGTGAAGCCGTCGACGCGATGCTCAAGAATCGCCTCAAGAGGTTGCCGGTCGTCAACTCCAGCGGCGAATTGGTGGGGCTTATTGCCCGCTCCGATGTCTTTCATACTATTACCAGAGAGACACCGGACTGGAGAGCGATCAAGACAAGGAACGTTTCCGTCGGCAATGCTACATTCGTCCGAGACGTTATGCGTCGTGACACTGACACCGTGCTTCCCGACGCGCCCGTGGAGGCAATAGTTAAGATCATCGACAACAGCGATATCCAACGGGTAGCTGTTATCGACAACGAAGGCAGGCTCCTGGGGCTGATATCGGATTCGGACATTCTCGGACTCTTCTCGGAGCATCGCGCTGGACTGTGGGACTATCTTGTGAGGCGGTTGTCATTTGCTGAGCTAACGAGCAAGAACAAACAGCTCAACGCACAGACAGGGGCCGGGACAGCGTCCGACGTGATGAAGACTGAACTCGTGACGGTACGCGAAGACACACCGATCGAGAACGCAATCGAGCTGATGTCAAGACACAAGATCAAGCGACTGCCCGTAGTCGATGAGAATGGCGTGTTCAAGGGACTGGTTAGCCGAGACTCAGTGCTTAGGGCCGGAGTGCAGCAGAAGTAGTTCTATTTCCTACATTCGGTAGATATCCGGCCTGCGATCCCGAAGATGGGCACGGCGCGCACCATCGCAACACGGATTCTGTTCATCTTATCTCCACACTACCCGACGGCGTCCCGCAGGTCGGCCAGGCTGGCACCCTGGATGCGCGGCCGGATCGAGATTGCGATTCACTGAGAACTCCTCTTGATCGGTGAGAAGTACTCCGGCAGAGCATTGCCTTCGCTATTCACCGTCAGCCAAGACAGGTAGGGCGTGCCGCCTTCGCCCGCGCTGCCAAAATCCACCAGACGCAGCGGCTGCCCCTCTGATCCGGTAAACTCCATCAGCAGCACCGGTTGCATACGGCCCGGCCAGTGAACAACGCGTCCGTCCAGTCGACTCGCATCCAACTTCGGTATCTGGTCTGGATCCAGTGTGTTAAACCGGCGATCGTAGGTGAGCAGCAGCGGGCCGCGATAGATTGAGGTCTTACCTGCGCACTCCTGCTCGCCTGTCCAGAAATGGAGGCTCATATCTAGACCTATTTCGATCGTGTCCCCAAGTTGCCACGTGCGTGTTAGAGACAGGTATGTCCCAGGAGTAACGTGATCGACTTGCTCACCATTTACAGTAACCCGCGTCTCAGCGGACCACGCGGGGATACGCAGCTTCAAAGTGAAAGATTCGGTCACATCCGGAGCCACGCGCAGAGCGATGTGCCCGTCACGCGGATAAGTAGTCTCCTGAAGCAGCTTGACCGTGACGCCGGAATCCAGCCTCGTCTGCAACGTACCCGGACCGTACCAGTTGAGCACCAACCCTTCGCTATCGCCCATCAAGGCCCAGTCGCTGATCATACCAAACCCGCGCGCGCTATTGACGCTGCAGCAGTTGAGTTCCGGCGTCCCCTCCCGCGACTGAAAGACGATGTCGTGGGCGCTCGCACGGCGCACCCCATCCATCGGCGTATTGTATGTCGCCCAACGGCCGGTGAAGCTGTGCATACCGATGATTGAGTTGAACAGCGTCAATTCCAGATCATCGGCAACCAGACAATCCCCCGTTAAGCGCATCATCTCAACGCTCATCGCCGTCCACGCGATGGTACAGCAGGTCTCTATGGCGCCCTGATGATATGGATTGCCTTGTGCCTGCTCGCCGGAGGAGAACCCGCCGTTGTTGTGGCGGTCAAGATTGCGAATGCTCCACCAGATATGCTCGAATGCCTGCCGGTACTTGTCTTCGTTCGTGATGTGATATAGCTCAGCCATCGCCATAATCGGGTGCAGACTCTCCCAACGCGGCTTTGGAGTCTCGTAGAACTCCAGACCGTCCAATGCAGTATTGAGCCAGTCTCCGGCAAGAGGCGCTCCCGTGCCGTCGCGCTCACCGAACTCGTTGTCGACTATCTGCCGGGCGAGGCGCAGGTAGTCTTCTTTGCCGGTTATATTGTAGAGCAGGCAAAGGCTGTGCGCTGGCGCCAGGTTCATCTCGGTGCTGCCGGTCTGAACAAGACGCGGCGACTTGTCCCCCAGATACTTTTCGCACAACAGGTCACCCACGCGCTCCGCGCAAGCAAGCGCGTCAATTTCACCAGTCGTTTCATACCAGAGGATCAGTCCGAGCATTGCGTGATAGTGACCCCAAGTATCCCAGGTATCGTGTGGAGCGTGTGGCACGTGATTGGTCAGGTGACAATCGCGGGGCCAGGGGCCAAGATAGCCATCCGTGTCCTGCAGTGAGATGAACTCACTTACGAAGGTAATCAGATAGTCCCTGAGCACCGGATCTCCGGTAACCCGAAGAACCTGCACGGCTCCAGTCAGATACTTTCCCGCGAACTCGCCGGCCCACGGAACCATATCCCGCGGAGGCGTGCGGTCGCGATCCCTGATAATCTCCAGCATTCCCGGATTCGAATCAGGGGCAACCATCAACCATTGCGCTGTCACTCCCGCAATGTATCGAGCAACGGGGCCATCGAGCGAGAGAAACGTATCTGCGAGCCGCGCGCAGCGTTCACGAGTATCGTATACCATAGGTCAATCCCTTCATTGCATTTCAGCAACGTCTGTTGGCGAAGCCACTGCCTTCACGGGCCAATTATACGTAACAGGTGCAGAATCTTCAAGCCACATTGCCGGAAAACAGACGCACTCCACGAAGCACGGCTTGAAGTTGACAAAGAACCCATTCCTGACACATACTGTGATTGGTGGTGGCTAAGAGATGTGCGTATCGTGGCAAATGTAGCAGAGCCAGAGGGAGTCTGAAATGCGGCAAGTAATCATATATGCGGGTGAAGACGGTTACTGGGTGGCGGAGTGCACTAGTCTGCCTGGTTGCATTAGTCAGGGCAAGACGAAGGAAGAAGCAGTAATAAACATCAAGCATGCCATCCAGGTCTACATAGCAGCGTTGGAGCAAGACAATCTCCCCGTGCCGCCCGAGACATTTGAGGCGATGGTGGTGGCGGTTTGACCACTCTGCCTGTGGTTTCCGGCGGCGAGTGCATGAGAGCACTCCAGAGAGCAGACTTCCAACTTGTGCGCAGGGAAAGCAGCCATCTGGTTCTGCGACGCGCGGATCCGTTCGCGCAGGTTACGGTGCCTGATCACAAGGAAATCGACAGAGGTACTCTGCGAGCGATTATCAGACAAGCTGGAATGACGGTAGATGAGTTTTCCAGCCTGCTCAGAAAGTAGCTCGTCGACGGCGTCGGTACGGTAGCTGCCGCTTCCAGAGTACTATCGAACCAACCTGAAGCCGCTATAGCTACCGCTGCTGCCTGGCTTGATATCGAAGCGGTTCGCACAGCGGGCGTAGTTGACGCCAGTGTTGCCGCATCCCCCGCCTCGGAGAACCCGGCGATCGCCAGACGCAGCGCCGGTCGGATTGCTGCATGGGGCAGTCTGATAGTAATCAGCCGAGTACCAGTCGGAGCACCACTCCCAGACGTTCCCTGCCATATCCATACACCCGTAGGGACTGGCTCCCTCAATACATCTGCCGACAGGCTGAGTTCTGCCCGGCCCGGTAGCGCTCTGATTGCACCTTGATGCATCCCACTCGTCGCCCCATGGGTATGTGCGTCCGTCGGTTCCCCGTGCTGCCTTCTCCCACTGCGCCTCCGTGGGAAGCGATCCGCCAGCCCACTTCGCGTAGTCCGCAGCGTCCTGCCAGACCACATTCACAATCGGATGCGTGTCGTTCCAGCCCCACTTCGGAGCTTCGGGCATAGATCTGCCGGTATCGATGCAGAACTTGCGATACTGGGCTACAGTCACCTCGAACTTGTATATCCAGTAGCCGTCCAGGTATACCTTACGCTGCGGTTTCTCGTTAGGACGACCAGTGTTTGACCCCATCAGAAACTCGCCTTCAGGAATCCACACCATCTCCGCACCGTCTCGCGGGTTTGTGGAGACACCAGCCTTTGTTGGGCCCGTCACCTCTGGGAGCGCCGACGTCTCCGTCTGCACGGTAATGGCCGGTGAAGACACCGACGCTGCCATAGGCACGAACAGGAACTGGCCATCGGTGTCTTTGGAATAGACCTGCGGAGTCTGTTTGCCTTGCGTGGCATTGCCCACGCTGCGAAGAAGAGAGGCGTAGAGGTCTGAGGTTGTGAATGGTTTGCCAGTTTCCGCCGTGCGAGCGTTCAGTTCCTCGAGCAGTTTGTATGTGAATGCGCCGTGCCCCCACTCCGCACGTTCGAATGTCTGCTGTCCCTTGTCCCCTCCGGTAATCACCTGGCGCGCACGCTTCTTCGCGAGGACCTTTACGCTCTCCGTGCCAATGTCCTCGATCCCACGGCTCCGCGCAAGCAACCCACCGTAGCAGGCGTCAGCGAGAATCAGGACGTGCTTCGCAGCGCTTGCGCCAACGTAGTCCCAAATACTCTGCATGCCAAGTGCGGTCTCGAGGTAAGGCCCCGGATTGCTAATATCCCTAAGATCGACGTCGGCGTCATAGGGCAGCAGGAACCCCATCTCTCCATCTTCAGTTTTCACAGTCTGGCCGTGACCAGAGAAGTAGATCAGCACTCGGTCGTCTCTGCCTACGCGCCGACGGTCTGCGAGGTTGGAAAGCGCCTTTACTATCGCCTGTTTCGTGGCCAGCTTGTCAGTCAATACGTTAACATTCTCAGGCGAAAAGCCGTAGGACTCGACCAACGCCTTGCGCAAAGCCTGCACGTCGTTTACCGTCCACCGAAGCTGAGCTTGTTCGGGCAAGTGCGGGTACTCGTTGACACCAATCAGCAACGCAAACGAGTTCCCGTAAAGCGCACTCGGCTCCGGAGCACACGATACGTCTATACACAACGCCTGCAGCATCAGCAGGCACAGCGCCGTAGTTGCCGCATATCTGGTTATGCCTTCTTCTCGCAACGAAACCTCCCTAGCAAGAGCTATCAGAAAGCAGGTATACTCCATTCAGAATACGACACACCTGTCCCAACGTCCTTCCCAGTCTATTCCGACCGTTTGCGGCGGGTTTTCGGCTTGTGATATAATCTTGCCTGCACAAGACTATATCAACTTGGTGGGAGTAGACTGCCTTAATGGATACCAGCGATTTTAAGAACGGCCTGTCGATAAGCCTGGACAACGACATTTTCATCATCGTCGAATTCCAGCACGTTAAGCCCGGCAAAGGAGGGGCGTTCGTACGAACCAAACTGCGAAACGTCCGAAGCGGGGCTGTCATAGAGAAGACCTTCCGCGCGGGCGAAAAGATGGATCAGGCCATCCTTGAACGATTCCCACTTCAGTTCAGTTACGAGCAAGACGGTGAATACTTCTTCATGGACACCGAGTCCTATGAGATGACTCCGATTGACCGCGCTAAGATCGGCGACGCCGTGAAGTATCTGAAAGACGGGGTTGAAGTAACCGCGCTCTCGCATCAGGGCGAAGTGATCAACGTCGAACTCCCTCTGACCCTGGAATTCGAGGTGACGCATACCGAGCCGGGTTTCAAGGGAGATACGGCCACCGGAGGCAACAAACCCGCAACGCTGGAAACCGGGGCCCAGGTCCAGGTGCCGCTGTTTATCAATATTGGCGACCGCATCAAAGTAGACACTCGCTCCGGCGCCTACCTGGAACGCTGCAAAGACTGACGCTGGCTCCGGGAAACTCGAGCAACACAGTCTGGGGAACGGAATATGCCAGAGCCATCCGTCCGAACCGGCCCAAGAAAAGTGCTGTCCGCATTGATCGACAGGATCAGCGGAATAGGGCTGTTTGTGTCTGTGCCAGTGCTGATAGCCTGCGCAGGCTATCTTCTTGTGGCTGTGTTCGGAGGAGCCGCGAGCAATGCCGCTACACTACCACCCGATCAGAAAGCCAACTTCGTCAAGGTAGTCCAGGGCGCGCACCAGCTCATGACCTATGCCAGCATCGTCATGATCTGCAGCCTTATTCTCAAGTTCTTCTGGGAAGACGCGCTGGGGCAGGCACTGGCGCTTGGTGGAGCTGCCTGCTACTTCGGGCTTCCATTCGCCGCGTCTGCGTTGATAGAGGGTATGACGGTCCAGCAGAAATGGGTATTCGCCTTACTCACAGACCGGCTGCAGTGGATTGGAGCGGTGGCACTGGTTCCGGGGGTCCTGCTGATCATCCGAGACTTGATAATCCGCGTGCGGAATTCCGCCTCAGTCGAGAGAATCCAGCAGAAGATGGGCACTCAGGCCCGGAGCAGAACGGCGACCGGCGGTGTGGGCACCGGATTCCTGATTCAGAAGTGCTGGAATATGAACTTCTGCCGCGACGTCGCTCGGCAGGTGTGTCCGGCGTGGGCTGCGAAGAAGCCGTGCTGGAGGCTGCGAAGCGGATGCTTGTGCGATGAACGCGTGATCACTCACGCACTTGCTGCCAAGATGGGCGACACTCAGCGGGCCGCAAAGACTGAGACCGCGAAGGCTCCTGCGACAGCGATTTCCCAGAAGGCGAAAGCGGAAAGGTGCAGAAGATGCGCCATCTATGCCGAAAGACAACGCCAGAAGTACAGGCTTCTTGTGCCTTTCGTAATTCCCGTCTCCGCGGTTATAATGTACTTTGCATACGCTCACATAAAGGGAGCCATCTACAGGCTTCTCCTTGGCGTGGACACGCTGGCCAGCTATCTGACCAGCCATCCAGGACAGCCGCAGGCAACAACAAGTGCCGAATGGAACTTCATGATAATTGGCACCACTGTATGGCTTGGTGTGTTGCTGACAAGCTATCTTTTCAAGTTGCTTGACTATCTGATCTACGACTTGCAGGTTTGATCTATGAATATCGAAACGATAGAAGAACTTATCGGGATGCTGGAGTCTTCAAAGGCTCAGGAACTGACGATCCGTCAGGGTGAATCCGGGGTGCTGATTCGCAAAGGAGCGAAACCGGGTAGACCCAGGCGTGCGAGACGTCAGGAACCAACCGAGCAATGCCCTGCAGCCGAACCCGGTCACAGACCGGAAGACCACATCCTCGCTCATATGGTAGGGATATTTCACTTCTCCGATCCGGAAGTCGAACTCGGAACTCGTGTGGCACCTGGGCAGGTGGTCGGGGCAATCGAGTCAATGAAGCTTCTGAACGATGTGACGGCGGAGATTCCAGGTGTGGTGGTGGAATTGCTGGTCGAAGACGGTACGCCGGTGGAGTTTGGGCAGAGACTATTCAGAATTGAACCTGTCTAGGCTGACCATATCCGGAATCCAGGGTACATACCCTGAATCAAGCCTCAGGCGAGCTGAGGCCCCGGTACGGAGGGACACAGGGGAGTTCTATGATGAGAGCGAACATACTTACGAACAATCGTGGAAACTGGACGCTGATAGGCCTGTTGGTCGGCGTCGCCATTGTGGTTGTCGCCATGGCTGTGATGTGGGGCAGCGGTGGGCGATTCACAACCGCCGGCAAGGCCGGTGAGGACTTGGCCACACAAAGCGACAAGACAACGGTCATTGGGCAGTCCATGGACGCGGCGAAAGGCAGTCAATGCCGTCAGCAACTGGGCCAGATCAGACAAAGCATCGAAGTCTACAAGACCAGCAACGACGAGAACCCTGCCACTCTGAATGACCTGGGACTTCCAGCGAGTGCGGATTTCTTCGCGTGTCCCACGTCAAAGATGCCCTATGTCTATGATCCCGCAACAGCCACGGTTCGGTGTCCGTATCAGTATCACGCGGGTTTCTAGTTTGATCCGACTGTGCCTCGCGGACGCGTATCCCGAGGCCACACGGCTGGCACACATCAGGACAGGGCGTCCAGATGCACCGGCCGCATTCCAGTTCGATTCGGGGGTGAGGATTGTTCAATAAGATCCTGATTGCAAATAGGGGAGAGATAGCGGTAAGGGTCATCCGTGCCTGCCGCGAGATGGGCGTGCAGACTGTGGCCATTTACTCAGAGGCCGACCGCCATTCGCTGCACGTACAGATGGCTGATGAGGCCATCTGCGTTGGGCCGCCGTCCAGCCGTGACAGCTACCTGAACATGCCCAATATCATCAGCGCGGCGATAATCTCCGGTGCAGAGGCAATCCATCCAGGATACGGGTACTTCTCGGAGAAGGCCAGCTTCGCGGAAGCGTGCGAGGCGTGTAACCTGAAGTTCATCGGTCCAAAGGCGTCCGCAATCGAACTGATGGGCGACAAGGCGCGGGCTAAGGAAACCGCAGTGAAGGCTGGGGTGCCGGTGATCCCCGGAAGCCGCGGAACGATCCAAAGCGAACAGGATGCGTTCAAGACAGCCGCCAAGATGGGCTATCCGGTACGGCTCAAGGCTACCGCCGGGGGCGGTGGACGAGGTATCCGAGTTGTGGAAACACAAGAAGACCTGGCCCCCGCACTGCGCACTGCCCAGGCGGAAGCTGAGGCGGCTTTTGGCAACGGCGAAGTCTATCTCGAGAAAGAAATACTCGAGCCCAGACACGTGGAGATACAGCTCCTGGGCGATGAGCACGGCCACTATGTCCACCTGGGAGAACGCGAGTGCAGCGTCCAGCGCCGCAATCAGAAGCTCATAGAAGAGTCGCCTTCGGTCGCTGTAACTCCGGAAATCCGCAAACGGATGGGCGCTTCTGCGGTCAAGCTCGCAAAGAACGTTGGCTACTCAAATGCGGGAACTGTGGAGTTCCTCCTTGACCGGAACGGCGACTTCTATTTCATGGAAATGAATACCCGCGTGCAGGTAGAACACCCGGTGACTGAACAAGTCACGGGCGTGGACATACTCAAAGAGCAGATTAACATAGCTGCCGGCGAGAAACTCTCCCTTGACCAGCGGAGTGTTCACCTGGAAGGCCACTCCATAGAGTGCCGGATAATCGCGGAAGACCCTGCAAACAACTTCGCCCCGTCAGTCGGAACAATCAAGCGTCTGGTCTTGCCAGGGGGTATGGGAGTGCGCGTTGACACGCATATCTACGGCGGCTACGAGGTGCCCCCATACTATGACGCAATGCTGGCAAAGCTCATCGTCTGGAGCCACGACCGCCACGATGCAGTCGCCCGGATGCTGAGGTGCCTTGGCGAGTTCCAGATGGATGGTATCAAGTCCAACATCAGCTACCAGATGGAAATACTCAGGAACCCGTACTTCCGGCGAGGGGAACTCTCTACGGACTTCATTGCCAGAAGAATGGGCTCGGGCGGGTAACACAATGAAGAAGGCAAGGCGCGCGGCAAGGGAACTCGCACTCAACGTGCTGTACCAGGTCGACGCAGCCGGTCTGCCGTTCGACGAGGCTCTGAATACCGCGCTTGAGTCGGTCGACCTCAGCGAGATGGAACAGAAGCAGCCGGAACAGGCACAGGAAGTTCGAACGTACGCTGCGGTTCTCGCCCAGGGAGTCCGCGAGCATCACGATCACATAGACTCACTGATCAAGCTTTTCTCAAAGGACTGGGCTTTGGACCGCCAGCCCGCAGCCGACCGCAACATCCTGAGAATTGCGATGTTCGAGATTGCACACGTTGAAGACGTGCCTGATCTCGTGAGCATCAATGAGGCGGTCGAACTGGCGAAGAAGTTCAGCACAGAGGAATCCGGCAAATTCGTAAATGGTGTGCTGGCCGGATACTTGAAAAGGCTAAAACAGGAGGACATTAATGACAGCTCAGATTCTTGACGGTGCCGCAGTGGCAAAGCAGACAAGGGCCGAACTGGCCGTTAGAGTGGAAAGACTCAAGGCGCAAGCGGGCATCACCCCGCGGCTGGCGGTAATTCTCGTAGGTGAAGACCCTGCATCGGTGACATACACACGAATGAAGAAGAAGGCGTGCGAGTCCACCGGAATGATTTCCGACCTCATAGAGTTGCCCGCCGACAGCACCCAACAGCACGTCAAGGACGTGATAAACGGTCTGAACAACGACTCCAGCGTGCATGGGATACTCGTACAGCATCCGGTACCTTCTCACCTCGATGAGCTTGACATACTCTCGACCGTCGCTATCGAGAAGGACGTGGACGGCATCAGCGCGACAAGTCTCGGGAGACTCGTGCTTGGCACGGCGGACTACGTCTCCTGCACGCCCCTTGGCATAGTGACCCTGTTGGAACACTATGACATACCAATCAAAGGCAAAGAAGCTGTGGTTGTAGGCAGAAGCATAATCCTGGGCAAACCTGCCGCTCTGGCACTGCTGGAAAGGCACGCCACTGTGACCATATGCCACTCTCGCACGCAGGATCTTGCTGCTGTGGTTGGTCGTGCGGACATACTTGTCGCAGCTATCGGCAAGCCGGAGTTCATCAAGGGTGACTGGGTAAAACCGGGCGCCGTAGTCGTGGACGCAGGCTACAACTCCGTTCCGGGGCGTGACAAAGACGTTGGCGATGTGGAATTCGACGCTGCTGCTGAGCGAGCTTCGTGGATCACTCCGGTGCCCGGAGGAGTCGGCCCCATGACGATAGCGATGCTCTTGGCCCAGACCGTAAAGAGCGCGGAAAAGATGGCTGGAATCGCGTGAACTGCGTCAACTGCCAGACAGAAATAGTTGGCCCGGTGAAGTTCTGTCCACGCTGTGGGCAACCTGATCCGACTGGCAGCGGCAAGAGCTCAGCTGTCTCCAGCGCAGACCTGCTGGAGGCGGCTGACAGCCTTATGTCCCAGGGTGAGTGGCAGGAAGCCATCGCGATTCTCACCCGGGCGCTCAAGACAGACCACCGCAATCCGCAGATCGCCCTCAAGATGGGAGTCATCTACGAGGAGCGAGGCATGCATGATGAAGCCAAGTTCTGGTTTCAGAACGCCACCGATCTTGACCCCAGCCTGCAGACTACCCGGCACATCAATGTGCAGCCCTCCAAAAGCCCGGCAAGAACTGCAAAAAAACGCATTCGAACGCCAGCGTGGTTGGAGAAGTATTCAAGCCTGAATCTGCCAGCGATTGCAGTAGGACTACTGGTTGTAGTGGTGGTCTTTGTTTCTCTGCTCCTTGTGACCGGATCGGGCCGTTCCGGCAGGGAGCAGAGTGCTGAGCGCACACCTGGCGACGCAGCCTCGAGAACATTCGGCGGAACCACCGGGAACTATGCAGCCCCACTAACAACCCCTCGTGCGACAACGGTGCCACCCGCCACGCCAACTGCGCCCGCTTCCTCCAGTGTCCGCACCCAGGCCGAGCTCCATATACGCGAGCAGCTTCGTTCGTCAAAAGAAGTCAAAGACGCGGGCGCTCAGGTCGATGACGTCATCGCAGACCCGCGAAGCGGACTGGCGCTCGTGACAATATCGCTCTCTTCCAAACAGACGCCCAGCAAGTCAGGCGTGCTGAATGCGGCGGCGGCAGCAGCGGCAGCGGCCTTCATTGCCCATCAGCAGGTAAAGTACGCCACTGTCCGCTGCCTGACCAGCTACGGAGGCGAAGCCGGCACACAGGTGCTGTTTGTGGGCGATGTGGCGCGTCCCTCTGCCGACTCTCTAGCCGGAGAAATCAACGAAGACCAGATTCGAGACCAGTTCGCTAACCATTGGTGGAATCCATCGGTCAAGTGACTGGCACCAGCCGGAGTCGACTGACCCCGGCCGGTTCAGGGAAGGAGAACAGGGGAACGAAAGGAAACGAGCACGCTCTCAGGCACAAATATCCTGGGCCCCATAGCGGGATTCCTGACTCGTCAATCCCGCTGCCCTGCAAAGATTCGCGGACACTCCTCTTGCCATCAGCGTTCTCATATACGTTATTCCGGATTGGGGACAACGTTATGCCTGGTAGTATGGCGGGAATACTCTCCGGATCGCCAAGGCGTTCGATGGCGATGGGAATCATAGGACTCATAGGACCTATGGGACACATTGGTCCCATCAGTCTCTTCTGCGAAGTCAGTGAGTTCACCGTCTCTGCGGTTCAGTCACGCCGAATTTCTCCGCCACATATTCCGCGAAAGTGTCCGACTCGAGATCTCTTCCCGTTATGCGCTTGATAAGATCGGGGCCGGTGAAGCGCATTCCATGCTCGTGAACGTTCTTGCGCGTCCAGGCCAGAATCTGCGAGAAATCGCCCCTGGCTATCTGTTCGTCCATATCCGGAATGGCTTTCTGAGCTGTCTGCAGCATCATGGAATTATAGAGGTTGCCCAGCGCGTAGGACGGAAAGTACCCGATGGCGCCGGAGAACCAGTGCACGTCCTGCATGACACCGTCCTTGAGGGTTGGCGAGCGAACTCCGAGATAAGTCTCATAGAGATCATCCCACGCTTCCGGCAGTGTGTCGACCTGCAGCGATCCCGAGACCAACGCCTCCTCAAGCAGCATCCGGACCACTATGTGCTGAGTGTAGGTGACCTCGTCTGCCTCCACTCGGATCAGATCCGGCTTGACCTTGTTCGCGTGCATCCAGAGACCGTTCTCATCCATCGATGCTGCCGCTTCGGGGAAGTGTTTTGAAAACACCCTGTGCAGGTATTCCATGAAGCTGCAGCGCCTGCCTATCAGGTTCTCCCACAATCTCGACTGTGATTCGTGCACTCCCATCGACACCGGTTCACCGCACGGCGTGCCGAGACGATCGGGCGGCAGCCCCAGTTCATAGAGAGCATGCCCGGTCTCGTGAATAACGCCATACAGGGCCGGCAGGAAGTTGTCTTCAAAGTAGCGAGTGGTTATCCGAACGTCGTTCCTGCCAATGGTGGTCATGAATGGGTGTGCGGTCTTGTCCAACCGGCCACTCTGAAAGTCGTAACCAAGGTCGGATGCGATTTCCCGACCCATTGCATACTGTCGGGACTCATCGTACGCACCCTCCGGGTCGCCGATGCCCTCGAAATCAGCAGCAATCTCCGGTATTATCGCCCGCAGCCTCTCGGCAAGCCCCGTAAGAAGCGGTTTGACTGCGGACAACTTCGAGTAAGGCTCAAACGCATCCAACAAAGCATCGTAAGGATGTTCAGTATAGCCGACAAGATCCGTCTCGCGACGCGCTATGTCCACAATCTGCGCGAGGACTGGCTTCACTGCCTCGAAGTCACTCGAGGGGCGAGTCTTTACCCACGTGTCGTAACCTATCGCGGAAGCTCTGGCCTTCTCCGCCACGAAGTCGTCGGGCAGTTTCCTCTGACGATCCAATGCCCGCTTCACCTCGCGAACATTGACACGGTCATCATCAGAAAGCTGATCAAGGTTTTCAGCGAGCACGTCTACGGACTCGATGAACTCGGGCTCAGTGAAACGGCGGTGCGTCAGCAGGCTGACATACTCAATTTGGGCCGCCCTGCCCTCCGAGGCTTTGGGGGGCATGTAGACCTGCTGATCCCATCCCAGCAGCGCATCTATACCACGCAGGGTATGTATCTCCGAAAGCTGATCATAGAGCTTCTTCTTGTGATCCGTCAGGTTCATGGAGTCTCCTCGTTTCCTTGCATTGAGCTTCCGACACAGACTGCTTCAACGTCCGCGCCGAGAATCCTGCAAAGAGAAGTTGCTTTCGCGGGTCGCTTTGCTTAGAATATGAACCATGGACACACGGAAAGTAAGAGAACTTCTGTCCGACCTGAGAGACGGGCTGGTGTCGGTTGATGGCGCAATGGACAGATTGCGGGGCATGCCATACGAAGACATCGGGTTCGCCAAGCTCGACAGCCACCGCGCTATGCGAACGGGGTTCCCTGAAGTAGTATTCTGTCAAAGCAAGACACCTGAGCAGGTGGTCGAGATATTGGCACGTCTCTCCAGGCACTCGCGGTGCGTGCTGGGCACCCGCGCGACTACTGAGACATTCCACGCCGTAAGCCGCGAGATACCCGGCGCCAACTACAACGAAACCGCGCGCGTCATCATCGTCGGCGAACCTTCCAGGCCGGATACGGAACGAAACGCGGATGCGGATTACGTCATGGTGCTCTGCGCGGGGACGGCAGACCTGCCGGTTGCGGAGGAGGCCGCTTTCGTGGCTGAGATGATGGGCAGTCGGGTGGAACGCGCGTTTGACGTAGGAGTAGCCGGTCTGCACAGACTGCTCGACCAGAAAGAACGATTGTTCGGTGCGAATGTAGTGGTTGCCGTGGCGGGCATGGAAGGCGCGCTGGCGAGCGTGGTCGGCGGGTTGGTGAACAGGCCGGTAATCGCGGTGCCCACAAGCATCGGCTACGGAGCCAGTTTTAATGGCCTCGCGGCACTGCTCGCTATGCTCAACTCCTGCGCGGCGGGGGTGAGCGTCGTAAACATAGATAACGGATTCGGAGCCGGCTATCTGGCTCACTTGATCAACATGACAGGGAAGACAGCCAATTGAGAATAGCATATCTGGATATGTTCGCGGGAATCAGCGGAGATATGACCCTGGGAGCGCTAATCGACGCGGGAGCGGACATTTCGCAGCTTCGCGAGATGCTAACAAAGCTGCCCGTCCACGGATACGACATTCAGACCAGCAGGCGCAGTTGTCACGGAATATCGGCGACGGATGTGCTGGTGAACACGCATCACCACGACCACGATAATGACCACGGCCATAGCCACGAACACGCTCACGGCAGGTCGTACACCGAGATAGTGCGGATGATAGAGAGTGCCGACATTCCTGACCGGGCACAACAGCGCGCTATCGCCATATTCACTCGACTCGGGAACGCCGAGGCTAAGATTCACGGAAAGAGCATCGACGAGATTCATTTCCACGAAGTCGGAGCCGTCGACGCGATTGTCGACATTGTCGGAACCTGCATCTGTCTGGAACTGCTCAAGATCGACAAGATACTCGCAAGCCCGGTGCCGACGTTCCACGGGACTGTGACCTGTCAACACGGCGTGCTTCCCCTGCCCGCTCCGGCGACTCTGGAGATACTGCAGGGCGTGCCGTGGAGGAAGATGGACATCGAGGGCGAACTGGTGACTCCAACCGGCGCGGCAATCGCGGCGGAGCTTGCGGAATCGTTCGGAGCCATGCCTCCAATGACCGTAGATGCGATTGGCTACGGCGCCGGGAAGTACGACCTGGGACTGCCGAATGTTCTGCGGATCGCGATTGGCAACGAAACCAACCAATTGGAAGCTCCTGCCGCCAGCGTGGCGGTGGTAGAGACCAACATTGACGATATGAGCCCGCAGTTGGTGGAACCGGCGATGGAGAAGCTGTTTGAGGCAGGCGCGTTGGACGCATACGTACAGCCGATAACGATGAAGAAAGGGCGACCCGCACTTCTTATGACAGTCATCTGCAGGCCCGAGAACGTCTCGCCGCTCTCGGACGTGTTGTTTGCCGAAACCACGACTATCGGCGTGCGCGTGGACTACCGGGAACGTGTGTGTCTTGAGCGAGAGATCGTGGAACTCTCCACCCGGTTTGGGAGAATCCGCATGAAGATTGCGCGAAGGCAAGGACGAGTCCTCAACGCGCAACCCGAGTACGAGGACTGCAAGCGAGCGGCCGCAGAACATATGACCTCGGTTAAGGCTGTAAGAGACGCAGCGATCGCGCAATGGACAGTTGACAATTGACAGTGGACAGTGGAGAAGTAACCTGTGACTATGCTTCGGTGACTGGTTTTCGTCCCGAAGCACGGCAGCGGTTCGGTGCGCTATGCTTCGCGGACTCTTTTTGTCCCGAAGCGCGGCAGCAGCTCGGTGTGAGGTCTTTGCTATGCTTCGGTGACTGGTTATCGTCCCGAAGCACGGTAGCAGCTCGGTGTGAGGTGTTTGCTATGCTTCGGTGACTGGTTTTTGTCCCGAAGCGCGGCAGCAGCTCGGTGTGAGGTGTTTGCTATGCTTCGCGGACTCTTTTTGTCCCGAAGCACGGTAGCAGACTGAATAACAGAAAAGTGCCCGGACCGTAGTCCGGGCACTGTGCGCCTTACCTTCAGCCG
>CAYSLA010000057.1:0-1996 GCA_964431685.1 uncultured bacterium | reverse complement strand
TAACAGAAAAGTGCCCGGACCGTAGTCCGGGCACTGTGCGCCTTACCTTCAGCCGAGGTCCCTCACTTGGCGAGCCTCCGAAGATTGATGGCCTGGGCGCTTCAGGCATTTTTGCGAAGGGTGTCAGGAACCTTCGCTTTGCTTGAGCGGCAAACCTGAGTTATTTTTGCTGACATTATGAGTTTTCCACTGGCAGGCAGGCAGGCTTGCTGGTAATATTACCGGATTCTGACAAGGAGATTTCTGCAGTCTATGGGCGAGTTCAGGGTATCAGCCAGCCAGATGGAAGTCACGGCTGACATTGAGAGGAACCTGCAGCGTATAATTGCAGGGATAGAACAGGCAGCAGACAACGGTTCGCGGTTGGTCGCGTTCCCGGAATGCGCTGTCTCCGGCTATCCTCCGCTCCACCACAAGTCTCTTGCGGACATTGACACGCATCGAATCGCCGAGGCCAATGATGAGGTGGCAAGAGCTGCCGCGCGCTGCGGTCTGTGGGTTGTGTTCGGCACCATCCTGGCCAGTTCGAAGGGCCTGACAAACTCCGCTTTGGTAGTATCGGACGAGGGAGAGATTGTCGGCAGGTATGACAAGATGCACCTGATGCCGATGGACAAGAACTTCTTTGTCTTCGGATCAGAACCGTGTTTGTTCAAAATGCCCGAAACGGACTTCGGAGTCCTGATCTGTTACGACGCCAGGTTCCCTGAGCCGTTCCGTTTCCTGCGAAACAAGGGCGCGAAGATTATAGTTGTGATATCAAACGCCTGCGGCTCGGACACGTGGAAGGTCCCGGTGCTCGAAGGGACCTACCGAACACGAGCTTCGGAGAACTCGTGTTTCGTCGTTGCCGTCAACGCGGCGGGACCACTGCAGATGGCGACCTCGCGAATCGTAAACCCCCTGGGCCTCGACCTCGCGTCAACCAACCAGGACTGCGAGGAAGTCATCTCCGCCCAAATCGACCTCTCCGAAACCGACTCCGGCTACTACCCGGACCGCCGCGAGGACGTGTTCGGGTGGTGAGATGGGAACTATGATCAGCAGTATTCCTATTACTCTCATTCTTCCCATCATTCCCATTGCCTTCTCTATTCATAGTTGCCCCGATTCTCCCTCCGCTCTTCTCGCCACCCGGATGAGCGATCGGCACCGGAAAGCCAGCGCCAGCATTACCAGCGGGACAAGAAGTATTCGGGGACTTCCGGAGTTGTACTTGATGAAGTATCGAAGCATGCTCTTGTGATGCTGCTTGATCATTGGTATCGGGCGGAGACTACTGGCGGCGCCAATCCGGTGGGTCACCTGCACCATTGGATAGTAGACGACCATCCATCCGGAATCGTGTGCGCGGCGGCAGATGTCTATGTCTTCGCAATACATAAAGAACCGCTCGTCCAACAGGCCAATCTTGTCCAACATTTCACGTCTAAGCAGCATCGCGCTGCCCGACACCCAGTCCACGTCACGCTCCGCATCGTGAGGCCAATCGGTCATGAGATACTCGCGCACGAACCTGTTCTTTGGAAACAGCTTGCCAAACACGGTGTGCCGGAACGCGCCGGCGAGCAAGGTCGGATAGTGCCGTGCGGAGAACTGCAGTGAGCCGTCCGGGTTCAGCACCCTGGGACCGAGTATGCCCACGTCCGGGTGCGCGTCCATATAGGTGACCATCTGACTGCACATGTCCGGCTCCAGCATCCGGCAGTCTGGGTTGAGCAGCAAGACATATCTGCCCGCAGACGTGCGGATAGCAGGATTGTGTCCGGCCCCGAAACCGAGATTTGCGCTGTTGGCAGCAACCCTCAATCTGTCTCCGAAATCGCTGGTGAGCATGTCGACACTGCCGTCATCTGATGCGTTATCTACCACCACGACGTCAATCCCGCCAGGACACTCCTGCTGTAGGACTGTGTCGAGACACTCCCTGAGCTCATCCCTGGTGTTCCAGTTTACTATACTTACTGTCAGATCCATGTAGTTATTCTTATCCTAA
>CAYSLA010000056.1:12023-20555 GCA_964431685.1 uncultured bacterium | reverse complement strand
ACTAGCCCGCGTTATTTGCGAGAAGCATGACGGTTTTGCAAGCTGCCTTATGAACGCAGGCTGGAACTGCGTCTCGGCTATCGGATCTGAACCCGCCGTTCCAGTGAGCTAGTCTGGTCGCCTCCGATCACTCTGATGAACTTGCGCGAGTCCAGCATGCCCGCAGGCTTGGAGAACACATACGTCGCGAACCAGTCGACGAAGTTCCACACGTCAAACACCTTGTGCAGTGCCGGCTCCTGTTCTCTGGCACTTTCTGCCACCGCGAGCCACCTGCGATAGGCCATCTCCTCGTCGCCTGCCACTCTCGCATCGAATGCACGCGATAGTTCGCGCCAGATTGTCCCGTGGCCCAGCAGGTACCTCCAGGAAGCGTCCCAACAAGGGTTGCCGCTAAAAAGGTTGCGCTGAATCACAGGCTCGAAATCATCGATAGTTCGCTGGATGTCCGAGAGCAGGTTCACCGCCCTGAGCTGGCTTTCTGATGACTGCGTGTACGCGAATGAATTGGTCAGCTTGGCGAGGTAATCACGGCACAGATTGCCCTCCGGGCCGAAAGCTGCCGTGAAGTAGTCGTCAATAGCTTGTGACGGGTCGAGCTTGCGGTTCCAGAGCGTCATCCCCACGAGGTACGGTCCCAACCCGGTTGGCAGTGCGGTTCTCTGGGTTTGGCAGCTTATGAACCCTGACATTCCCAGTCCGGCGAGTCTTCTGCAGTCTTCCCTTGCCAGCTCAGAGACACCCATATATCCCGGGTCGGAGAAATGGGCGTATATGAAGTGGTAGTCATAGTCCACAATGTCGCCGTGGAAAGATTGCTTCCAGGCAGCCAGAAAATCCAGATACTCACCTTCAGATTTCGGTAGCCGCAGCCGGTTCCGCGTATACGGCGGCAAGTCGTCGATCTCGTGGTCATCCGGGAATGGGTGCCTCCACCCGCGTGTGCCGGGGGAGAACGTGAGGATGAACCTGTCCGAATGGTTGAGTTCCTGCCGCTCTGGTGGCCAGAGAGTGTCTCCGTAGACAGAGAATGCCAGTCTGGTGCACAGGCGGCGTTCGGTCATACGAGCATCCACCGCATTCAGCATCTGCACATAGAAATCCGACGGTCGCGTGTTCTCACACTCCTCGCATTCGCAGTTGGAGTTCATACCATCGGCCAGCCAGAAGTGCAGAACGTCCACCTCCGGATGTGATTCCGCGTATCCAACCACCTCGTCAGCCATCAGTGACTGGGCGTGTTTGTCCGAGTAGCACAGATTCGTGGAGAGAGGCCCTCCGCTGAACCAGTCGCGCTTGCCATTGACCAGCGCCAGATACGGCTGGACCTCTCGCGGCGCCGCTTCAGCTCTCGGATCGGAGTCCACCCCGAAGAAACCAAACGGTGCGCTCGTCCATCCGTGGCCAACCGCGTGATACAGCAGTCCTCGTTTCTTCAGCTCATCTACGGCCATAAGCGTGATCTCTCTCGCCCGGTCGTCAGAGAACGGATCATCGTGCATCTTCGGGTTATGTGTGTGGCGATACCACCGCTGCAGATAGGTATAGGCGTCCCAATGTGGAATCAGGTAGGCATTGTAGCCGTTCTTGGGGAGCCAGTCGATCATGTCAGCGATGTGTTCCCACCCGGCGGCGCCATCCAGGCTTACGCACCTGTGTCTGTAGGAAGGAGCCTCGGACACGCAGTCAGACAGACGAGACAGATCACACTTTGGGATATACTCGCCGTCGTGTCCGGGTCTTACCCACCGACACCCCGCCTCGCGCAGCAGTCTGTACGTGCCCAGCAGAACGCTGCGTTCATTCACTCCGGTGATGATTCCTGCGCCTCGGGTAACGTTGACCGTGTATGAGTCGTCGAACTTGTGGTCAGGTACGTCGGGAACCTGAATGTGCGGAAAGTGCGCCGCCAACCCAAGCCAGATAGCGGTTTTCTCCGTGTGGTCGAATGAGTCGCGGGGTCGAACCAACACGGTGCGGCCGGTCATGCGCTGCAGATAGGCTGCCAACTCCGATGCGGCAAAACTTACCGCTCTCTTGCTGCCGATGGGACACACGAGCAAACTAGACGCCATACTATTCCCCTCCGGAGAAGTGAAACGACCACTCCATCAGAATGCGCCGAGTTGGGCGAGCAGGCTCGGTAGCTGAGACTGTACGACAAGTGCACGCTTGGGCGACGGCCTTGCCACAACGCCGATTTTGCCAGTCAACTAGTTATTCGGCAAGTATGATACTTCCTTCCTGCAAGGTTTGTCAAACTTTTTACGAAAAATATTGCACACTCATATTGGCGCATTGTGAGCAGATGCGTCCTGCGCCTGCGCGGCATTTCCATCCGGGCCTCAGGCTCCTCTGGACAAACACAGGGTTTTGGCGTATGCTTTTGGGGGATATGGGAGTTATGTGCCTCATTACTGCCAGGCGTCCCGTCTTTCTTTCTGTTTTCAGTGAAGTCTTTCGATGTATCGACGGTCTAAATCGAAAAAGGAGGATTGCGACCATGCGCACTCTATGCTATGTGATTCTACTCTCGCTTCTAGGGGCCGCGGCGTGTTCCGCTGCAGGTGTCTCGGGCCCTCAGGCCATCAGTATCACAGTCTACAATGACAACTTCGCTTTGGTGAAGGACTCACGGACCGTTCAGTTGGAAAAGGGCGTGAACGCTATAGACGTCGAGGACGTCTCGGCTCAGATCGACGCCACCAGTGTCTTGTTCAAGTGCCTGTCCGCACCTAACGGAGTGACGGTTCTGGAGCAGAACTACCAGTACGATCTGATAGCTCCGGACAACATCCTCAGAAAACTGGTCGGCGAGCGGGTATGGTTTGACGATGGAAAGTCGGGGATTCTGCTCAACCCGCCGGGCAGTGGCGGCCTGGTCGTGAAAACCGACGATGGAAAGCTCGTGATGAACGCGTCGGTCAGGCAGGTTGACAGGATGCCGGACGGTCTCAGACCCAAGCCAACTCTCAACTGGATGCTCGCCAGCGACGTTTCGGGTGAGCAGAAGACCGAGATCAGCTACCTTACAAGCGGCGTCTCCTGGAAAGCCGACTACGTCGCGCTCGTCAACGCTGACGACTCCGCCCTCGATCTCTCAGGCTGGGTTACGCTCGCGAACACCAGCGGGGCTACCTACAAAGACGCAAAGCTCACGTTGATGGCGGGCGATGTGCGCAGGGTGCAGGAGCAGGCAAGAAGAGAGATGTTCAAGAATGTCGATATGGCAATGCCTGCCGCCGCTCCGCAGTTTGAGGAAAAGAGCTTCTTTGAATATCACATATACACCATGGCGCGCCCGACTACGATAGCTCAGAACGAAACGAAGCAGATTTCTCTGCTGGGCGCCTCAAACGTGAATGTGGTCAAGAGATACATCTATGATGGCCGGAAGACGTGGTGGGGCTATTGGTACAGGCCGGGTCGAGGTGAAGATCCCGGCCGTGGCTACGACACCTCGGACTACCACAAAGTGAACCTTACGCTGGAGTTCAAGAACTCCAAAGAAAACCATATGGGTATGCCGCTGCCCAAGGGCAAGATCAGGGTCTACAAACTCGACTCCGACGGCAGCCAGCAGTTCATCGGCGAGGATATGATCGACCACACCCCAAGGAATGAGGCTCTCAAGCTCTACATTGGCGATGCATTCGACGTCGTGGGAGATCACAAGCGCATCAACTACACGCGCATAGCCGATGGTGTCTACGAAGAGACCTTTGAGATCAAGATTCGAAACCATAAGGAATCTGACATACAGGTGAGCGTGGTTGAGCACGTATGGGGCGACTGGAGCATTACTGCCAAGTCAACCGAGTTCAAGAAGATCGACGCCTCAACCATCGAGTTCCCTGTCAAAGTAGCCAAAGACGGCGAGACCGTTATCACTTACACCCTTAGGACCAAGTGGTAAGGAGAACTTCCGGGAATGTCGTACTAGTGGGAGTAATGGGGCAATATGAGCAATGAGAACTATGGGTCCCATACGTCTCATTCGTCTAGTCCGTCCCATTTCCCTAGGCCGTCAGGCGCAGTGCGACAGTAGGACAGTGAATGAAGATAATAGTATGCCCCGACTCGTTCAAAGGCAGTATGTCGGCGGTGACAGCGGCAGGCGCAATTGCTGACGGTCTGCGGCGGGGCTTTGGCTCGGCTAATATCGAAGTAGTCGAAGTCCCCCTCGCCGACGGCGGCGAGGGGACCGTCGAGGCGCTCGTGCGCGCGACTGCCGGCACGCTGCGGCGGGTGCCCGTTCACGATCCGCTTATGCGGCCAATAGAGGCAACCTACGGCAATCTCGGCGACGGAGAAACGGCCGCGATCGAGATGGCGGCAGCGTCCGGCCTTACTCTGATCACTGATGACGAGCGCAACCCGCTGATCGCCAGCACCTATGGTACCGGTGAACTGGTCAGGGACGCGCTGATGCAAGGCGTGACGAAGCTGGTTATCGGTATCGGAGGCAGCGCCACCAACGACGCGGGCGCAGGGGCGATGTCTGCTCTCGGGGCCCGGTTCCTCGATGATTCCGGCAATGGGCTTCCCCCGGGCGGTGCCGCCCTTGCGAAGTTGGCCGCGATAGATATGACCGGCTTCAGCGTCCCAGCGGGTGATGTGGAAGTCAGAGTCGCGTGCGATGTGACCAATCCCCTTTGCGGCCCGACGGGAGCTTCCGCCGTCTTTGGACCGCAGAAGGGCGCTACCCCTGAGATGGTAGCGATGCTGGACTATGCCCTGGCAAACTTTGCGCGTGTCGTGGAACGCGATCTGGGCCGAAGCATTGCGGACCTGCCGGGAGCTGGCGCTGCTGGTGGACTTGGTGGCGCGCTGGCAGCGTTTCTAAATGCGAACCTAGTTTCTGGTATCGATCTTGTTCTGGACGCAGCCGGGTTCGAAGACGCGGTTGCCGGCGCAAGTCTGGTTATCACGGGCGAGGGCCGGATCGACGAGCAAACGGCTCATGGCAAGACGATAGCCGGAGTGCTGAAACGCAACAAGGGCAGGGGAGTGCCGACCGTCGCCCTGGCTGGTTCCGTTTCGGGTGATCTGTCCGAGCTCTACGATCTCGGTCTTACATCGGCATTCTCAATTCTGCCGGGGCCCTTCTCTCTTCAAGAGGCCATGTCTCACGCCCCAGAATTCATAGAGAACGTTGCCTGCGGGCTTGGGAGACTTCTTGGTCGCCTTCAGCGCCCGACGTCTCACTGACCAAAACACCAGACGGCGCCGTCCATCGTTGCGACCACCATCAGGCCTCGCGCGATGGCGGGAGACGCTTTTACTTCGGCACCTGTCACGAACTGCCACAGACGCCTGCCGGTCAGAATATCAAGCCGATAGACGTATCCGCCGTCGCAGCCCACATACACCACGTTGCCGCTCACTACCGGTGAAGAGTCAACTGAGCCGCGGGTTCTGTATGACCACAGAGTTCTGCCTGAAGCTGCATCCACACACAGCACCTTCCTGCTTCGTGATGCGAATATCACCCTGCTGCCGGATACAGCCGGGCTCGCGTAGAACGAAGCGCCTTCGTCAGGCGATTTCTTCCTCCAGAGAGCCCTTGTCCCTGGCGCTCTTACTGCCAGATACTCACCAGTGAGGGTCCCAATCCAGAGGGTCTCTCCGCTCCAGGCTGCCGAGCCGCTCATGTTGCTGCCGACCTCCGACTTGGCCCTCTCGCGGCCAGTTGCGATGTCGACGAAACGCACGTACCCATCGCATCCGGCAACTGCTGCCAACCCGCCGGAGATGGATGGTGAGCAGTGGACCTGCGCGGCAGTCTTGAAGCTCCAAAGCTTGCGCCCGGTGTCCTTGTCCAGGCAGTACAGACTGTTGTCATACGAACCGAAGAGCACAGACTTGTCTCTGACAGAGGCGGAAGACACGATCTTATCGCCTGTCTTGAACTCCCACGCTTTCTTCCCTGAGGAGGCGTCCAGGCAGTAGAACGTTCCGGTCTCGTCGCCCACGTACAGCTTCCCACCTGTAATAGACGGAGAGGCACTTATGGGCCCTTTGGTTTTGTAACTCCACATCTGCTTGCCGTCACTCAGCCGAAGCGCAATTACCCTGCTCTTTCGGGTGCCCAGGTATATTCTATCGCCAACGATTGCTGCGGTAGACTCCACCGCGCCCCCTGCTTCGTGCGTCCAGAGCAGTCGGGGCCTGTCGGGAAGTCGCGACGCCGACACCCCTGTCATGGATGGATTTCCACGGAAGCTTGGCCAGTCGGCGCTGTTGGCTGAAGCCGGCAGCCGACTTACGACAATCGCGAGGATCATACAGAGGACGCACGACAGTCTAATCATACTACTCACTCCTCAAAGCTGTTATCAGTGATTGTCCCACCGCCTGCCGCGCTGAAATGGCGCAGACCGTCAGGCCCAAGGACATCGATCCAGCCAGGAAAAGCATCACTGCGGGCCAGTTCACCGCAGAGCTCGATTCCGCGAGATGCGGCGCGGTGGCCAGAATCGCGGCAGCTCCCCCGCACACCGCTCCATAGAGCATCAGGCCTCCATGCTCGGCCATTAGCAGGGCGGATACTTTGGCAGGGCGGAATCCTTGTGCGAGCATCAACGCCAGTTCGGCTCGCCGCGCGAGCACGCTCCGCGCGATCAGCGCTCCCAGTCCGAGGGTTCCGATGGCCACGCCGAGCCCTCCGAGGGCAAGGAACATCGATAGATAGGTGTTCTGCACGCCGATGAATGAGTTGAGTATCTCCCTCGTTTCGCGCACTTGCACGCCCATCCGTCCGAGATTCTCGCGCAGGCTTTTCGCTACCGCTTGCTCTTTACCGGGTGGCGTCTTGACCAGGAAGTAGCGCGGCTGGGCTGAGCGTGGGAACAACCGTCTGATTGTTGTCTTGCTCACCAAAACCTCGCTCTGGAAAATGCTGCCGCCGAGAAGTGCGGCGAATAGCAGATCGGCCGGCTTGCCAGACTCATCGACTATCCGAAACGTGCGTCCCAGCCCCGAATGCAGAGACCACTTCACACTGGCCGCATCAGCCACCGCAGGATAGGTGCCATTGCCGTTATTCCGATTCAGCACCGACCATGTTCCTTTTCGAGATGTCATCCGGAAACTGTTCTCCGGCACATCGGCAGGATCGATGCCCAGCAATCTCGGTTGGTTTGGGTGGGCTATGTTCAGACAACTGATGTCTTCGCCCGTCGTTGCCAACAGCGTGACAACACCAACTCCCTCAAAGATACGTTCGTCCTCCGCTGGAAATCCGAGTCTCTCGCGGCCGGCTGGCTTGCCAAAATCGTAGTTCACTGGTACTGATGATGTAGCCATCAGAGCGAATCCGCCGGACCCTGACGGAACCGCTGTCGGATCACTGCGGAGGAAGTCAACCTTGTTAGCTGAAGTAGCCACTACTGCAAAACACGCTGACGCGAACAGCCCAGCCAGAAGCACGCTTCGTGATCTTGCTGAAGCCGCGTTTCGAATCGCGAGCCCCCATATCGAAGTCAGGGCGCCTTCCGAATGCCGGTCTGCCAATACGTGATTCAGCGCAGCCAGAGATAGTGCCAGGGTGGCGACTCCCAGAGCGAAGAAGACGCCCGTGGCTTCAAACCTGCGTGCCAACGCGATCAGGCAGGCAACGACAAAAACGGCGGCTGAGGCCACAACCCAGAACCTTGACGAAACGGCACCTCTCACTCTAGCGCTCTGACCCTGTGAGGAGGCAACCGCTCGCCAACCGCGCAGCAGATCCAGCACTGACCTCCGGGTGAGCCCGTGCGCTGCCAGCAGCGTTGAAACGGTTCCAGCGATCAGGGCGGCAGCGGCTCCTATCAGGATGCTGCCCAGTTGGACGTGCAGTCGCACGCCGACATCACCCACCGCCTGCACCCACCAGCCGTTTAGAGCGGCGACCATCGCATTTGCGTACAGTATTCCCAAAGGAATTGCGGCCGCCGTCCCAAGTCCGGCCACCAGAATTCCCTCGTAGTAGGCGATCTTGCGGGTGTCCTCTGGTCTGAAGCCGCACGCCGACAGCACCCCGAACTCGGCCGCTCGCTGTTCGACCGAAAGGCGCATCAGCATCCACGCCAGCGCGCAGCCGGAACAGATCACAAAGAAGCTCATCGAGGCAAAGAGCGACGCGAAGTCTGTCGTGCCTCTTGCCGACTGCAGAGCCTGATCGCGGACAGCGGACAGCACAAAGCCCACATCGCTCGCGGTAACAGTATTCCTGAGCATATTGCTAAGATTATCTGCGGTCCTGGGCACATCTGTTGGGGAGTCTGGAGTCAGGTGGATAGCTGTGATTCCGGATACACCGGAGCCTGACGTCGCACTGTGCCACATCCGACGGGTCGTTTCCAGTTCCACGAACGCCTTGGGTGTCGCCCGGTACGCGTCCCAGTATCTCTCGTCACGTTCGGTTACTCTCGTGAGGTCGACTGGGAATGGCGTCTGCCAGTCACCGATATGTTCTGAGTCCGTAATGCCTTCATACTCCGGCGAAAGATCGCGGTCACCAGCTGGGCCAGTCATCGCAACGATTCCTGT
>CAYSLA010000056.1:0-11923 GCA_964431685.1 uncultured bacterium | reverse complement strand
CCCGCCATTAGAACTGACCCTGGTCTTGAGCCCGAGGTCGCCCAGGGATGTTGCCTGGCTCAGTGCTGATGCGTACGATTTGGTCCGGTGCGGATCATCGGCCCCCGGCAATGATTCTCCCACAAACACCAGGGTGTTAGCTTTTCCCTGCTGGTTGGTCGCCTCTGAAACCCAGGGAAGTGATACGAAGACATTTCTCGCAGGTGCGGCGCTCGCGTCAAGTCTGAAGCCGCCCGGCCCACGGTCGGGTAGTATGCGGTCGACGACGACACGCATCGATGCCGTCGTCTGTTCGGGAGAACGCTTGGTGAAGAGGGTGTCTGGCGGGACCGTGCTGTCCTTGCCCACGTTCAGGATTATCGAGTCTCCCCGCTTGATCTTTAGGTCCGCAGCCAGAGCCTGGCTCACAGCTACTGTCCTGCCGCCAAGTGGCGCGCGCGCAGCGCTCGGATACGCCTTCCAGAACCGGTCATCGACCCCAACCACCGCCACGTTTGGCGAGATGCCGCCTCCGTCTGCGCTCATCACGCTCCCGCGCATTATCAGCAGGGGCGCTACTCTCGACTCCTGCATTGCAGCTTTCTTTGCTACTCTTTCGGCGAGATCGCTGCCAAACGGCACTGGCGCGGAGACGGAGTGTGTGATTGCTCCAAGCCTTGAGACAGCGTTGTCGCGCAGGCTACCGCGCATCGAATCTCCGATAACAAGCGCGCCCACTAGCACCGTGCCCGCCACCGCTGTGCCGGCTACCGCGGCTGCCGCTGTCCTCCAGTGATACGCGAGGCTCTTTGCAGCAAGTCGAAGTAGGATCATTGTGCGCTACCAGTGTCCTGCAGTTGCCCGTGGTCCAGTCGCAGGCACCTGTCGAACAGTGCCGCGTGTGCCATATTGTGCGTAACTGCCAGCACCGTCTTTCCGGCTGTGCGGGCCAGATCAAGGGCGATTGATATGACCGCTGATCCGGTCTCCGGGTCGAGGCTGCCTGTTGGCTCATCGCAGAGTATCAGCTCCGGATCATTGATCAAAGCCCTTGCGAAGGCGGTCCGCTGCCTTTCTCCGCCTGACATCCGGCCCGGCAGCGAATTGGCCTTTTCCGCGAGTCCCAGCGAGGCCAGCAGTTCGTGCGCGCGAGCCTGAGCCTGTCTCGCTGTGCCAAGTGCCATTGCGGGAATCAGCACGTTGTCCAGCGCCGTGAGGTGAGGAAGAAGGTGGTGGTCCTGGAAGACAAATCCTACCCTTCGCGCCCGGAAATCAGCGAGCTCGCTGCCAGTGAGGGCCGACAAGTCCGTTTCGCCCAGGCAGACGGTACCCGACGTCGCCGAGTCCAGCGAACCCGCTATGTTCAGCAGGGTGGTCTTGCCAGACCCGGATGGCCCCACAATAACCACTGCCTCTCCCGGCCGCACAGTCAGCGAAACCCCCGCAAGCACAGGGAGGCTGCCATAGGTCTTCGTAATGTCTTTCAGGACGAGTTCGCCGGCATTGCTCATCGCTCTGGGTCCTTCCGTCGGGTTCGTTTGCGTGTGATTGCGTTGGTGGGACAGACCTCCAGGCATCTCAATGCTGTGGAGCGGCTCAGGGAGGCCGCAAGAGTCTCTTCCCAGGGAGGTCTCACTCGAGTATCAAACCCTCGTCCCTCAAGGGCAAGGCCAATCGCTTCCCCTGCAGTCTCACACACTTGAACACACAGGCCGCAGGATATGCACTTGCCGGGCTCGTATGTGATGTCCGGATGGCTGTTATCGGCCGATACTTCCCTGCGCCGGACAGGGTGGTTTCTGTGGTCACCGCCATACTCGATGTAGTATCGTCGGAGTTTGCAGTCGTCGGGCTGCGCGCACCGGCAGCGCATCTGCTCGCCAGGCTCGGATAACGGGTCGATGCCCGAGTGTTCACCGAGCAGCAGCTCAAGAGCGGTCCTGCGGAAGGATCGGACCTCGTAACTGCTGGCCTCTACCACCATACCCTCATCCACCCTCGTGGCACAAGCCGGAACCAGTGTGTCGCCGCCGTTGACTTTCACAACGCACACCATACACGAAGTGTTCGGCGGAAGGCCCTCGAAGTAGCAGAGAGTTGGGATTTCGATACCGACTGCGCGTGCCGCATCCAGGATCGTTGTTCCATCCTCCACAGTCACCGGCCTGCCGTCTATGGTTAGTGTTGTCATGCCGCTAGTCCACCTTCACTGCTTCCACCGGGCATACGTCGCGGCACGAGCCGCATTTGATGCACAGTGACTGGTCGATTTCATGGCGCTCATAGGGCTTTGGCTCGATTGCGTTAACCGGGCATTTGCGCGCGCACTGTGCGCAGCCTATGCAGCAGTCTTGTATGCGATACTGTATCAGCGCACGACATCTGCCCGCCGGGCACTTGCCGCTCACGTGCGCCTCATATTCCTCGCGGAAGTATCGCAGGGTAGACAGGACCGGGTTGGGGGCAGTCTGGCCGAGTCCGCAAAGGCTGGCGCGCTTGACCGCGTGCGCCAAGTCCTCCAGCTTCGCCAAGTCGTCGGGATTCGCATTCCCGGCGCAGAGACTCTCCATTATGTCCAGCATCCTGCGCGTTCCGAGCCTGCAGAATGTGCACTTCCCGCACGATTCTCTGGTTGCGAACTCCAGGAAGTAACGAGCGATCTCGACCATGCAGTCGGTGTCGTCAATCACCACCAGGCCGCCGGAGCCCATGATGGCGCCCGCCGTCGTCAGCGATTCGTAGCTGATCGGAGTGTCAGCCAACGCCGCGGGAATGCATCCACCTGACGGGCCGCCGATCTGGACGGCCTTGAATGTGCGTCCAGGCGCCACCCCGCCGCCGATCTGTTCCACTATCTGGCGAATGGTGCAGCCCATAGGAACCTCGATCAGACCGCCGTGGACAACTTTCCCAGCGAGCGCAAAGACTTTTGTGCCTTTGCTCTGGGCGGTGCCGATGGACGCGAAAGCCTCCGGTCCGTTACGGACAATCCACGGCACCAGCGCATAGGTCTCCACATTGTTGACAAGTGTAGGTTTGCCCCAGAGTCCCTGCTCGCTGGGGTAGGGTGGTCGAACGCGCGGAGACGCCCTGCGGCCCTCGATTGCGCCGATCAGCGCGGTCTCCTCCCCGCTGACGAACGCGCCGGCGCCCTCTGTAATGACCAACTGAAGTGAATAGTCGCTGCCCGCAATGTGCTCACCCAACAGCCCTGCGCCACGCATCTTCGCGATAGCCTGCCGGATTCGGGAGAGCGCCAGAGGGTATTCGGAACGGATATGCAGGTGACCTTCCTGGGCTCCGATGGCATAGCCGGCTATCATCATACCTTCAAGCACTCTGTAAGGATACGATTCCAGCAGCATGCGGTCCATAAACGCTCCGGGGTCGCCCTCATCGCCGTTGCACACGACATACTTCGCGGGCGCGTGCCCCGAAGACTGCATCGGTGTCCCTGACTCCTCACGGTATGCTATGCTATGCTTCGTGGGCGGTTGCCCCGAAGCAGGGCGTAAGCGTAGGGGCGGACCGGTGTGTCCGCCCGCCCCGCGCAAGGTAGCGGCCCATTTCTCGCCAGTGGGGAAACCCGCGCCTCCCCTGCCGCGCAGCCCCGAACGCTTCACGGCATCAATCAGGTCTTCACGTGACCCGGCGAGCGCCTTGCGAAGGGCAGCAAACCCGCCGCTCGCTATGTAGCTGTCCAGGTCCAACGGGTCCAGCTCGCCGGAGTGTTCGGTGGCGATGTGAATCTGTGGGCCAGTGAATGCGCAGACGTCCGCGTCTCGCGTGTCCGACGAGTAGTGTGGCACGGGGTCCCACACCTCATCCGTTAGCAGGCCGTCCACCGCCTTTGACACGCCACGCACCATCTTGCCCAGAATCCCTCTTGGGCCGAAGTGCTCACTAACGATCCTTTGGGCGTCGCGTGCGGACACTCTGGTGTAGACTGTGCCTGCCCCGTCCGGTGTCACGATCTCGACAACGGGTGTTCTGTGGCACATTCCAACGCATCCAACCGTCTTCACCACAGCGTTTACACGCGTCTTGGCTACGGCTTCTTCAATGGCGTTTCGGACGTCCAGGCTGCCTCCGGCCACGCAGCACGAACCGAGCCCTATTCTGACCTCAGCAAGCCGGGACGACCCCACTTTTCCCTCCCCTTGCAGGGGAGGGCCAGGGAGGGGTCGTGACCGGATAGTGCGGAAGTCCTCAATTGCCGCACAAACACCGTCCGGTGTCAGGTGGCCATAGGTGAGGTGATCGATCTGCATGACCGGAGCCAGAGTGCAGCAGCCAAGGCAAGCTACCTTCTCCAGAGTGAACTCCCCATCAGCATCGGTGTCCCCGTCGGCGGATATCCCAACGTGCCGGGCAATGGCCTCATGCACCAGCTCAGCGCCCTTCACGTGGCAAGCGGTGCCGTGGCAGACCCGAATAAGGTGACGGCCGGTGGGACGCGTTCGAAACATCGGGTAGAAGCTGGCGACTCCGGTGATGCGCGCCGGTGATATGTCCGTGATCTCGCAGACACGCCTCAGGGCTTCGCTGGGCAGGTAGCGGAAATGAGCCTGAATCCCGCGAAGAATGGGCACCGTCATATCCGGCGTGCTACCCAGGCGCCGGACTATATCGTCTACCACCCTGCTGACATCCTGTGCTGTCATCTCTTCTCACCTATGCAGATCAGGCGGGTCAGGGTGCGGATATATATCCTGTCTCCGGCAAACGCGGGCGTCGCGTGTGTCGCCTCGGAGACCGTGCCTTTGCTCATCTCGGAGAATGCCCTGGCGACTGCTACAATGTGTGCGGTGCCCTCCGAGTCCAGCAGATACAACTTGCTTCCGGCGACAATGGGCGATGCCTTGAACGCCTTCTCGAACGAATGCTCCCAGAGCTTGGTTCCTTTGGCTGCGTCGTAGCAGGTAAGCAGGCCTTCCGTGGTCAGCAGAAACACCATGCCGCCTGCGGCCACTGGACTTGTGATGTCAGGCAGACCATCCGTTGCCCTCCAGAGCACTGCTGACTTGGTCACGTCACCCCTGCCGTCTGACCTCAACGCCGCCAGCACCGACCCTGACTGTACCGCGTAGACCACATTGTCAGCGAACGCAGCGCTAGGAGCGACCTCACCTCCAAGCACGTCCGCCCTCCAAACCTCGCTCCCCGACATAGGGTTGTAGGCAAAGACGTACGGGCTGGTCGTTGTCACCACCAGCCCGGACTCGTCAACTGCCGTGAGAATTGGCGTGGACCACGTGTTGCCCACTGGCCTTGCGGCGCGCCACACAACATTGCCAGAGCCGCCCTGTAGCGCATAGAGGGCGGACAGGTTGTCTCGCGGGTCACCCTGATCGTACTGAACCAGCAGCAGGCTGCGGTAGGTGATTAGCGACGACGCGTGGCCGTATATGTTGTCCGGCTCTCCAAATCTCACCGCCCACAGTCGCCGGCCGTCAAAGTCAAAACAGAACAGGTCACCGTTTGGGAAGAGTGCAAAGACCCGGTTTCCGTCAACAGCCAGTGTGGACGGCGCATATCCGGTGTCCTCAAACAGATCCGCAGGCAGTGCAGGAGATCCAGGCAGCGCGGGGCAGTCCTGTTTCCAGGCTATCTGGCCTGTGTCGGCGTTAAGGCAGTAGACCGCTCGAGCGGTCTTGTCTGCTCCGGAGACAAACACATACTCATCCCACACCACTGGCGAATTCCAGCCCGGTAGCGGTATCTCGGTTTTCCAGGCCACATTCTCGCCCGTTTGGGTGTTCCACTTCGTGGGGTAGTCCCCCTCGGGCGCGTGCGCGAGACCGCCCGGGCCTCGGAATGCCGGCCAGTTGCGAATGACATCGGCGTCCGTCGGGGAGTAGTCGTTTGTATCCAACGGTTGAATCTCCAGCTTCACCGGTTCGCGCTTCTCTGGTTCTGGTCTCGATGATGCCGCGCCTCCACCGGGTGGACCGCCCGCGGTTGCCTCTGCCGCGCCTACGGATCTTACTGGTGCGGGAAGAACAGGGAACGGCCCGGTGAATCCGGACTGCCCCGGCTCGCGCTCAGGGCCGGTACTGGGAGGCCCGACACTCTTGTCGGGTCCAGGCGCGGGAGTCGAAAGGCCGCCTGGCGGCTGCAACACTGGGCCGACCGCTGCGGGTGGTATGTTTACCGCTTGTGCCTCAGACAGCGTTTTGGCTGGTGTATATCGAGCGTGAGATACATACTGTCTAGAAAGGTCGCCTGAGGAGAAGGCTGCCAGAGCGACAAGTCCGGCAGCCAGGACGCCTCCCGCCGCGGTCACGGCCGACCTTGACGCCGAGGCCGCTCTGTACACTTGTGCCGGCGATTCCTCGGAATCAGGAACTTCCACCGGCCCTCGTGAGTAGACTGCCGCCGCACCGAGCGATACCACAAACAGCGCAAACCCGGCTAGAAGTATCCACCCTCCGCTGCTCGCAAGAACCAGTTGGCGCGACAGTTCACCACGCAGTATCGCGTCGGCTCTTCGCAACTCATTTGCCAGGGCCTCGTCATTCGGATTCCGGGCAAGTTGGGCTTTCATCTTGAGGAACTCTGGCGAGGTCCGAGGGTCGGTAGCGCGGATCTGGTAGCTGTTGAGTACCAGCATTCCCGCGACCAGCACGCAGAACAAGCCCGATATGACCGATGCAGTTGTCCAAGCCCGTTGCAGATCTCTCATTGACTTCTGTCACCCGGAACACCTCCCCCTCCCCCCTCCGTATCGGAGGGGGTTAGGGGGAGGTCAGGAACACCCGATCCCCCCTCCGTTTCGGAGGGGCTTAGGAAGAGGTCAGGAACACCTTCCGATTCCCCCTCCGTTTCGGAGGGGCTTAGGAAGATGGCAGGAACACCTCCTCCCCCCTCCGTTTCGGAGGGGGTTAGGGGGAGGTCAGGAACCTGTTTCAGGGCCTCCCTGACGGTTTTTGCCGCCTCAGTGCCCGACAGGAGTGTCGGGCCTCCGGCACGCTCAACTGGACACGACCAGTAGCAGCGTCCGCACGCGACACAGCCAGCGGAGTCTGCTTCGTATTCCGTTCTTCGTCTGCGAACAGACAGTCCCAGCAAGTTCAGTCCGACCACCAAACCGATCCATCCTCCGAGAAATGGTCCCACTTTGATGAATCTTCTTCGGACGTTCACAGCCGAGGCGTATACATCGTTTGTCTCGCGGCCCTGGCGTTTGAGCGAGTAGGTTTGGAGAGTGGTTCCCTGAACCTTGCCCTGCGACTCAAGCCAGAGCCTGTCAGCCATCTGCACTCGGGGGTCAATCCTGGCCAATCGGGGACTGCCGAGGTATCCAAGCCACGCTCCGAGAGCTATGATCAGTGGCAACAGCACTATCAGGGTCTTCAGTCGCGACTTGCCTTCCAATACAGGCCACGAGTGCTGAGGGGGCGTGGGACGCCGTATTTGGCCGTAAGGGCACGCATCTTCACATAGATTGCAGTTGATGCACTCAGCAGGAGTGATAGTCACTCGCCACCTTGTGAGCGGAGCGAGCAGGCGCAGGAGCGCTCCGTATGGGCAGGCGAATCGGCAGTACGGCCTGCCAACGAACATAGCAAGCACAATCACCCCGGCTCCAATTGAGAGCATAAGCGCACTTCCGCCCAACCGGAAGAACGGCACAATCGGGTCGTACCGGCAAATGAGGAAAGCTCCTGAAGCCGCCGTAACCGCCGCCGCAGTGCCCAGGAATACCCACGGCAGCAATCCTAGTGCGTGCTCAAGGGGTTTGGGCACTTTCACTGGTTTCAGCAGCACGAGGTCCTGTGCGCATCCAAGCGGACACACTCCCGCGCAGAACACGCGCCCGAACAGCAGTGCTGCGAGCAGGGGCGCTGCAAAAAACACTCCCACGACCATCGGAAGGGCGTAGCTCGAGTCCGAGATACTCAGGGCGACGTTTTGGATCGCGCCCACAGGACAGATGCATCCCTGCCGGAAAAAGCCAAAGTATGCGACTGAGAATATCGCCAGTGCGACAATTCCCCTTCTTGAGCGACGAGCCAGCACTAAGTACGCCGACGCCGCAAGCGCCGCGATCAGAACTCCGATGTCCACATAGTCCATAACCGGCGACCTGGGAGAGGGAGTAGTGGTGGCGGGTAGTGTGTGGCCGCCAGTGAAATCCGGTGGAGGGAATCTTTCGACAGCGTGCACGCAGCCAGCGACCAGCACAACGAGCGCAATTGAGAATAGAATCGATCTCGACGTTCTCAACTCTTCTGCTCCCCATTGCCGAAACTTGGTTCCTCATTCCTGTCTTTTAGCAGGTAAGGCTGGTCTGCGGGGACTCGGCGGAAGGCCCCAGCCGGACACGCGCGCGCAATAGCGCATTCGTTGCAGTTCTGGCACCGGTCGTGGCGAATCTGAAGGAACAGCGACCCATTGCCGAAATCGGCGCAGCCTCTTACACATATCGCACAGCCGATACACAGACTCTCGTCAATAGTGTATTCGTAGTAGGGATCTTCCACGAAATGACGCTGGATCGCCCCTGTGGGGCACTGCTGATTCTCCGCTCCCGTGTTCAGGGCAATTGGGTCAGGCACAAAGAAACCGGTACACAGCTCGCAATAGCCGCACATTGCGTATGCGTGCACGCACTTTACGGCAGATGGCGTCATAACACATTGCCTTGCACACTCGCCGCACTGTGTGCATTTCATCGGGTCGATCTGCCACACTGTGCCTTTCCCGCCGGCACCGGCAGTCAGCCCGGCTGCTCCGCCAAGTCCGACTATTCCCAGCCAGGCGAGTGACGACTTGATGAAGTCCCTGCGCGTCAGGACAACGGACGACTGTCCCTGAGCTTTGGCCGTCCCTACGGCGGGACTGTCACTTGGTCGTTTCATAGTGAGCCTGTCCCCTTCTCGGCCAACGCTCTTCTACAGGACATAGCGGCAGGCAGGCCGCACGTGTCCAGAGATGTGCATCCTCGGCACATCCCGTTTCCGGTACAGCTCTCGCCGAGCTTGTCTTCTCGTGACGTGAGCGAACCGACTGCTCCGGCGATCGCCGCAGCAGCCGCAAGACGGACAGCCCACGCGAGGAACTCTCGTCTTTGTGGGTTCGACGGCCCACGCTGGCATGCTATGCTTCGCGGGCGCTTGCCCCGAAGCCGAGCGTTCGACCCGAAGCCTGCCGTAGTGTGCTCCGAAGACTGCATTCCTGTCTCTGACTCCTGCTGGCATGCTATGCTATGCTTCGCGGGCGTTTGCCCCGAAGAATGGCGTTTGCCCCGAAGCAGGGAGAATCCTGCGGGCGCGTGCCCGGAAAACCGCCGCAATTGCGCCCACAATTCACCAAGACGCCACTTCATTTTCTTGCGTAAACCCTCACGCTTCCAGATTCTGGCTCGAGGACGTATACCTGCCCGTTCGAGTCCGTTGCCAGATCAAGCCCCACAGCCGCCTCTGGCAGGTCCTTCGGCAGCGCGACAAATCCCTCGAACTCCCCGTGGGCAGAGTAGATCTTGACCCGCGGGATTCCTTTCTCGGCGGTAACAAACCGTCCATCCGGCAGGATGGCAAACTCGCTGGGATTGCAGCATCCGCAGAATCTCTCGGAACCGGCTCCAAATGTCCCCCAGTGTCTCACTAGTTGCTTGTCCGGCCCATATAGCTCCAGACGATGTCTTCCCGTGTTGGCCACCCATACGCCGCCGTCGTCGGTTGCGACGACGTCCATATATGGGCTGGGTATCACGAATACCGGGCTCTCGCCGGCTGCGGGCTTGCCGCCGACAACTGCTTCTACCTGTCCTCTTTTGTCGTATCTGACTATCTGTCTGTTCCCTGCGTCGGCTACCCAGACGCGGTTGCCGCGCACTGAGACCGACGTAATGTACGCCCGCGCGCCGAGTCCGTAGAAGCTCTCTCGCGACGCGCCATCAGGAGCCATCAGCTCGACGTGATCGCGGAAACCCAGCACCATCTGCCCGTCCACGTCCACGGCCAGGGCTGTTATCGGTTGATACAGCGGGGCCAGGGAAAACGTGGCGCGAGGCTCGTCTGTTCCCCGGTCAAACACAACAATGCGGTCGTCGCCGGCCACATACAACGCGTCGTCCGGGCCGATGGCTATAGCTACCGGATCCGCAAGCCCGGTCTTGACCGTATCTTTCAGACTGTAAAGGACACGCCCAGGGTCTGCTGGCTCGTCGCTCGTTTTCACTACTGGACTGGGCGGAGCATACCCGATCCACCCAATGACCACTGCAGCCACCGCCAACGGAGCAAGAATCAGCGCGGCGATTAGCGCAGCCGACTTCGGATATCTCCTGTTATCGTTACCATAGCTGCCCACGTTGATCCCTCCTGCCGTCTACTTCCCAGTGAGATCGATGCAGACCATCTTTGTCAGATCACGTGCAATCATCCTGCCGCCGGCCACTGCCAGAGGTGCCCACGCGTCGCTGCCGCCGAGGATCCTGGCCTGACCCAGCGGGGTATACTTCGAGGCGTTCGGGTCGACGATTGTCAACACTCCCTGATCGCTCAGGACGTAGAGTTTGCCGTCCGCGACCACGTACGGCCCCAGGCCGAATCTGGCCGTGCCGCTGTCCCAGATGTGTTTGCCGTCAAGACCCATACACACCAGCCTGCCATCCGGTATCACGCCGAATATCCTGCCGCGGTAGAACATGGGGGTTTGCTGGTGAGAGCCGAATGTCTCGGGCTTCAGCCGGTAGACCTCTCTTGCGCTGAACGCTCCGCCCTGGCTCGTTACATCTACCATCATGCTCCCTGCGTTGTACCCGCCTGAGAGAAAGAGGCGTCCCTGTCCCACGGGCACGGGTGTGGGAATGTTTGCGATCTGAACCTTCCAGTCCGGCAGCTCCCACAGCATTCTGCCGTCCGTAGCCGACACCCCAACCACCCCGCCGCTCGCACAGTACACGTAGGTCTTCAGCGAGCCCATACTTACCGGAACAATTGAGGAATGGGTCATAGCCCAGCGTTTCGGGTTGGGTGTCCTCCAAAGCACTCTGCCTGTCGCGCAGTCCACTGCAATCATCAGCGTACTACCGCCTGGGGCGATAATCGCACGGTCCCCATCGATGATTGGGCATTGGCCCGCATACCACGGCGGCACGGTGGCCCCATAGTCCTTGACCAGATCGATCATCCAGTATGGTTTGCCTGTGAGGGCATCGGCGCAAAGAACGTGCAGCTTTGGCCCTATTGTAACGACGAACTTGTCTGTCACAGCAGGCACAGTCCGGCTCATTCCGTGGTTGCGCTTCACGCTCACCGGGTATGAGTAGTGCCATAGTTCTCTGCCGTCTGCGAGACTCAAGCACCGCAGAACGTCAGCCTGTCCCTGCCGGTCGTAGTCCAGGACATACGCTCGCCCGTTCAGGACGGCCGCCCCGGCATGTCCTTCTCCCATGTCCAGCGACCACAGGATCCTGGGTTGACCCGCCCGCCATGTGCGGGCAAGAGGAGTATTCTCAGTGCTGATGTTGTCGAAGTTGGCGCCGCGAAATCTGGGCCACGCCCCGGCAATTGCGGGTGCCTGCGCGTCTGTGGACACAGAGGACTGGCCTGCCGGAGGCGTTGCGGCGGGCGCGGACGGAGCTTGTACGGATTCTCCCGGGGGCGGCTCGCTTGTCGCCTGAGTGGACGCTGGCTGCCGATCCGTTCCGGGCACTCGCTCGAACGCCTTGCCAACACGGTTTGCGTAGGCAAACCAGAACGCGAGCAGGCACGCGCATATTGCGAGGACAATTCCCGGTATGACCTTGGAGACGCCTGAAGACTTCATCATCCACCACCGACTGCCGTGCTATGCACAAACGCCCAACACTGCTATACTGTATCCTACAACTGAGATTATACACAAATCGCGCCGAATTTGCCGAGGCCGTGCTTCTACGTATGAGCTCAGTCTCGCTGAGTACTACGTCATGCCGGTCCTGAATCAAGTTCAG
>CAYSLA010000055.1:17337-20904 GCA_964431685.1 uncultured bacterium | reverse complement strand
TCTGTCACTGTATGGGCCAGATGATTTCACCGGGCTTGAACAAGCGGTGCTCGAGGCCTACGCTGACCTGCCGCCGGAGCAGAGGGAAGTCCTCGCACTGAAGGCATTCCAGGGGCTGACGTTTCGGGAGATTGCGCTGGTGGTCGGGAAACCGCAGAACACCGTGTCGGCCCGGTACAGATACGCCATTGAGAGGTTGAGGAAGAACGTAAGGAATGGATAGCGCAAATGGAACCTGATCAGATAGAGGATATCCTCGCACGGTGTCTCGATGGCGAACCAGCGGACGGGATGAAGGAACGAGTGCTGAGCCGCGCGGCGCAGGAACTGCGGGCCCCGAGCCCGCGCGGGGTGTGGCGAAAATGGCTAGGCGTTGGGGCGGCCGGGTTGGCCGTAGTTGTGCCGGTGCAATCAATCAGGACCGTGACCGCCGGGGCTGATCTTGAGCAGAGACTGACACAACTTCGCGAGCACGGGGAGCCGATTGCGCTCTCCGAACTGGCGCCGCAGTATATCCCAGATGACGAAAATGCTGCAACGTATTACAGGAAGGCATTCGAGAAGCTTAAATGCCCGGAGAACTCGACGATACTGCGGACCTACATTCTACCAGAAACGAGCGAGAGCCAACGAGCTGAGCTGGGGCCAGAGGTGCGCGAGCTGATACGGCAGAACGAGGCGGTGTTCCCGCTGGTCAGGAGAGGCGCGGAGCATCCAGACTGTCTGTTCATTGTGGATTTGCAGGCCGTATCCGGTGCCGATTGGTCGCATATCTTTAGACTGCAGACCGTCGTGGGCCTTTTGGCCGCTCGCGCTACGCTTGAAGCCCGAGACCCAGACATGGATTCAGCGGTCGACGATCTACTAACAACATTCAAGGTCGCCCGCGCTGCCGACGCGGATCCTCTGGGCATGTCGTTTATCGCCGCTGCCGAATCTAAGATTCAAAGCCCTCGGCGGCTTGCGCAGCGTTGCATGCTCGATATCACTCACGTTTGAGCAGTCGAAGATGCCGCTATCATGAACTGGGAAACTCCTGCCGTCATTCCGGCATTCAAGCTTTCAAAAAGAGGACAGCGGGCGCTTGTTAACTACTATTTCACTCTCCTGACAGGCGGCAGAGAAAATTTGCCAGGAGAGGTGGGCGGTCGGCAGGATCCAATGATCTCACACATTCGTGAGATGGCAGCTCCCGGTGCGGCGCAGGTCTATGCGGACCAGATCAGATTCCTCGATCTCCAGACAAGAGAACGGCAAGTTGATAGACGAGGCTTACGGCGAGACCGTGAAAGCACGGCAGACGACACCTCCCCCTAACCCCCTCCGAAACGGAGGGGGAAGGGGGAGGTGTTCCACGAAGGCGTTTCGCAGCTATCTCTTCACTGCCAATATGGGTGGACCGTTCTTCGCCCTTGTGAGTGCTTTTCGTGAGACTGCCGCAGAGATCAACGTAGCGCAGACGGCGATGGCGCTAAAGGCCTTTGAGAGCCGGCTGCCGCAACTATCCCACGACCCTTGGGGAAGTCACATCAGCTCTCGGCTGGAAACTGCCAGTCGATCCGTACACCAGGCACCCTCTGTCCTACCGCCGCCAAGGTGATGGTTTTACGCTCTAGCCGTTGGGGGCCGAATCTGCGGGACGATGGCGGCACGATCGATGGCGACTACCCAAGAAACGGCGACAAGAGTCTGGACGTGCGATAAGTAGAGCAAACACTCCGCTCCATCCAGGGACGACCTAGCCCAACTTCCGCAGTTACGTGGGTTTGAGAGGCGTGTTCACGCTCAGAAGTGCCTTTCATCCGCCCGTTTTTTCCACTACATTTCGTAACGTCCACCGTCTGTATCTGCGCTATCTCGTCGAAAACCTTCCTGGGCTCGTCTCCAAGACCCGCCCTGTGGCACATTTGCGTGAGTGTCTTCCACAGAACATAGGCCAGAAAACACACCAGGATATGCGCTTGGACACGCTCTGTCTTCTGGTGCCGTATTGGACGGATAGACAGATCGCTTTTGTGGATCCGAAACGCAGCCTCGGCCTCCCGTGAGCTGGATATATGCTTTCCACAGTTCCTCGCCCGCCGCCGTCCGTGATGTTGCTCCGGAGAAGGTAGCATCCCGGCTTAGAGCAGACCAAAGTATGCAAACGCAGCCCAAAGGCAGGCGGCGTATCGGCAAAGACTCGCCGATCAGCCTGCCGTCGAAGCTAGTGATGACTGCAATACCGCCAGTCCCGGGACTTCGGCGGTGGCGGGCTATGAGAAACCAGTGTGTCTCTATCCTCGATGCCGCCGCAGGCGAAATGGAGGTCTACCACAACCAACGCTCTGATGCCTGGCAAGACTCGGAAAGAGGGGAGGAGTTCGCCGATATGATGGAGTCCATGGCGGAAATAGCCGCCGCTCTGCGGGATATTGACCAAAGCTAACACTGACGCCTGAGCATAACGTGATGCTTCAGGCACTGACATTCTTGACTGTTCTCGCCAACCAGGATAACATATACAAAACCAGCGTCGCTCCGCTCCACGAAAGCGTTCGATCCGACCGAAACGAGCGTTCGCTCTTTTCCGAGATCAGTGTTCGCTTAGCTCCGAAACGACTGTTCGATTCCGCCCAAACGGGCATATGAGGTTGCCGGGTGCAGCCTCAACCGAAACAAGATACATTCCTACGACTATGGGACGATAACAACAAATGTTCCACTTTTTTCGAAATCTATTGACAGATCGTAATTCGTGAGGTATATCGTGCATGCCGATACTTGTCGGCAGAAAGGTAACGGGGGAATTATGGCTGTGAAGGCGACCAAGCGAAAGCGAGGTTCGATTCTGGTGACGAGACGGATGATGGCTCTGGCGTCAATTCTCAGATTGACTGCGTTGGCAGCGGTGGCCGTCCTATGTGCAGCGCCGTGTCTTAGTGACACGGTGGAACTCAAGGTGCCAACACTTCCTGACTTCTCGTCGCAGTCCCCCGGCGAAAGAGCGGAAAGCCTGGTGATAAAGCGCTTTCTGGAGTTGAATCCGCATATCAGGCTCGTGAAGGGAACGGGGCTGCAGCTCGAGGGTAATGCTCGCACGATGGACACTGTGCCGTTGATGCAGATCGCTGGTGGCATTTCACCCGCCGTGATCTATGTCAACTTCCGTTTCTCCGACACCTACATCCAGAGAGGTTTCCTGCAACCCCTTGACGAGTATATGGCCAGCATGAGCCAGGCGGAGATCGAAAGGCGTGTGCCTCCGGCGATTCGGGAGGTGTGCTACAGGGAGGGGCCGGACGGCAAGATGCACTGGTACGCGCTTCCAACGACAAAGATGACTCGCGCCCTCGTGTACCGTAAAGATCTGTTTGCACGCGCCGGGCTGAATCCTGACAAGCCTCCTCGGACCTGGAGCGAACTGGAAGCGTATTGTCGCAAGCTATCCGACCCGGCGAAAGGCAAGTACGGTATCGGCTTTGTGAAGGGTGAAGTAAGTTCCCATGACTTTGTAAACCTGGTGTGGTCCAGAGGTGGCGAGGTCATTGTAAAGGACAAGCGCGGCAACTGGCACCCCACTTTCAA
>CAYSLA010000055.1:14932-17237 GCA_964431685.1 uncultured bacterium | reverse complement strand
TTTGACTACATTGCCTTTCTGGATAGCGATGAGGCGAACAAGATACGAACCGAGCTGTACGTGCAGCGTGGCTTAGGGCGATTCGTCAACCCCGAGATGCTCAAACGCTTCGGCTACACCCGCTATCTGGAACAGGTTGACAAGGAGTTTCTCAAGACCTATCAGCAAGCAATGAGGGACGGAACTCCGGAGCCTTACGGCAAGAACTGCTCAATCGTTTACCGGGAACTGTCACGGCCCATAGAGCAGGCGCTTAACGACCGCAAGGTGCTGGATGCGCTGGACAAAGGGGACGAAGCAGCGGCCAGAAAGCGGCTACGGGAGATTCTAAACCAGGCTCAAGTCGAGACGGAGGAGAGAATGTACGGCATCGTTCCCAGTGATGTAGCCAAACTCCGTCACAGGCTGTGCTATCTTTTCCTAATGCTGGCGCTTGCCGGTTTTTCAACGGGGGTAGGCATTCTGATAAGAACATTCAAGAGAGAGGCCCCGACGCAGATGCCCGGACAGAAGAGCAAATATGTGCCGTATCTTCTTCTTATCCCTGCTCTCGTAAGCATCCTTGTCTGGCAGTATCTGCCGCTCGTCCGCGGAACTAGCATAGCTTTCCAGGACTACAATATCATGGGCTCATTCAAATGGGTGGGAGTTGAGAACTTCGCCGAGGTGCTGTTTAGTCAGAACTTCTGGCACGCGATCAAGGTTACACTAATCTACACAATGCTCTACATGACATTTGGGTTCCTCTCTCCGGTGGGCCTCGCACTGCTGTTGCACGAGATACCAAGAGGCAAAGTATTCTTCCGGACTATGTTTTACCTGCCCGCGGTGCTCTCCGGTCTGGTTGTCATGTTCCTCTGGAAGAGTTTTTACAAGCCGTCTGGCCTGCTCAATGTGCTGATGTCCCACTTGGGCATTCAGATCGATGTGAGCTGGCTCGACTCGCCGAGTCTGGCGATGATCGCCTTGATCATACCAGTTGTCTGGGCAGGAATGGGGCCCGGATGTCTGATATATCTGGCAGCCCTCAAGACCATACCCGAGGAGTTCTATGAAGCCGCCGACATAGACGGGGCCGGCATTCTCAGAAAGATTGGCTCCATAACTCTGCCCGGACTCAAGATGTTGCTGATAATCAACTCCGTCGGCGCCTTTATCGGCGCGTTTATGACCAGCGAAATGATCCTGGCAATGACCGGAGGAGGACCGTATACGCCATACGGAGTGACCGAGGTTGTTGGCCTGCAGTTGTTCTATACTGCGTTCATGTATCTTAAGTTTGGAGTCGCCAATGCTATGGCCTGGGTTCTGGGTTTCTTGCTGATCGGCTTCACTCTGATTCAGCTTCGACAGTTGAGCAGAGTAGAGTTCAAGGGAGGGAGATAGCGTAATGCCTATAATACCCCACATTGGACGAAAACGACCAAAGCTACGGGTCTTGATTGCCGTAATGTACGGCCTGCTTATTGCAGGAACCATTACGATGATTGTTCCGTTTCTGCTGATGCTTTCGGGGAGCGTGAAGAGCGACGCCGACATCAGTCTAATGGAACCAATCCCGCAATTCCTGTATTCCGAAAAAATGCAGTTTGCCCGCTTTCAGGAAGCGCGGTATCAGTCGTTTGATATGCTTTCGTCAGCGTATCACGAAAGGCTGCTGCTATGGGATCAGGCTTCGTTGCCAAAGAAGAAAGATGCCCGGTCCGTTGGCGCCTTTCGTCAATTTCTGAAAGAGAATATCGGTTCTTTCCCCGAGCACTTCTACATTATCCAGGAGATGTGGGGGCCTGGCAGAGTTTCCGCGCGGAACGCCCGGCTTTTCCGGGAAACAGTAAGATCCGAATGCGGCGACATCGAGGAGTACAATCGAAGATACAAGGGAGCCATTCGCAACTGGAATGAGTTTCAGGGGGCTGCGGACGGATTCATAACAAAGGAGTTCTCCTATGACAAACGCGACCCTCTTGTCGTGAGGTATCTTGACTTCAAGAGGTCGGCGCGACTGAGTGACAAGGTCGTGTTGGACGTTGACGGCTTGTTTGCCAACTGGCAGACGTCAGTCAACAACCTGGCTGGCAGTGGGTCTGAGTTCCATATCCTCCGGTCTGCACCGCCCGCGGACCCGGCGGAGCGCAAAGCGTGGGAAAAATTTGTAAGGAACTACTTGAACAGCACATTTGTGCGACTGACGCCCGAGGGATCTGCCAGGTTCAGGACATTCCTCAAGAAAGGGTTCCCGGGCGGATTGGGCGAATTGAACCACGTATTGGGGACGAACTATGCGTCATACGAGGCTATAGACGGA
>CAYSLA010000055.1:0-14832 GCA_964431685.1 uncultured bacterium | reverse complement strand
TGACTGTCCGATTGAGTATATGCGGATCGACTCCGCCAGCACCCGATATCGGGAGTATGCAAGAGATGCGAACGCGACAATGCCGCTGGTGGCCTACGACTACGAGACCTTCAAGGATTCGAAGAGCTCGTTTATGAAGGAAATGCTCTCTCGCAACTATCTAAGCGTGATTCAGTATATGGTTGTATACGGCCGTGCTGTTTTCAACACGTTCGTATTTGTCGGACTTTCGATGCTTGTCGCTCTGACTGTGAACCCAATAGCCGCGTACGCGCTGTCCCGGTTCAATCTGAAAAACACCTATATGATTCTGATGTTCTGTCTTGCTACCATGGCATTCCCCGGCGCTGTTACGATGATTCCCAACTTCCTGCTTCTAAAGGAGTTCAATCTGCTCAACAGTTTCTGGGCGCTTATTCTCCCCGGAGTGGCGAACGGCTACAGCATATTCATTCTGAAGGGCTTCTTCGACAGCATACCCAGGGAGATCTACGAGTCCGCCATGATAGACGGGGCCAGCGAATGGACCATGTTCTGGAGGTTCACGATGGCGCTTTCGACGCCCATACTAGCTCTGATTGCTCTGGGCGCATTCACCGGGGCTTATACCGCCTTTATGTTCGCGTTGATCATCTGCCCGGACGAGCGTATGTGGACAATGATGGTGTGGCTCTATCAGCTCCAGCAGGGGGCGTCTCAGTCGGTGATCTACGCGGCGCTGGTAATGGCCGCAATACCGACTCTGCTGGTATTCGTATTTGCACAGAACGTAATAATGAAAGGAATCGTAATACCGGTAGAGAAGTAGAACGGACTGCCGCCTGACACCAATGATGGCCTGGAGGAGAAATTCAGTGAGTTGTGCGAGGCGATCTCCGCAGATCGGTCGCCGAGTGTGGTTGTGTTCTCGGATCAATTGATGGTGGAGGAAGAGTCACTGGGCGCACTCCGGGCACATGTACCTAAGACGGCGCACTATGTTGACCGTTCGCTGCACGAACCAGTAAGCCTGGTTGAACCCTGGAACTTGATTGTGCTGGAGAGGATACACAGCAGAACGTGGTCGGAAGTCCAGTGAAGATGTCGATGGAACGTCTCACGGCTGACGCGGCTGCAACCGGTTTTCGCCCGGAGGTGCTGCAGAAGGTCGATTAATGTGCGAGTTGTCAGGACAGTGGGTGGCACAGAAAGTGAGACTGGAACGCCCGTTGAACCGAATCGAGTCCAGGTTCTCCGCCATCTCTTTGATCTGTCTGCGCAGTTCCGCTTCGTCCAGCTTGTCATTCCAGCACAGGAGCGGCGCGGGGCGCATCATTGCGTTTGGCTTTGCTATGTCATCCAGGCTTTTCGCATTCACTAGTCGCAGATTCCTTGTCTCTCTGTGTACCCACTAAGGTTTGTACATCATATTCTGCCTATTTTAGCCTAAGCACAACCCGAAACCCGATGTTTTTGCCGGCTATACTGCAAGCAGCGTTTAGCCCGCGGCAGTCTGAGGTACAATACTCCGCCGTGTCCTGCCAGGAGCCGCCGCGCAGATGGCGAACGTGCAGATCGTAGGCAGGGTCGCAATCCTTGACCCCATCGTATCCACTCTTGAGGAACCTCTTGTATTGTTCGTTCGTTACCTCGGTCTTTCCTCCATAAAACGGATTTACTATGGTTACGCGATGCGCAGGCTTACTCATCCAGAAAGCCTCTGGCGCATCACAGCCAATAGTAAACGAGCCCGCTGGCAAGAGCACCAATTCTATGCCTGTCTTCTCGTGAACCACTCTGTCGGCGTAGCCACTGTCCAGTGGTTTCGCGTCTGAAACGGCCACGCAGCCTGGCGGAACCTGTAGTTCCGCCGCCGATGAAGGAGTCATCACAACGAATACGCCCCAGGCTGCCAATATGCCCCTGCTCATTGCTCCACCTCCAGTTTCAGCGCAGTTAACCCGCGCGCGTCTACTTGCGTCCGCTTTGAGAGCTTCCCGCCAGAAACTACCCCAAGTGGCTTCAGACCGCCTTTCTCCGTCCATTGAGACAACCTGACATTCTTGCCGTCTTTCCATCCGACAGCCTCAGCAAGATCTGCCGACCAGGTGAACTCCTGCGGTTCGTCTGCGTAGTTGAGGAAGAATATGCCCACGGAGCGATCCGGCGCCTCCCACGCGCTTCCCTGCACCGCGAGGACCATGAAGGGGCGTGTGCTTTCGCTGGTGACAACCGGCAGTTTGCCAGAGACTTTCGGGGGACGCAGCACCCTCCCGTACGAGAGGTAGGGAAGCCCGAACTCCCGGCGACAGAGCAATAGCAGGCGGTAGTACTGACCGTCTTGACGCAATTCATCGTTGGGTGGATCGCTGTAAGCGTTGGCCAGACCGTACTAGCCGTTCTGGTTGCCCATCAGCCACCACTTGCCCTGAACTGTGGGGCCGGACTTCCCATAGTCTCCGCCAAAAACCAGCGTATAGCCGTGATAGACAGCCTGATACATCGGTGCCTCTGACTCCGCATCGCGCAAAGTCCAAGCGTTGATACCCAGATCCTCCGCGATCCGAGCAACGCTGCTTTTGCTGTCCAAGACCAGAAGAAATCACAAGACACGAAACTCGTCACTGTAACGCATACCCATCGTTGATACCCATTAGATATTATACTAGCCCGAATGATTCGTGTCATTTCGACCGCAAGGAGAAACCTTCGTTGCGATGGTGAGCCCTGAATCGGGTTCAGGGGACAGTGTGCGGGCAATCGTGCTTCTCGTGAATTATCCGAGCTAGGGGTGTGCATTATTTCGAGGGAACTCCAGCCTTAGGGTATTTCGCCCATGTCGAAGACCATTTGGACTGATCGTGGAGCAGGAACTTCCTTCTTCCTTTCGTCTCTTGACGCAGAAGGCAATTCTGCTGTCCACCCGCCTGCAACGCGGTATCTTGACAACCGATACGGGACGTAGTATACTCTTAGCGTCTAGGGGAACAGGGTTCCGCTCAGCGGAACCAGCCACTGCGCGTAAGGATGGAGTATTGTTGTCATGGTTGCAGACGCCAGGAATCTGGAATCGGTCGGGCACGCATTGGACATCCTGATCTACTTGGCCGCATTGGGCCGAGAAGCAGGGGTCACTGACATCGCCAATCAATTCCATATAGGAAAAGCTACCGCTCACAGAATGGTGTCCACCTTGAAGGACCGGGGGTTTCTGGAACAGAACCAGGAGACGAGCAAATACCGGGTCGGGCTACGTGCGCTGGAAGTGGGAAGCGCCTACCTGTCACAGTTGGAATTGACGCAGATCGCTCACCCATTCATGCAGGAGATGGTAGATAGAACGCATGAGAAGACAAACATGGGGGTAATCGATAAGCAGGATGGCACCCTGGTTTACGTGAAATTCCTGGATCCAGAGAATGCCGTACGCGTATACTCACAACTTGGAGGTCGCACATATTTGCATGCGACGGCATTAGGAAAGGCTATGCTATCCCGGATGTCATGGACAGATGTTCTGGAACTGGTAAACAAGAAGGGGCTATGCCCAGTGACCAGGAACACTATCACCGATGCAGATGACCTCAAACGTGATCTTGAGGAGACGCGCCTGCGCGGATACTCCATAGACAACGAAGAGCATTATGCTGAGGTAAGATGTGTCGCCGCGCCGATATCGAATCATTCAAGGGAGACTGTCGCCGCCCTGAGCATCTCCGGCCCTTCATATCGCATACCGATGGATCGAATTCCGGAACTAGGGAAAATGGTGACTGAGGTAGCGAATGGGATATCCCGCAGGTTGGGTTACACGTAGATTGAGTGCAAGGATCGATCACTGTCAAACATTCTTCGGGCCAAACTTTGCGAGGCACAGCCGATAAGCACTTGTGCTACCGTGTGGGCCGAGGCAAGACGCCTATCCGAGAAGGGCGGACCTGTGTGTCCGCGACATTGGCTGAAGACCATTATACCATTGCGACCGCAGGCAGAAGGTCACACGTCACGCTGACCCGGCAGTCCCCTGACCCTGAATCAAGTTCAGGGGACTGCCGGGTCAGGGGTTTGCCACACCCATGGGGCGCGAAGGTGGGTCCCGAATCAAGTTCGGGATGACGTGTTGTGCGTGAGGGATGACGTGTTGCGCGTGAGGGATGACGTGCCCGATCAAGGCGATGACGTGTTGTGTGAAATCTCCCTGATCCGGCAACGTGGTTGCCTGCCACGATAATTAAGGAGTGCAGTACCATGACTGTTGAACTAATCACAGATGAGTCGTGCGTCGAGTCGGCGCTGGGAGTATCATTTCGCCTTAACCAGGCGTCGAAGCACCCCGACAACCCTGTCCTGATGCCTGGATGTCCTCACGAGTGGGACAGTCTTCAGGTCAACTGGCCGTCGAGAGTGTGTTACGACCCGTACGACAAGCTCTTCAAGTGCTGGTACCACGGCCTCGACGCCGTTCAGTACGACGTCGCCACCCACCCGGAACGCCGGGGCTTCGAATACTGGCTCGGCCGGCTGTGGCGCACCGGCTACGCCGAGAGTGCGGATGGCATTGACTGGACCAAGCCGGCGCTCGGGCAGCACACGCATCGGGGGCAGGACACGAACGTCATCGTGACGGACTACCAGGCCGCCGGTACGGGCGCGGGTTACGATCATTTCTGCGGCGTGTCGGAGGTCTGGCTGAACCCGGCGCCCGAGGGTGCGGACGACCGGTTCCTCGGGATCTTCACGGAGATTGGCTGGGACGCGCAGGGCTACCGCAGTTTCAAGATGTTTCGCAAGGTCATCTACGCCTCCCCGGACGGCAAACGCTGGAAGCGGGGCAAAGTGGCCTATGATGCTTCCTCTGATAACGATCTGGGCCCAGCTCCGAATGTGGTAGACATGTCCAGCGTGGTGTGTGATCCGGATGACCAGGATTCGCGCCGCCACTACAAGGTATACGGACAGACCGACCGGCCAATCCGCCAAGGCAGTGGCAACCGAGGCGTCGGCGTCATCTGCGCCCCGGATCTGTACTCGCTGAAATACGAGGACCTGCAGGTGCTGCTGGAGGGCGAAGAGCCGTACGAGACCGAGATCCACTGGTCTGCCGTGAACAAGCTGACCAACGGCTACTTCGTGATGGTGCACGACAGCAGCCGGTTCGACTACGACACCTGCGAGAATCCGCCGACCGCGGACTTGAAGCTGGCCGTCAGCCATACTGGCACCGATTTCACCCGCGTACATCCAGACACCGCTCTGGTCACCCGTGGCCGGAAGTGCGAGTATGATTCTAACCAGCTTGTCACCAGTTCAGTTCTGGAGAAGGGCGATACGGTCTACATTTACTATCACGGCACCTCGTGCATCTATCGGCCCTGGCCGATACCCAAGCCCGGCACTCCCGGCAACCTTCGCGCGTCGGTACTGTACCCAACGTTCATGGGCCTGGCTACACTTCCTCGTGATCGCTTTGCCTATGCCGAGGGTCCCGGGTCCGTGATTGCGTCTCCCAAGACCCCATCGGAAGACGGCGTGTGGATCAACGCCGATGGCGAAGATATCGCCATTACGGCTTTGAGCCCGGCGGGCCGGACAGTCGCAAAGGGACGCGTCGGGAGCGAATCCAGGCAGACCGTCTACAGGAAGATAGTATGGTCCGGTGATGCGCCTGCCGGAGAAGTGAGAATCAAGATTGAGCTTGGCAACAACGATCGGCTCTACAGCATAGGATGGTAATCGAAATGCGCAAGACTAACGTAAAGCAGGGCAAACGCTATCAGTTGGCCACACACGTCAACGAAATACTGCTTCCACGTGAGGAAGCGGAATCCATTGAGGCGTTCTACGTGATTATTGAGCCTGGCAAGTATACTCACTCTCACAGCCACGCGGATACCGAACAACTCTACTACATTATTGGTGGCACCGGACGCGTTGTGTTCAAGGCTGGCGAGACTGAGGAGTTTGACGTAGTCCCGGAAGACGTTGTGCACGTGCCGCGGGGAACGGAGCACCAGGTGTTCTGCACAAGTGGTGAGGAACCCCTGACCTACCTTTGCGTGGACGGTTTTCCGCTCGGAAAACCAGAGGATGAACCCACGTGGGACGACCACTACCGCGCCGTGGTCAAGTTGCAGGAGGGAGCGTGACAAAGCGAGAGACAATGCAAGCCCTGATCGCGGGCAATCGGCTGGAAGTGACACCACAATGGTTGATGGCTTTCTCAAGTACGGATCTCCCGCAGCGACTTGTGCCGCGGGAGTTGCACTACGACGGCTATGGTGAATACCCGACTGACGGTGCATATCCGTTTTCAAGCACGGGTGAACTCCGGCTGACTCGCCAAACTACGTTCAACATCCATATAGACAGATGCGCCTTTCCCGTAGGCTGGGGGGCAAATGCGGCGTTCGGCCACGCAGGACCCGGTGAGTTTAACAAGCGAGTGATAGAAAAGCATGCGGACCGGATGGTTGTGCAGTATGAGACCGGAGCCAGGCGCGAGATCCGCTACGACCCGCACAACTACGACACGTTCTATTTGCCTGTGCAGAGCGAAGCCGATCTGGAGAAGCTCGAACTGCCGGATCCGGGCGATCCGGCGCGATACGCAGGGTTTGCTGAGGACGTCGCCTGGGCCAGATTCCACGGCGAGTGGACCGTAGGCTGGATAAACGGGTTCTTTTCAGGCGTTCATTACTTCCTGCGTTCTTACGAGGAGTTCTGCGTCGACCTTATGCTCAACCCGGACTTCGCCCGCGCCTTGATAAGGACTGTTGGAGATTGGTCCCTTGCCGCTGCAAAGAATATGTGTGAGGCCGGGGTCGATTGCATCGGATTCTGCGATGACCTGGGAAGTGGGCAGTCTATGCTGATAGGTCCGTCGTTATATAGAGAGTTCATCTGGCCGTGGCACAGGCGGCTATGCGAACTTGCTCATTCCTACGGCGCCGCGGTGCACATGCACAGTCACGGAGCGATAATGCCCATTATGCAAGATATCGCGGCGGCTGGGGTCGACATACTCAACCCACTTGACCCTGACGATCACATGCCGATGGAGGAAGTCCGCGAAGCGGTGGGGCCGAACGTGGTCTTGTGCGGGGGTATGAACAAGCATTTCTGGGATTGGACACGGGATGAGCAAGCCATCCATATGAAGAGCGTAGTTGCATGCGGGAGGGAGCTTGGACCGCACATACTTATGGATTCCGGTGGTGTCCCGGACAACGTCACACGCGAGTCGTTCGATTGGTTTCTGGCAACAAGCAAGGAAGTCAGGTCGCGATTGTGATAATACCTCGGCTTGCGAGACGCCCTGGTAATCCACACATTCCCCCAACCCCCTGCGAAACTGACGGGGAAGGCGGAGGTGCTTGGGCTTGTTCAATCTCGAGACCCCACGCTAGCCCTCCCCTATCAGGGGAGGGTGGGGTCTCGAGAAAGGAGTAGTAGATGGCTGATGCAATTTTGAGGATTCTGGACTGTGAGCAGCAGAGCCTCGTAGACCGGGCCATAATGGATATTCTGTCAGGCATTGGAATGGAGGTGGCGAGCCCCGAAGCCAGGGACATCCTGGTCGGTGCTGGGTGCGCCTCTGATGGTAGTCATATCCGTTTTCCCGAATCCCTGGTGCGGGACTGTGTTTCACGCGTTCCCAAGTCGTTCGAGGTCACTGGTCTCGATCCTTCAAAGTCGGTACGAATCGGAGATGGCAGGAGTCACATCCAGCCGATGGCGGGGCGCCGTTTGATTCTGGATTCGGACGGCGTGAGGCGGCCTACCAACCTTAGGGACGTAGGTAACATCATATCGATATGCGATAAGATGTCACGCTACGACATTCTCCACGGCGGCGCGGTTATGCCGCAGATAGATGGGGTGGAGACCGGACTTGCCCACGTGGCGGGGTTCGTTCAGACATTGAGACACACAGGGAAGCCATTCAAGGGAAGCTGCCGTGGCCGAGAGGTTGCACAAGACTGCATACGTCTGGCTAATTGTGTTGCAGAAACTGCCGGCACACCCTTGACCTTGCACACCACGTGCAATCTGGTGTCACCGCTGCAAATGGCCGCCGACATGGTCGAAGGCGCTCTCGAGTATATCCGCGCGGGCTTGCCGGTCGATTTCGCCTCGGAGCCGCAGATGGGCGCTACGTCTCCCGTGACCCTGGCGGGTACGATCGCCCAGGGAATGGCTGAATGCCTCGCAGGGCTGGTTCTTTCCCAAGTGGTCAACCCGGGGTGCCCCGTGTTTGTGGGAACCGTAGCAGCAGCAATGGATATGCGCCACGCGACCATCGCCCTGGGAGGCATAGAAGGTGCGCTTGTAAATGCCGCTCACGCACAGATGGCGGCCTACTATGGAGTGCCGTCTCGCGGCACTGGTTCCAACACCAACTCAAAGACGCTCGATTTCCAGGCGGGTTACGAGAAGATGATGACTCTGCTGATTCCGATTCTGGCCGGTATCGATATGTTATTCTACCCCGGCACGCTGGAGCATGCTGAGACCATCAGCCTTGAAAGCCTTGTGCTCGACGACGACCTTTGCGCTATTGCTCTCCGTGCTCAGGAAGGCCTGCGTGTTACACCGGACTTGCTCGGAGTGGAATTGATTGGCCAGGTCGGTCACGGTGGAGCGTTTCTGGGAGTGCCGCAAACGGCACGAGAAATGTTCACCGAGCACTTGGTGCGCGGCCTTTGGGATCGTCGCCGTCGTGCGGATTGGGAGACTGCAGGATCACCGTCGAGCGACGACGTTGCACGAGCTGAAGTGGAGAGAATACTGTCAGTCCCGGCGAGTCCACTATCGGACACCCTTGAGCGGGCGCTTACGGCGGAAGTGTCGCGCATATCCAACGATGCAAAGTAGGCGAACCCAGCTTGGTTGTCGCGACACGCTAAGGTATCGGGAACAATCCTGAACTTGATTCAGGACCCGATACACCACCCCACCTCCCCCTAACCCCCTCCGAAACGGAGGGGGAAGGGGGAGGTGTTCCACACTTGGTTGTCGCGTATCAGAGGAGGAATGATGTCCATAATCAAGTTTCACGATGTAATGAACAGGTTCTATTCTGGTGAGCCTTGTGGTGAGCAGGAGTTCGATATGCGCCTGTTTCAGGCAGCGGAGCGGATGAAGAAGAAGTTTGAGATCCGCTACGACCCTGAAAACCCCGTGCCATCTGACGCGTCATTGGCAGACCGCTGCTTTGCGGCCGCACGTGAGCTGTATGCGGACGTGGGAACTTACTGTCTGGACACAAGTACAGTAGCTAGATTCTCACTGGACGAAATCGACAACGCTCTCGGATGCGCACCCAATGAGACTGTTTGGGGTGAAGGTTCAGACGCATTTGGCATAAGGCATCGACCGGTGGGCAGCGACGTGCCGGTGTTTGTGTGGGGGGGACTGCAAACTCTGTTGTTCAGCGATGATGAGACGGCGCTGCGGGTCTATACTGCCTGCTGCCGTTGCCGGTCTGTGGGAGGCGTCATCGGTGGTATGGTGCCCAGCGCCGAATGCACGGGCGACGTGAAGGCGGATTCTCCTCATGAGATATTTCCGTACAGACGCAGCGCACTGCTTCAGAGGCGGGCAGCGGCGGAAGCGGGCAGGCCGGGAATGCCGGTATCAAACGGCGCACCGAAGAGCGTCGCTCATCTGGCGATGTATGCGGGCGTGGACGGCTTCAGACCAAGTGACGGCATAGGCACCGGCGGCGTGCCGGAACTGAAGACGACCTTTGACAGGCTTCAGAGGGTTGCGTTCGGTCTGGCCGCCGATATCCACATATCCGCGGGATTGGGTGCCATGATAGGCGGATTCTCGGGCTCTGTGGAGGGGGCCGCAATTGTGGCTGCCGCCGGGGTCTTCCAGAGCCTATTGGTAAACCAAGCCCAAGTGGCGCTGATAACAGCGACGCCCATCCAGACGCAGAGCCGCTCGACACGCAACGGTATATGGGTGAGCGCGCTGGCACTGCAGGCACTGAATAGAAACACACATCTGATTCTTGCCGGAGCCCACGGAGATCACCCGTCGGCCGGACCGGGCACGGCGCAGTATTTCTACGAGACCGCCGCGGGGTCGATTGCCGGAGCGGTATCCGGCGGGCACAGTTGGGGCGCTACGCGGAAGTTCAAGACCGGCAGGGTGCACGACTATGGCACGCCCCTGGAGTCGGAGTTTCTTGGCAGGATATGCCACGCCACAGAAGGCATGCAGCCCACGCAGGCCAACAAGGCCGTGTTGGCTTTGCTGTCCCGGTATGAGAATAGCCTTGCCGATGCTCCTGCCGGACTTACCCTGCACGAGCTCTATGACCTGAAGTGCGAGCGCCCGCTCGATGCCTACATTGATGTTTACAACACAGTTGCTGGGGAACTCCGCGGATTGGGAGTGCCACTACCCGACTACGGCCAGCAGGACTAACTGGAGGAGCAATGGAAAATATCGACGATCTGACTTCAAAATACGAGCGGTTGCACTCGGCAATCCTCGGCATGGATGACCATGAAGCTGCTGCGGCAGCCGGAGACCTGCTTGTGTCAATGGTGGATCCGAATGATGTTATCGACAACATCATACGGCCGACCGCTGATGAGATAGGCGACAAGTTTCAGCGTGAGGAGTTCTTCCTCCCACAGTTGATGCTTGCGGGAAATGCTCTGGACGCGGCCATGAGCGTCTTGCTGAAAGCAATACCCGCATCCGGAGAACAATCCAAGAAGACCGTGTTGATAGGTACGGTCAAGGGCGACATCCACACTATCGGAAAGAACATCGTCGCTATGATGTTGCGGACGGGTGGGTTTGACGTGCAGGATCTCGGCGTGGACGTGGACGCATCGACCTTTGTCAAAGAGGCCGTCGCACGCGAGGCCGATATCATTGCGCTCTCATCTCTTCTTACGACAACTCTGCCTTACCAGAGGGATGTAATCTCGGAACTGAAATCGCAGGGACTGCGCGAAAGATTCCGCGTGCTGATTGGGGGTGGTCCAGCGACACAGGAATGGGCCGATGAAATCGGAGCCGACGGCTACGGCAAGGACGCGGGCGAGGCACTCGCGGTTGCTCGGCGGATCACTGGAGGTGAATAGACAGATGCCCAAAAACCAACATCGCATACTCTATCTTACATCGCACGATGTCGAAGACGCCGGTGCCAGTATGGCGCTTGCGATCGATTGCGTGGAGAAAGTCCTTGCGCTCCACGACAAAGGGCAAGTAAACCTGCCGTCCAAGGTAATCCTGGACATGGATGAGAGGCGACATGGCAGAATCAACGCAATGCCTGCATACGTGGGTGGTGATGTCCATATGTGCGGCATAAAGTGGATCGCCGGATTTCCTAACAACCCGGTGCGGCATAATCTGCCTCGTGCAAACGCTCTGGTCATACTCAACAACGCTGACACAGGGCTTCCGATTGCCATAATGGACGGCACCCGCATCAGCGCGCTTCGAACCGGTGCTGTGACGGGCGTTGGTGCGAAGTACCTGGCGCGTCGGGAAGCCGCAGTTGTCGGTATGATCGGCGCTGGTGTGCAATCGCATACACAGCTTGAGGCACTTCGGTGTGTTCTTCCAGACATATCTCGGATCAAGGTGTTCGATATTCGATCCGAGGCGGCGGAGGCGTTTGCCGCGCGATACGATGATGTCACGGTAACGATTGTCACAGGGCCGGAGGAGGCCGTGCGAGGCGCCGATATCGTCGTGACCGCGACCGTCGCTGACGAACCGATCGTTAAGGCTGACTGGCTGGAACCGGGATCACTCTTTGCCCACGTTGGCTCATACCAGGAGGAGGAGGAAGCCGTGATTCTTCGCACCGACAAGGTGGTTGTGGATATCTGGGAGGAAGTGCTCCATAGAGGAACTCCGCTTCTTGCCCGAATGTTTGGCGAGGGAAAGATCGACGAGTCGCGCGTGTGGGCGAACATCGGCGAGATCATCAACGGCAGTAAGCCGGGACGGCAGCACGACTCGGAGCGGATATTCTACAGTCCGCTGGGGTTAGGTAGTGAGGATGTGGCGTTTGCCTCTGCCATCTATCATAACGCCGTGGAGAAACAAGTCGGCACATATCTGCCATTTGGGGAGTGAGTCTGAGGTGACGCAGAGAGAACGGTTCATCGCTACAATGCTGTTTGAAAAACCGGACCGGATTCCGTTCATGCCGGGTTGCCCGAGGGAGTCCACTTTGGCGGAGTGGCGCAGGCAGGGGATGCCGGATATACGGCATCGATTCGGATGGTTACATTGGAGAACTGATTCCAATCTGGGTCGAAGCCGGCTTCCAGGCAACCGATCCCGTGGAGGTGGCGGCGGGGAACGACCTGCCGGCGTATCGCAGGGAATACGGCAACAGAATCGCCTTCAGAGGCGGGGTCGACAAGCGGAACGTGGCCAGGGGTGGAGATGACATCAAGCGCGAAGTGGAGCGCCTGCAGCCCGTCATCGAGACTGGTGGCTACATTCCAGGCTGCGACCATGGTATTCCTCCTGATGTCTCATGGCCCGCGATGGTGGAGTTCGCGCGCCTGCTGGCAAGCTCCACGGGATGGTTGAGACGTACCTGCTAGCTAGGAAACACCGGTCTCTGCAACGCGCTGGAACCAGGGACTTGCAGCAAACCAAGACCGATTGGAGAACAAATGACGCACGCAGACAACATACGCCAGGCGCTTGCTTGCCGCGAGCCGGCGGAGACGCAGTATGAAAGGAACGGCTGATGAGCAGACTTTTTGATGCATACAGGGCTTTTCACGAGCAGGGGTTCGTTCCCATATTCGTAGACGATGATTTCGACTCCAGAATGCTCGTTGAAGCCTGCGTTGCAGCGGGATGCAAGGGAATAGAATACACCCTCAGGCGGCGCGACGCACACATAATGATCCCATGGATTCGTGCGAACTACCCAGATCTGTATTTGCTGGTGGGGAGCACAATTGATGATGACAGGATCGTGACCCAAATGAGGAAGCGCTCGCCTCAGCTTCTCACCATCACCGAGATAGATTCAATGGGTGTTGATGGATTCGTTTCGATGATCGGCTGGAGCGAAGACAGCATTCGCCGCTACTCCGGCAACAGGATAGTGATTCCCAGCGCGTGGACCGTGAACGACGCCTTCTTCCAGGTCAAGGCAGGGGCTCATTTCGCGAAGCTGCTGGGGCCAGAGACAGACCTGGTCAGGAGGTGCCGGATGCAGGCGGCGTTTGACTACTGTCCGATAATGGTTACCGGCGGAATGACTCCTGAACGCATTCCCACAGCCATCGAGGCAGGTGCCGCCATGGTCGGGGCGGGCTTCGACCTCATCCTGAAGGGCTTTTCCGCGGATACCGGGGTCGAGCAGGCAGCCCAAGCCATTGGGATCTATCTGCAGACAACTCGCGCAGCCCGCGGCTGCCTCTATCCCGATTTGGACCTGGCTTCTGGCGACGATGCCGCGGGCTGGCTGGCCGCGCTACCCCACTGTCACCCATTCGACGAAGCAAGCTTGCAGACAAAGGAAGATCACAATGGCTGAAATCAGACGCCCGAGCAGCGATCACGCTTCCCTGGCGATCAACATCCAGCACACCGTCCGGCGGGAGGAGTACCTGGACTACATGACCTTCCGGTCAAACGAACGACCGCTCTTCACCGAGATATGGGGCCCGCTCATCGGACTAAAGGAGGAGTGGGCCGAGCAGGGGGCTACCCCTGAGGAAATCGATATGTCGGCTTTCACCTACAGATCGCCGATGCGAGCCTATCTTCCAGTCAACACTGGCTGGCTGGGCGCGGATGAAGTCGTAGTCATCGAAGAGACCGCCGATCACCGAATCGTCCGCGATGCGATGGGACGTACGACCAAGCTCTGCAAGGGGTATGCGACCATTGGGCTTCCGATGACATTCCCGGTCAAGAACATGGACGACTGGCTGGAGATCAAGGAGCACTACGCCTTTTCCGAGGATCGGTTTGCGCCGGGCTGGCAGGCGGTCGCACGGGGATACATCGAAGCAGGAATCGCGACGATCGCCAGGATTCCCGGCGGGTTCGACGAGCCCCGTCAACTCATGGGGGAGGAGGAACTCTGCGTCTCCTACTACTCCCGGCCAGAACTGATCCACGACATTCTGGAGACCATTGGTCAGACGGCTTTCGAGGTGCTCGACCGGGTGTCCTCTGAAGTGCCGGTGGATGTGCTCTATGCCCACGAGGACATGGCGGGAAAGAGCGGTTCGCTGGCCGGTCCAAGGCAGATCGAGGAGTTCATCAAGCCGTACTACAGGAAGATCTGGGACATGCTATCCTCCCGTGGGGCCAGGCTCTTTATGCAGGACTCTGACGGTGATATGAACGCCACTATCCCCGCGATGCTGGACGCGGGGGTCAACCTGATGTTCCCCATGGAGCCCGCTGCGGGCATGGACATTGTGAATGTTCGTCAGACATACGGCCAACGGCTCGCGTTGATGGGAGGAATAGACAAGCATGTGCTGAGAAGAAGCAAAGGGGAGATCGAGGCTGAACTGGAATACAAGATTCCACCAATGGTCAGAGCCGGCGGCTGCGTCCTGGGACTCGATCATCGCATCCCCAACGGCACCCCGATCGAGAACTACCGGTTTTACCATCGGAAAGTCTGGGAGATTATGGCACGAACCGCGAACGGCGCGTGAAGAACGCCGGCGACCCCACGCTGCTTACGCACAACAAACATCCGCGGAAACGAAAGGACGGGAAAGTGAACACATCCGAACTGGAACGCAAAGCCCTGCGCCTGGAGGCGGTGGTGGAGACGAAGATCGTGCGGGAGCACGGGATGATCCCGATGTTCGTCCGCGC
>CAYSLA010000054.1:0-20954 GCA_964431685.1 uncultured bacterium | reverse complement strand
ACTGTTTAACTACGGCAAACTGCATCTCTACCCACAAGAAATCTCATAGAGCCGAGATTTATTTGTTTTTGAGATAGCCTCACTTGTTCGCGAAACTCCGTACGGCGGAGAACCCCAATCTGGCTACGTCAGAATGGCTGGATCCCGCAAGCTGCGAGATCCAGTGGTTCTTCTGTGCTATCCTATTCGACTTTTCCGACGCTTCCGAGCTCTTTCGTCCACCTGGCCACAACCTGTTTGATTGCGGATTTCGCATCAATAATAGCATGTCCCCACCAAGCCTTGTGGTCTCTGCTCTCATCGAACCGCTCTATCGCATTGAGGAACGCCCGGCCAAGTTCGCTGGCGACGTTCACCTTACTTATGCCTATGTCGATTGCCTGGTGAAGCTGATCGGCAGGAGTGCCAGAACCACCGTGTAGAACGAGTGGGATTCCTGTAGCGTAGCGAATAGCTGTCAGTCGCTCAAAATCCAGTATTGGTCGCTGCGTATAGATTCCGTGAGCGTTCCCTATAGCCGAAGCAAGAGCATCAACTCCGGTTCGCTCCACAAACTCGGCTGCTCTGTCCGGTTCTGTGAGAGACGATTCACCTTCACCCTCCACTGTTGAATCGTCCACCCTGCCGACGGCCCCCAGTTCACCCTCGACCGTGATACCTCTGGGGTGAGCCATGTCGACAACCATTTTTGTCAATCGAATGTTCTCTTCGAAATTGTGACGGGAAGCATCTATCATAACCGACGGGAAACCAGCCTCAATGCATTCTCTGACGAGCTCTATTTCGGTCGCGTGATCCAGATGCAGGCACACCGGCACGCTGGCTTCTGCCGCGACCCACTTTGCGATGTCTGCCAGCATCTTTGCACCAAGAATCGGTACTTCCCATGGGCCTGTGATGAGCATGACGGGAGACCGCAACTCGCAGCCGACTTCAGCTATAGCCTGTGCGGATTCTGCGTTACAGTAGTTGAAAGCGCCGACGGCATAGTGGTTCTTCTGCGCTTCCTCGAGCATTGGGTTAAGGCCAACAAGTTCCAAGTATTCCTCCAAATGATCCTCAGGATTGCCCCTGAAGCACTTCAAGCATCGCCGCAATGTTCTCTGCCGGCACATCCTTTGGGATGACATGAGAAGGTGATGCGATATATCCTCCGCCTTTTCCGAGTTTTCGAATAAGGTTCGATGTTTCTTCGCGGACTTCATCCGGCGTGCCGTGCGGAAGCAGCCGCTGGACGCTTATCCCACCATAGAACGAGAGCCGGCCGTAGTATCTGTCCTTGGTCTCGTAGACGTCCATAGTTTCAGGTTGGAAAGGGTTGAAGACGTTCAGTCCACATTCAATCAAGTCCGGAAAAACCTCTCTCACATCCCCGCAAGAGTGGATCATCACAAACCTGCCTGCTTCGCGTACCTTTCCGTACATCTGGCGAACGCGGGGTTTGATGAACTTAACCCACAATGATGGACCCATTATCATACCGCGTTGGCTGCCCCAGTCGTCGCCGAAGTAGACACAGTCTATATCGTGGCTCAGCGCCAGATCTATCTGAGCGAGATTGAAATGCAGGATCCTGTCTAACAGATCGTCGACAAAACCTGGCGCATCCAGCATATCGACAAGCAGATGATCCATTCCCCGAAGGGACCATGCCCTCTCAAAAAGAGAGAATCCCAGACTTGCCACTCGGAACTTGTCCCTGTTTGCGGCCAAAAACGACGGATAGCTTTCGACCAGCGTGGTCGTCACAGGATCCGGAAACTGATAGTGGTCCAGACTTCGCTCCGCCAGAACGCAATTCGCAACAGTGCCTATGTCCCTGTCAGTCCTGCGATCCCAGACCACTCCCCATTCATCTCGAAAGACGCCGTGCGACATCTGAGTCCAGGTGCTGACCTTCCTGTGAGAGATCATTGCGAGATGATTGCCTACTTGATCCACAAGACTGGGATCACCATAGTAGGCAATCATCTTCTCTCTCGCTTCTGTCGAGAATGTGACGTGATAGGGCACTATATCCGTGTCGCGGAACTGCAGCGCTTCAGTCACGCGTGTTCTTGGAGTCATCATCGTCGCTTGTCACCTGTAACCTCCCCCTAACCCCCTCCGGAACGGAGGGTGGAGGGGGAGGTGTTCCTGTTTGCCGGGACCATTCCAAGAAGAGTCTGGGGTGTCTCATAGAGTGTTTCCGCCGCAATGCCTAATCCCGTCTTCATGTCAAAATGACCTCGCTCGATCTTGTCCGTAATCACTGCGGCAAGCTCGTTTTTTACCATGTTCGCCTTGGCATACGACCACTCGATGCAGTAGGCATCAGAGAAATAGCCGACGTACTTGTTTGTTGGAAGCATCTCCATGCGCTCTTCCATCACCTGACGAATCGATGACGGGAAGAAGTTGTGCCACCAGTAGCCGATAAGCGAGAAGTTGGGCAGTTCGCGGCACAAAGTGCACAGCGACTGATTGGCGTGTCGGCTGGCAACATGGCACTGAAACCGAATCCCCGGGTGCCGACTTATCATATCGGCAAGTTGTGCAATGGTTTTCTGCGAAAGTCTGCTCGCCGTCTCAAACGGAAGCGGCTCAGCCGCAAAACTGAACTGATAGCCGATCTTGTCCCCGAGTTTCTTCTCAAACGCAGTCATGAACGCCTCGTTGACATAGGAGGCGTAGATGTCTCTTTCAGCCTGACCCGCCGAGGCTCTGCTGCTCAGCGCCGATTCCATCTCGGAGTCGCTGACATATCGGTAATCGATGTCAGTCGAAAGATGTGTCGCGATTCCGAGTATCTCATCCGCCGGAATATGATCTACATACCACTGGATGGCTTCATGAACGTCGGATAGAGTACTTATTGTCCGATCCGCCGGCGCTCTGCCTCCAGAGCCAATTGGAGTGGGAGACTCAGGAAGCCTTCCCCAACACCTCTCCACTTCATAGAGGGCCGTGTCATACTCTCCCCACTGAGAGCGCGTGAAGAATGCCCATTCGAGAGAATACTGCAGAATATCCCTGTCCTTGTAATCCTCACGCCGTGCGTATTCCGTGCAGATTCGACGAATTTTCGTGCGATCTACGATCTCCCGTTGCCACGCCGTGTCATCGGCCCGTTCGCGAATCATCGCATCGAGGGATTCCCAGTTATCCTCGCACACTGGCTCGTCAAAGCCATAGAGGTCGCTAAGAATCTTTCGCACACCGCTTGAAATCCAGGTTCCACGCACGTACTTGAGATACGGCAGCGCCTCCCTTATTCGGGAGTGGGCCTCATCAATCGTCGGCCACTGTGGGTACTGAGTTAGCCTCGCTCCGCTGGGACAGCCCGCCGCATAGAGGTCACTGATCGCCATGTGGTAGAGCAGGATGTCGTGTAGACCCCTTGCACCGAGGTTTCCTCCGACCAGATGCGTGTGAGCATCCATGATCGGCATTTCCATAATCTGACCAAAGATTTCCTCAAAGAGTTCGCTTCTATACATACAGATAGGTACCTTCCATTTACGCTTCTTTAATTCCGACGCAGGGAGAGTTTCGGTCCGGCAAGCAAGTTCAGGACCGAAACTTCTGGAGCTTGATTTCCGGGTGTCCCGAAACAACCAAGAGACTGCCGGGCTAACTATGTCTGTTCGAAAGTCGTCGCCCGATCGGCCGCCTCCGGGTAGTTACCCTCTTTTCGCCACACATCCAATATGAGCTCATATCGGGACAGGGGCATTCCGGTGTATATGCTGTTGCTCGAGGAGAAGATGTAGCCCCAACCAGGCATGCCATTTCTGAGAGCATAGCGGACAGATTCAATCACCTCGGCATCCGTTCCCGTCTGCATAAGGCCACAATTGACATTTCCGATAAGGCAGACCTTGTTTCCGTAGCGCCGCTTTACCTCTACGATATCCACACCTGCCTGCGGGTCGATAGAATGGAGGGCGTCCGGCCTGCATTCCATCAGTTGATCTATGATGGGCATCATGTTGCCGTCCGTGTGCTTTATGGAATAGAAGCCGGTCTCCCGATAACCCTTGATTAGCCTGGCCAGAAAAGGAGCCACGAACTCGCTGAACTGACTGGGGCTAAGGAACGGCCCAGTATTGAGGCAGTAGTCCGAAGTCATCGCAAATCCGTCCAGTCCGCCGTGAGATCTGAGTGTCTCGGCTCGAGCAAGGGCTTCGTCGACTCTCCTGTCCGCTTCAGCCTTCAGCCTGTCGGGGTGGTCCGCCATCTGGTAGGCGAAATCGAGCATGCCTTCGCCATCCGGAATCTCGTAAGTCGCGTCCCCTTGTGCCATCAGGAAGTATTTGTCTCCGGTCTTATCGCGAAACATATCTATCCTGCGCCTCAGCTCATCGATCGTGTTGGGGTTAGGATGAATGAATATGGCGCTGTGCTCATATCGATCGGCCACGGCAATTTCAAGATCGACCATGTCGTGCCGGTGCAGTTGCCGCTCGCTTTCCTCCATCTGACCCCACTGATGGTACGCACGGTGCTCGGGCGCCAGCTTTCCGAACGGTTCCATTGTAAGGTAAAACGCCAACTCGACGTGAGGCACCCGGCCGGTAATCGGTTTTCTCTGGAGCGCCAAGATGAACTTGTCTCTCGGAGTCAGTTTGCGATCTGTCATTTCCATACTTAGAAAACCATCCATCTTTCTACTTGTAGTCGTGCCCCTGAACATGTAGTCTGCGACGCCATCAAGACCGTATGTGATACAGTCATGATCCGGTCGAGGCTCTTTACAAAGCGTTGCTCACATACGGCAAATAGTTTGTTGTTAATCCGACGCCACAATCACTTCGACGCCCGACGCGCGAAACATATCAAGCGTAGCTGGACCGGCCTTGTCATCGGTCACGATTGTTGTGACTTTTTCCGCAGGCGCGACTCTGTACATTGCGGACTTGCCCAGTTTGCCGTAGTCCGCTACAACGATAACCTCACGCGAGCACCGGATCATAGCCATTTTAGTTTGTGCCGTGAGTGAAGTGGGCGAGCTTATCCCGTCCTCAGGTGAGATTGCGTCCGCTCCCAGAATTGCCTTGCTTGCGATAAACGCGGATATCTGCTGTTCGGTTGCGGGTCCGACTGTCGTGCCTATATCCGTGCTGAGTTCTCCGCCAAGCATGACAAGGTGAATGTCGTCTCTAGGTGCGAGCACTTGGGCGACATCGAGAGAGTTTGTTATCACGGTGACGTCTTTTGCGGTTATATTCAGTGCAACCTGATAGGTAGTGTATCCGCCGTCGATCATTATCGTATCGCCGTCTTCGATGAGGTCGGCCGCGACCCTGCCGATTTTCTCTTTTTCCTTGGGATTGATCTTCCGGCTTTCTGCAAGAGTCGGCCCAACGCGTATCTGCGTAGACGGTTCGGCTCCCCCGCGGGTTCGTTCTATTAGACCGTGTGAATGAATGCGTGAAAGGTCTCGCCGCACAGTGGAAATGGAAACATCGAGCGCCGAGGCGATCTGCTCGACCGTTGCACTGCCGTGCTGGTCTACTAGGGCAATGATTTTTTCCCACCGGTCTGGAATCATGACTGTCCTCAAGTGAAGCACCTTCTATACTTCTGGCTTTCTGTATTGTAGGTCAATATATTGCTGCTGTCAAGATGTGCCGCGCAATATATGCGGGCAAGACTAAGCGAACGCGCACATATTGACTGTGTTGCGCTGTGATGATATAATGCGATTGATCGATATCTCGTGAAAATGGTGCAATGTGGAGAATAGTATTTTAAGAGTAGCTGGAGCAGGCATCTGCTGCATGGACTATATTGTTGTCGCGCCCCAGGTAGACTGGGGTGATACGGCTGTTGTGACCGACTACCTGAGTCAGGGAGGCGGTCTCGTTGGAACCGCAATGGTTGCCTGCGCAAGACTTGGGGCCGCCTGCGATCTTTTCAGTATGATCGGCGATGATCAGGTGGGTGATGAAGTAATTGCGGAACTTGAATCGGAAGGCATCCCACCGACACGCATCATGCGGCTTGCCGGGGGGAAGAGTCCTTTCAGTTTCGTCCATGTTGACGACAAGACAGGAGAACGCTCGATATTTCATCGGCCTGGCATGGGCCTTGTGTGGGATATATCCAACAGTGTAGCGTCAATAGTCGACGCGCAGGCACTGCTCGTAGATGATTACTTCCTCGATCTATCCCTTGCCGCCGCGAAAGAGGCTCGGGAGCACGGTGTGCCCGTAATTGCCGACCTGATTCCTGATGAGAAAAACGCTGAACTGCTCAGATATGTGGATACTCTAGTCGCGCCCAGGCACTATGCGCGCATCATGGGTTGTGATGAGAATCTGGATGCCGCACTCGATGCTATTCATGGTCTCGGTCCGACGACGGCGGTGATAACTCTCGGATCTGATGGCTGGGTCTACTCCGATATGACCGGACATGGCAGGGGAGATGCTTTCAGGGTCGATGTGGTCGATACCACTGGCGCGGGGGACACATTCCACGGCGCGTTTACCTACGCAGTCGCGCGGGGTTGGGATACTAGAAGATGCGCCGAGTTTGCCTCGGCGGTTGCGGCGATAAAGTGCACTAAGGCAGGCGGAAGAACCGGACTGCCGAATCTATCGCAGACGATGGAGTTTCTCAGAGAACACGGAGGATGTACCTTGCGATAACGCAGACAGAATGTTTGCAAAATTTCTCAGACAGACCCCTTGACAAGCTCTCTTTCTTGTGGTATAACGTACATGCCGACACGAGTCGGCAGCTACGACCAATGGGATTTGCCGGACACTGCGAGTAGAGGCGTTTTTTTTGAATCAAGTTGCCGATACGTGTCGGCAGAAAGGTAACAGGGGAATTATGGCTGTGAAGGCGACCAGATCAGACGTGGCAAGATTGGCAGGAGTGTCTCCGACCACCGTGTCTGATGTACTCAACGGCAATGAGAAGGCGAGAGTCAACGAGGAAACGCGCGGTCGGGTCGTGGCGGCGGCAAATGAGCTTGGCTACAGGGCTAATGCTATGGCCAGGGGGCTGGTGATGCAGAGAAGCTTCAATCTCGGGGTGGTAATATGCAACAGTAGAGAGAATTCACCCATGTCGAGACAGTCATTCATGTTCGACATTATGCTGGGAATACAGGACGCTATTAGCGAGCATCGCCAGAATATGGTGATCGTGCTTGCTGACGCGATAACGGAAGTTGATTATCTGGGGATGCTGCACGAGAGACGAGTGGACGGCATAATCTTCTGTCAGATGAAGATGTACGATATGTCCGTATTGGAGTCAGTGTCCGGGATTGAGAACTACCCGGTCATCACGGTCTCCAGTCGCTCGGAAATGCCGAGGTATCCATACGTATGTGTGGACAACAGAGGCGGCATCTTCCAGGCGGTTGCCCACCTCGTCCAGCTTGGACACAAGAGGATCGGGTACGTTAACGCGGCTGCTGACTCAAGTGACTTCATCGAGAGAATCAGGGCCTACGAGGAGGCGCTGATTCACTACGGACTGGAGTTCGATCCTGGGATCGTGCTGAGTCAGCGGCCCTACAGCCACAACGAAATGGGAAACGCGCTGATCTATAGAGATGATAGGCCCACAGCTATCATTGCCGCACAGGATGGACTCGCGGTATGGTTGTGCCACGCGATAAGAAGATGCGGACTATCTGTTCCCGATGATATTGCAGTCATAGGATTCGACGATGCGGCGGAGGCGGGTCACTGTGATCCGCCCTTGACTACCATTCGACAGCCGACCTACCGGATGGGAATTGCTGCCGCAAACAAGCTGCTCGGTTTGGTGATGGACGAAGGCGGCGGTGGAACCGCCGCTGAGGTTATGCCGACAGAGCTTATTATCCGTGAGTCGTGCGGAGCGGCCAGATCCGTGCAACGCTGGCTTGATTAGAAGGAGAGACACTATGGAACGGAAAGGTTTTACACTGATTGAACTGCTCGTGGTTATTGCGATCATAGCGATTCTTGCGGCAATTCTATTCCCTGTCTTTGCCAACGCAAGAAACACAGCCCAGAAAGCGCAATGTTCAAGCAATATGAAACAGTTGGCAATGGCGTACATTATGTATGCCGAGGACCACGACGACGCATTGCTGTGGGTGCAGTACCCGCCCTATACGAACGGCTACTACTGGTGGTGGTGGCGGCTATACATATCGAATTATACTATGCTCGGCGGTCTCTGGGTGGGTCCAAAGTATACGACAAGCGGTGTATGGCTGTGTCCGAGCAGGCGTCTTTCGAGGTCTATGGACTGGGCGAGTCCGGACTACTGTATGAACGATGTTGCAGTGAAACCTAATGGACCGGCCAGTGTCGTATCGGATATTCAAAACCCAACCAGGCAGTTCCTCATGGGCGAAACCCCAAACGGCTATTTCGTGATGATGTATGGCTGGAACAACTTTCCACAGAACCACTTGGGGGGCGCCAATTTCTCGTACTTTGACGGCCACGTTACCTGGAAGAAGCTGCCGCTGACCGGCGCGATCAAGGACGAATTGTTCTACGGTAAGTGACAGGGGTGTCGCTGTGACACCAGCTTTGGCTGATTAGTGAAAGGGGGCGAAAGAAAGAGAGTAAGAAGAAGTAAGAGCAGCGGTCGCAACGAGCGTCAAGCGCTCAAGTGATCCATGGGAAGAGTGGGTGGAAAGCGCCGCTCTTCAAGTATTCCGAGATAGCGGAAAGAAGGAGGATACACAATGAAAAAGTCATTTCTCGGTAGTGTTGTACTGTTGGTTTCGTTGATGGCTCTTGGCGCGTCAGGCGCCTGGGCGGAGAATATTCCTCTTGCGAACCCAGGCTTTGAGCTGGGACCATCGCAGAATGACACGATTCCCTGGAACCAGTGGCTCGACCCCGCTCCGGGTCCGAGCAAATGGTGGATCTACTACGGAGGGGCGGGAGTGCTCGATTGGGGATCGGCTGGCAAGGCTGTGAGGATGGGCTGGGGCGGAGCTACCTGTATCGTCCGCCAGTTTGTTGGCTCGGCTTACCCGGTTGAGGCGAACACAACCTACACAGTCTCGGCGATGGTAAAGAAGGCTGCAGGCGCCGGCAGCGGATATATGCGTCTCGGCTTTCATTCACATGCCGAAGATGAAAACGGCAGTAACGCTTACTTCGACGGTCCCCAGTTCTTTGCCGGCGACACATATCAAAGGTACTACTTCTCTGTCAGTTCGACGGACCATCCCGAGATCGTGGGCAGGTACATCAGCGTCTGGTTGTGCACTGATGCAAGTGAGTGGACCAATTACCAGGACTGGGACGATGTTCAGTTGACGGCCGTTCCGTCGCCCATCAGTATTGGAGAAGTTAAGAAGAAGGCAGACAAGGCCCAGGTTTATGTGGAGGCGGCGACTGTCACAGCCGTTCGGTCGATCGTTGTTAGCGGTGTCACGTACCCGGTTGCTTTCTATATTCAGGACGCATCCGGCGGCATACGGGTCGAGTGCGATCCTAACTATCAGGCCGTTGGCGACAAGGTCAACGTCTCTGGGACGATGGCTACCAACAGCCAGGGCGAACGGTGCATATATACAGGCGCGAGCAACGTAGTGAAAACGGGAACAGGCAGCGTCGAACCGCTTGGGATGAACAACAATGCCCTCGGCGGCGGCGACTTCCACTACACTTACAGTCCCTCTAATCTCCTTCCGCTGCAGAACCCGGGATTTGAGTTGGGGCCGACAGTGCCAATGGGTGCCTGGAACACGGGGGGCGGCAATGGCAGGTTGCTCGATCCCAGTCCGGGGCCCAGCAGTTGGTGGCACGGCTTTGGCGGAGCGGGAGTGTTTGCCTATTCTGAAGGGCAGTACCTGCAGTTGGGCTGGGGAGGCGCCGGCAGTTGGGTCCGTCAGATGCTTGGCCCATATTGGCCAGTATTGCCGAACACGACCTATACTCTTTCGGCTTCGGCACGCAAGTCTGCAGCCACAGGCGATGGAATGATGCGGTTCCTCTTTACAAAGAGTCCGTTTAGCACCGATGGCGGTGCCTGGCCGTCCGATATGGTCAATTCCCAGTACCGTGTCGAGTGCAGCAGCACAGACTGGCAGAGCTACTCATTCTCCTGGAACTCGGCGAGCTATCCTGATGTAGTCGCGGATCCCTGGGACGGCTCTCCCAGTTACATCAGCGTCGAGCTCATGACGGATGGCAGTGATAGCTGGAACAACTACCAGGACTGGGACAACGTTCAGGTGACCGCTGTCGGTCCGATGCAGATTATCACCGGTCCGGGTCAGAGGGGCGTTGACGGCAGCTCGGGGCTCAACAACGTAGGTATACTTGTCCGCACCAGCGGCTTGATAGAGAACTACGATACCGAGAACAGGACGCTCACAATTGACGATGGCAGTGGGCTGAACATCAGGTGCTCGTATCCTGAGGGTGTCGATCCCTCGCTGTATAGCTACTGCTCCGTGACCGGCGTATGTTCCATCTACAGGGATGGAAACGTGCTGAAGCCTGTGGTTTTGTTGCGCACGGCTGACGACTTCGTAGGAATCGAATAGCGACTTATGGGGGCCGGAGTCTCGTGTGTCCGAAGTTGAACTTCGGCCCCCAGTCTTCCGTATTTCGGGTGCCGGCCTGGACCGGGTTCCGGAAAGACGGCTGGGAGGTGATGCAATACAGAAATGCCGATAAACGCTGTCCGCGTTCACGGCGGACAAGTGGCTTCCGTATGAGCCACATGTAGTAGTGAAGTAGCTTTGTGCTTTCTTCACTAAGCACATTACTCCGATGAAGGAGGATCAGATGATGAAAAACACAATGAAGAAGATACCAAGAAGGAGGACTAGACTGATGAAAAAGACATTTGTCTGCAGTGTTGTATTGTTGGTTTCGTTGATGGCTCTTGGCGCGTCAGGCGCCTGGGCCGTGGTGGACATTCCCCTTGTGAACCCAGGCTTTGAGCTGGGACCATCGCAGAATGACATGATTTCCTGGAACCAGTGGCTCGACCCCGATCCAGGTCCGAGCAAATGGTGGATCTACTATGGAGGCGCAGGCGTTGGCAGTTTTGCCGGAACAGGGAAGAATCTGAGAATGGGCTGGGGCGGGGCTACCTGTATCGTCCGCCAGTTTGTTGGCTCGGCTTACCCGGTTGAGGCGAACACAACCTACACAGTCTCGGCGATGGTAAGGAAGGCTGCAGGCGCCGGCAGCGGATTCCTGAAGCTTGGATTTAACTCCAATCCGACGGATGAGAACGGCACTAACAGTTACTTCAGTGGCCCGCAGTTCTTTGCCGGCGACACATATCAAAGGTACTACTTTTCTGTCAGTTCGACAGACCATCCTGAGATCGTGGGCAGGTACATCAGCGTCTGGCTAAACACGGATGCAAGCGACTGGAGTAACTACCAGGACTGGGACGATGTTCAGTTGACTGCAACCACCGTTCCCGAACCGGGCAGCCTTGCCGCCCTTGGTGCGGGACTGATGGGGCTTGTGGGCTTCGCGGCACGCCGCCGGCGAGCGTAGAAGTCGGTAACCCCTGTGTTTGTCCAGGCGAACATCGGGACGCCCCGATTGACAAATAAGGCAGGGCCGCAAGGGCCCTGCCTTATCAGTAAGAAAGGAAGAGCCATGAAGATCATAGTAGCTTTCTGCCTGATGCTGATTTCGGCTAGCTCGGTCTGCAGCGCATGGGTGGGACCGCTTCCACTTGTGAACGCCTCCTTTGAGACCGGCGATTTTACCGGCTGGACAAAAGAAGCAGGCTATAGTGAGTACTTTGTGATGAATGGGGCTGCCGGCCAGCAGCAGGACGGGACGAAGATCCTGAGACTCGGTAATAGTGCTCCGCTCAGGCAGTGGGTCGGTTCCGACTACAGGGTGCAGCCCTACTCCAGCTACACGCTCTCCGTGCTGGCAAGCGTGCCTCCCGGGCAGAACTGGATAGGGCAAGGCAAGACCTCCAACGGCTACATCTACATCGGACTGGCCACCACCTATGGGAGTGAGAGTGACATTACCTGGATTGCCGGCCAGGTGATATGCACCAGTGAGACCATGGCCGAGTACTCGGTCAGTTTTAGTTCCACCGAACACCCCGAGTGGGTAGGCAAGTATCTTCTGGTCAAAGTCGTGGTTGATTCCGGCTGGACCAACTACGTGGACGTCGACCGAGTCAAGCTGGATGCCGTCGCAGCCTCCATGCCCCAGCCGACCATTGCCTTGTCCTCGTGGGTCTGGGACTGGTGGGACACCGATATCATCAACACGTGCGATAGAAAAAACCTGAAGACTCTGTACTACGGCCTCGACTTTCCCATAACGGGCAGCTGGGAGACCCGTATGGAGAACCTTCTTGATCAGGCCCACCAGAGAGGAATAAGGGTCGAGGCATCCTGCCATTATACCAGAGACCGACCGTATGAATATATGGACGCCGTGCTTGCCTGGAACCAGAGCCATCCCAGCTCGCAGCGCTTTGACGGCGCGCATTTCGATTGGGAGATTTACTCTACCGAGTGGCTTGGAATCCTGCAGAACATCTGGGGCGGGACAACGCTGGCACAGCTCAAGCAACTGGACCCCTCATTCAAACTGGGAGCGGTCGGCGTCCCCGCGTTGTGGTGGGGCACTGAGGCGCAGCGCCAGGCGTATGCCTACAAATTGCAGGACTACACGGACTACGTGACTGTGATGTCCTACTTCCTGGGAGACCGCACGCTGAACTTCTTCACCGGCCCCAGCAAGCCCGCGATAGACTACGCGACCGCGACAGGAAAGAAGATCTATGTTGGATTGGAGACCACTTTCTGGCCGGGCGAGGGCAACAATTACCCCGGTTGGGAGTATGCGAGTTTTGCAAGCCAGGGCGAAAACGAGCTTCGATACAGGATAGACAGGATCAATTCCACGCTTGGCGTATACTCCGGTTTCGGCGGAGTTGCGCTGGAATGTTACGGCGCGTATCAACGATTGATCCTTGTGCAGGACGAGATCAACGCGGATGGGCCGCTATATAGAGCGCAGGACTCCACAGCCGAAACACTCACCGTGAAGGACTCCGGCCAGGTGTCAATAAGCAGTTTCTCCTCCGGCAACTGGTACAGCGCCGAGGACGCTTCGATGCAGACTCTGATGGCGACTTTCTCCATCAGCCCCGCGCTCAGCCCGGGCCGGGTGCTTAGCTGCAAAGTTACATTTGGCGCATGGAGCGCCATAAGGCACAACCCCGTGAGTGAGTCATACGTTCCGGCGGAGCTGCTGTGGTTTGGCTTCTTGCAGGATTCGACATCAAGCTACAGATCGGTCAGGGTGGACCACAACGGATCTCTTGGAATCAGGGTGGCCGATCCGGTCTCGCCATCGAGGATGGCTTACCAGAGGTTTACTCCGACAGCGGGCAAAACCTACGAGTACAGGCTCTATTTTCTCTCCGATTCCCGGATACTGGCGAAGATAATCGACCCGGCAAGCGGCTCGCTGCTTTGGCGGTCTGACAGGATGGGTCTGGCCCGAACGAGCCTGCCGCGGATGTACGTGGAGGTCACCGGCACATCATCGTCGTCGCAGATCACCTATGATGGCGGCCAAAAGACCATAAGGGTCTACAAGGACGGCACGCTGCATCTGACGATGAGCGATCTTTACGTCACAAGCGCTTATCCGATGACGACAGGTCAGCTCAAGGCGCAGCCGGACGGCGCGAAAGTAGTGCTGGACTCCATGACAGTAACGGCGGGGACCAATCAGTTCTCAACAACGTTCTACGTCGAGGACAACGACAGGTCGTCCGGGATAAAGGTGAGCACAGGATCCAGCGGAATATCCGCATTGGTCGGGAACAGCCTTGACATTGTGGGGACGATTGGCACGGTCACCGGTGAGCGGACGGTCACCAATCCGTCGGCTTACCTTGTCGCGTCGTCATCTCCCGTGCCCGAGCCTTTGGTAATGCAGACAAAGCAGGTCGGTGGAAGCACGCTTAACGCATACACGCCCGGCGTGTACGATGGGCTCGGCCTCCATAACACCGGGCTTCTCGTCCGCGTCTGGGGCAGAGTTACAAACGTCAACGCGACCTCGAAGTTCTTCTATCTGGATGACGGTAGTGGTTATCGGGATGGATCGGGTCAGGTCGGCGTTCAGGTCTTCTGCGGTGGCTTGGCCAGTGGGAACTCGATAACCCTGCCAGCCATAAATCAGTTTGTCACGGTGACGGGCATCAGTGCCAGAAAGGTGGTCAGTGGTAGAACTATCCCCATGGTCCGGCCTCGAAATCAGTCGGATATTGCGCTAATCTAGTCGCGGCAACTGCCGCAAGGAGGAACTATGCTGAGGAAAGCGCTGAATGTAATGGTGTTATCTATGCTGGTGGGAGTCATATTTGTGTCCGGATGTTCTGCAGCCGGCAATGATCGGAAACCGTCGATTCCGATGTCTGCGTGGGTGTGGGACTGGGACTGGGCGAGCGGGAGCGTTACGAAAGATTTCGAGGGTTACTCGCGTGGTCTGTTTGATCTATGCGAGAACAGAAACATCAAGACGCTCTATCTTGGGTTTGAGTTTCCGATTCCCGATGGGAAGCTGGGCATGACCGAGCAACTGCTTGAGCGCGCGCACAAGAGAGGCATCCGTGTCGAAGCATCGGCTACTGGTCGCGGAAGAAGTGACGAGGGCGTAGGCGATTACATGAGCGGCGTGCTTGCCTGGAACCGAAGCCACCCGAAATCGCAGTGGTTCGATGGCGCGCACTTCGACAACGAGGAGTATTCCGGCACGTGGCTGGATGCGGTGCGGAAGGTGTGGGAAGGCGACACCCTGGCACAGCTCAAGAAGATGGACCCGTCGTTCAAGCTGGGAGTAGTTGCAATTCCCGCTCTATGGTGGGGATCAGAGGAGAGGCGGCAGGAATACGGCTACAAGCTGCAGGACTACACAGACTATGTGTCCGTGATGTCCTACTTCCTGGGAGACCGCACGTTGAACTTCTTCACCGGCCCCAGCCCTGCGACGACCAAACCCGCCATAGACTATGCGGCGAAGACCGGCAAGAAGATATACATCGGGCTGGAAGTGAGCGTGTGGCCCGGCGAAGGCAAGTCGTTTGTCAGCGGCAATTATCCCGGCTGGGAGTACAGTAGTTTTGCGAGCAAGGGCGAAGATGAGCTTCTTTACAGGATCAAGAAGATCAACACCGCGCTCGGCAAGTCCCCAGGATTCGGCGGAGTAGTGATTCAGAGCACCGACGCTTACCAGGCATTGTATCTTACCTGGAAGGAGATCGATAGAGACCGGCGCATCCACGGCAAGGCCGATAAAGCCGCGGAGCCGATTTCCGGTGATGTCAGCCCTGTGGAGATCGGCGGGTTTTCCGCTCGAAAGCACAACAGCGCCGAAGACGCCGCAGTGAAAACATCGATGGCTGTGTTCGATATCAATCCGTCCGTAAAACCGGGACAGGTGTTGACTTTCAACGTGGTGTTTGATGAGTACAGCGATGTCAGACCGAACCCTCTCACCGAGGAATGGGTTCCGGCGGAGTTGATATGGTTCGGTTTCGTTACGCCCGATGCGGAATCGCCCTACAGATTCCTCCGGGTGGACTATAACGGCTCTGTTGGAGTTCGAGTCAGCAATGACAATGTCGCTGCGGTCATGTCCGGAGTGCCTGGAGACTGGAAGGACAGGCTCAGGATGTCATACACCAGGTTCAAGCCGGAGGCAGGCAAGACCTATGAATATCGGCTCTATTTCTTTGCTGACTCCCGGGTCTTGCTGAAGATCATCGACCCGGACAGGAAGAAGGTGCTCTGGCATTCAGACAGAATGCCCTGTCACAGAGAAGGCCTTAGCAGGATGTATGTCGAAGTTCTTGACAAGCTGCCATGGGGATCGATTGTCTGCGATAACGAGAACCGCACGATCAATGTGTATAAAGGTGACGCCGTGTTTGCCACGATAAGTAATCTGCGCCGCGGATCACTGTCAGACACTGCAAAGTAGAATCAGGAGGGTATATCATATTATGTCGATGTGTGGAGGCAGTTCCAAATGAAATTAGGCTACATGACACTGTGGGCGTCCGAGGCCATTGAACACGCAAATGAGTTGGACTTTGCATACCTGGAGTTAGTGTCGTTACCGGCTCCGTATGGCTGCGATATGGTGAATGACCTTGACAGTCCGGGCAAGATCGAAGACCTCAGGGCAAAAGCAAAGGACCTGGGGATAGAAGTCAGTTCAATAAACACCATGCTCAACCCGATGTCTTCTGATGCGTCCGTCGCTCAGTCAGATGCCGCGTATCTCAGGAAGCTGATCATACTAGCGGGGCAACTGGGAGTTCCTTACGTGTCGAGTTCATCCGGTCAGAATACCGCAATTTCACTTGATGAGAACTACAGGCTGTTTGGCGGTGTGTATAGGGAGCTTGTTGCAGTAGCCGAGGCTAACAACGTGAAGATCGTTTTTGAGAACTGTCTCCACGGATTTCCGTCGGGCGTGAATATCGCCGTCAATCCCGAAACCTGGGAAGCGCTTTTCAATGAAGTTGATTCCCCATCGCTCGGACTGGAATTCGATCCGTCTCATCTTATCTACCAGTTCATAGATCCCGTGTCGGCGGCTCGGAAGTTTGCTTCCAGGATAATGCTTGTGCACGGCAAGGACACCGAAATCCTGAAGGACAAACTTGCGCACGGAGGCATTCATTCACCGAGTGGCTTCTGGCGATTTGCACTGCCGGGATACGGCGACGTTGACTGGGCGGGAGTTTTCCGCGTGCTGAGAGAGACGGGCTTTGACGGTCACGTCTTGATTGAGAATGAGGATTCGTGCTTTGAGAACGACAGATTTGATGAAGGACTGCTCATTGCGCGGCAGTTCCTGAAACAGTTTGTGTGGTAAGCAACCACGGTCGAGATAAATGAAAGGTACCTTGTATGAGTGATAGAAAGGCAAAAGTTGCCGTTATTGGCCTCGGGATGGGAATGGAGCACCTCGAGCGCTATTCGAAGAATCCGATGGTCGACATTGTCGGCTTGTGTGATCTGAATGAAATCTACGCCAGGAACACCGCCGATAAGTTCGGCGTGCCGTTTTGTACAACCAATTACACGGAGCTGCTGTCGAAGGCCGATCTAGATGCGGTCAGTATTGCGACCCCTGTTCATCTGCATCACGGGATGACGCTAGATGCACTCGAAGCAGGCAAGCACGTGCTGGTCGAAAAGCCAATGGCACATACTCTTGACCAGGCCAGGGAGATGGCTGCCACCGCGGAGAGGACGGGGAAGATCCTGACCGTCCATCACAATCGCAGATATGATGCTGTTACTCAGTATGTCAAGAAGCTTCTGGATGATGATGCACTGGGCAAGGTGTATTTCATCCGCACAGGCTGGCGCAGATCGATGGCGAGCATTACTCAGCCGACGGTTGAGAGAGACGGCCAGGTATTCGACAAGAGTTGGTTCACCCAGAAGGACAAGGGAGGCGGCGTGCTATTCGATCTTGGCACGCACATGCTGGACCGGTCGATGTATCTGCTTGGGTTTCCGACGGCTTCCAGCGCCATGTGTTCAACCTACAGTGAGATCGGCAAGCTGCAGGAGGCGGCAAACGGATACAGGTTTGATGCTGAGGATTTTGCGACCGGCCTTGTGCGCTTTGATGATGATGTAACGCTGCAGTTGGAAGTGAGCTTCGGTTCTTACATCGAGGAGGATCTCGTATACACCCACATCTATGGCAGTCGCGGAGGCATCAGCGAGAAGTGCGGCAATGTGAAGCTCATAGAGTCCAGTCACGGTGCTACCAAGATATCGGAGATCAGTTCGATTCCGGTGCCGGATATTGCGAATCCGACAGATGATTTCATCGCCGCCATCATTGAGAACCGTTCGCCGATGGTGACTGTCGACCAGAGCGTCAGGGTGATGAGCGTGCTACAGGACCTGCGGGAATCTTCGGACTCTCTTGCCAGAACTTCAACCAACACGCTCTGCAACGTATCCGTTGCGCCGGACACACGTGAACTGGCGCTCGAAGCAAGACTGTAAGTGAGGGATATGACTGTGGACAACAAGATAGCACTTCAAATGTGGACGATACGGGACTACCTCGAGAAGGACTTCGTCGGGGCGTACCAGAGCGCAGCAAAGATCGGCTATACGGGTGTAGAGATCGGCGATATGGGCAGGTTCAGTCCGCGTGAGTTCAAGAATATGCTGGACGATCTGCACCTGACCTGCGTTGGCTCCCACCTTTTGATGGACGCACTGGAAAACGACCTGCAGCGACTGATTGATGAGAATCTGAGCATTGGCTGCAGGAGACTTGTTCTGGCGTGCCTAGATGAAGCCAGGCGCAAGGATATCGCCAGTTACCAGCGAACAGCCGACAAGCTCAGCGAAATCGCTCAAGAACTGTCGTCGCAGGCAATGACACTGAGTTATCATAATCATGCTTGCGAGTTCTATGATCTTGGCGGAAAAATGGGTTACGAGATTCTCTTTGATGGGGACAACCAGAGCAAGCTCACGGCGGAACTCGACGTATACTGGGTGGCTTACGCCAATGAGGATCCGGTCGCCTGGATAAAGCGTCTTGGCGGACGACTAAGCATTCTGCATATGAAAGATATGGAAGACTCTCCCGACCGCGCATTTTGCGAGGTTGGTGCCGGAGTGCTGGATATTCCCGCGATTGTGAAAGGCGGCATTGACGCAGGGGTGGAATGGTTCATAGTCGAGCAGGACGAATGCAAGCGGGATTCCCTTGACTGCGTGCGATTAAGCTACGACAACTTGCTGAAGTCGCTCTAGTCAAATCGTGTATCGGCTAAGGGGAGGCTCCGTCTCCCCTTAGCATTCAAATCTCGAAACGCTGAAGGAGGAGAACAGACGGCTCAAGCGTGATATTCTAGAAGACGCCGCGGCGTACTTCGCGAAAGAGCAACGGTGAGGTACGCCTTGATAGATGCTCATATTGGGAAGTTCCCGCTGTGTCCTATGTGCCGTGTGTTCGGTGTCTCGCGAAGTGGCTACTACGCCTGGCGTGACCGGTCGGAGAGTGATCGGCGCACGCAGAATCGGGTGCTGCTTGAGAGAATCAAGTGGGTTCACACGAAAAGCCGGATGACCTATGGTTCTCCGCGGGTGCATAGGCAGCTTGTTTCTGAAGGTGTCGTGTGCAGCAGAGGTCGAGTTGAGCGGTTGATGTCGGCAAACGACATTCGGGCAAAGCAGAAGCGGAAGTTCGTGGCGACCACAGACTCCAAACACTGTCTGCCAATAGCTCCGAACATGCTCAGAAGAGAGTTCGCGGTCTGCGAGCCCAACAAGGTGTGGGCAAGCGATATCACGTACATCCCGACACAAGAGGGCTGGCTGTATCTGGCCGGCGTAATGGACCTGTGTTCCAGGACGGCTGTAGGATGGAGTATGAGCGATACTCTAGAAAGGACACTTGCGCTGGATGCGCTCAAGATGGCATATCATCGAAGGAGACCGGCAGACGGACTGATCCACCATTCGGATCGCGGCTGCCAGTATGCCAGTGAGGACTACCGAGACCTGCTCGCAGGCTACGGAATGCAGATAAGCATGAGTCGCAAAGGAGACTGCTGGGACAATGCTCCGATGGAGAGCTTCTTTGGCACGCTGAAGAAAGAGCTCGTACATCACCGCAAGTACAGAACACGGGACGAGGCAAGGAGGGACATCTTTGACTACATAGAGATCTTCTACAACAGAGAGCGGTTGCATTCGAGCCTGGGGTATCTGTCCCCGGCTGACTACGAGAAACTGATCGCCACCGGATAGGTGGATTAGGGTGTCCACAAAAAAGGGGGAGGATCAGCCCGCGCGGCCGCGGGGGCTTCCTACAATTTCAGATAGTTTTTGATGTATTACTTAATCCGCCTCATTATCGTGCCGGTTGGGGCGGGGAGGGCGAATTACGAAATAGACTACGCCACTATTACCTGCGACAACTGCTGCAAATCTTAGCACGGTGGTTCCAGCTGCTGCGACTGCCGCACCAATCACATGTGTTGCTATTGTCGCCCTTGTCTTTAGTGCATTTGTGGCAGATATAGGCGTATTGCAAGGTATTGCCGCCATTCTTGCCACAGAAATCGCAGCAGGTTTGGTTGCCTCCTTTGTCCTTGCTGCAACTCGGACAGATGATCGCAGCGTGGACTGTGTTGCCGTAGACGCCGCAGAATGTGCAACGCCCATCAGCGACGGCAGTTGCAACGACGAAAAGCAGCAACAGAGACACCAAACATTTGGTCGCTATGCTACAGAGCATTTCCATCACCTCCTTAGTAGCGGTTGAATACTGCCAGGTTACCTTCTGCTTCTTCTCAAAGCCACCCCACCAATACCACTCAAGCCCATCAGCATCGCAAGAATAGAACTTGGCTCCGGTACGAACTCCGGCGAAGTTGCCCCAGTAAAGCCAACGCCCAAGGTGCCATCACGTCCGTTCCCACTCTCGTCAGTTATCGTTGTAGAGCCAACCGGTTCGTTGAAGTTATACAGGAGGTTGGTGTACTGGTCAGACGCTAAGTCTCCTGTCGGTGCGGTGAATGAATCACCAGAATAGCGGGCGATAGTGGATATTCTCACAGTGTCGAGAAGACCGATGAATGCTCCGGAAATATAGCCAGAGTCCCATCTGTAGGTAGCCCCTACGTAGTTGACACTATTGGGACTGTTCGAGATGTTGTGGCTTCCATTATATCCGTTGCTCCATGCTCTCGATGCCACACGACTGCCATCAACGTATAGTCCCTCCTGAGTGCCATCATACACGTAAGCAACATGATGCCATTCATTGAGACCAATCGTCGTGTCAGAGACGAGTACATTAGGGCCATTGATGGGGAATGCATAAGCGGATAGTCCGGTAGTGCTTATTCTAAACTGCTTGTCTTCTGCGGAGCTTGTCCCGATCGTAGTTGAAAGTAGTTGAATAAGGTGGTGGATCAACCCC
>CAYSLA010000053.1:0-20957 GCA_964431685.1 uncultured bacterium | reverse complement strand
TTTACGCGCCCTTTCTGCCAAGTCTTCTCCTCAAGGCTGACCATACGAAGTCTGCTTCCTCGACTTTGAGAACCTTCAGCATAGGCACGTAGACAACAAGGCAAACCAGCATCGTTACCAGCACCATCAGCACTGATCCTTTGCGGCTGTCGGACGGAGTGTGACCAATTCGTTTGATGTCACCCGCAAAGGCATCCTCAAGAAGCCTGCGGTTCAGTCCCGCCAAGGCCGCCCCCTGCAGGTCCTGCTGCCTGAGCAGCGTGCGGGTCTTCGGACTGAGGTTTGTGCCGGCAAAAGTGCGTTCGGAATAGAGACTCGGCCCGAGTATGGCCCGGTTAAGGACACGGGCGACTGTGGCGTGATCAGTCGCAATCCGCTCGTTTTCGTCCAGATATCTCGCGCCGATCTGCCTGGATACTGGGTCGCTGCCAGCGACTAGCCTCGACGCGATCGCCGCCGGTCTCATCAGACTGTCAGGTCGGACCGCTACCGTGCCCATGGACCTTTCCATACCCAGTCTTGTTCCCCAGCAAGCGATTCCCATCAACAGAGCCGCCACGCAGACTCTGAGCACGCTGGTTAGCACTCTGCCGCCCTCAATGCCGTCCAGTCTCTTGCGCAGGAAGAATGTCAGGCCGAAGAAATGCAACGTTGCCGCGATAGTGGTTGCCAGCGCCAGGCCGCCGGTTCCCATCGCACGCATAAGTACGTAGTTCAATGGAATGAAGATTACGGCTGAGACTGACCCCAGCAGTACCGGCGTCAGCGTGTCCTGCATTGCGAAGAACCCGCGTGCCACTATTGCCTGCCCGGCCCACGCGAATATGCCAAGACAGTAGAACACGAATGGCACGGTCGTCTCGGGGACGTCCGCAGGCCCGAATTTGCCTCCCATATACACGGCCCGAACAAGCGGCCCAGCCATCACTATCATGAAGATTGTGGCGGGTATATTCTCCACCATCACTACACGCAAGCCGAACGACACCCCGCTTCGCATGTCGTCGATTGCCTTGTTAGCTGCGTATGCGGACAGCGTGGGCATCAGGGCTGTGCCGGCAGCCTGCGCAAATATGCCGAGGGGCACCTGCATTAGCCTGTTCGCGTAGTTGAGTGCGGCCGGTGAGGACTCGGACACAAAGCTGGCAAACCACCGGTTGATGATGATGTCTATCTGCGGCAGACTCAGCCCAAGTATAACGGGAAGAGCGAGCTGGGCGACTTTGACAACCCCGGGGTGCCGGAAGTTGAGACTCGGGTGGAACTCAAACCCCGCGCGCCTCAGACAATGGAAAGTATACAATATGTTGCCGGCAAAGCAGCCCGCCAACGCTCCCCAGGCCAGACCGGCTATTCCAAACCACTTCGACAGAAGTACGGCACCGGCGATTATGCCCAGATTGTACAGGACCGGGCCGAGCCCGCGGGCACTGAAGAGCTGTCTCGATTCCAGCGTCCCCATCATCAGCCCGCCCATGAAGAAGAACAACTGGCAGGGCAGTATTATACGTGTCAGCTTCACTGTGATGGGAATCAGCTCAGGGTGATCGTGTACAAATCCCGGTACAGCCAGTATTTCCACCAGCGGTCTGGCAAATATCCAGAACAACACAATTGCTGAAGTCAGTACCAGGCCTATCAGACAGCCGATGATGCTGAATATCTCCCAGGCCTCTTTTTGTCTTCCTGTGCGGAACCGTTCGGTAAAGATGGGGATGAATGCGCTGGACAGAGCGCCGCTGGACAGGAAGAAGTACAACAGATCAGGCAGGTTGAACGCGCTAGTGTAGGCGCTTACCAGCCCGCTCTGCCCAAACTGCCGGGCAATAAGCATCTCCCGAACCAGTCCGAGCAGCCTGCTGGCGAGGATCGCGACGACGAGAAACCCTGCCGCCTTGGTTACGGTCTTGTGTTGTGACAAGGAACATCCTCAGCAGATAGATAGAATGCGTGCTTATTCTACCCCTCACGCCTGCCTACTGTCCAGCGGTAGCGCTTCGGCCCTGATTGGACGGGATTTGAAATCCCGTCCCATTACGCACTCGCTACAGCAGTAGAGCAACAATTGCAGCGATGACATACAGTGCTACGTTGATCAGCAGGGGCTTGTCTTCCAGCAGCACGAGCTCTGGGCTTTCCCCAACGCCTTTCTGATGGATCAGATATAGATATCTGAAAAGCCCGTAGATCACGAAAGGCACGGTGATCATCATAGGATGCTTTGAACCTGTTTCCGAACCGGGGAGAAACGTGTAAAGAAAATAGGACATCAGCGCCGCCGAGGCAGCTATGCCGAGCATCTGGTCCAGCAAAGGAGCCGAATACTCGGCGAGAGTCTTCCGGTGGTTCTGGCCCTCGTTTTCGAATCGGAGAAGCTCTCCTCTGCGCTTTGCCAGAGCAAGGAACAGCGCCAGCAGCATAGTGCAGACCAGCAGCCAGTTCGACACTTTCACCTCTATCGCCACTGCCCCGGCTACAGCGCGCAGCACAAAACCCGCGGTCACCACCAGCAGATCGACTATGACCACGTGCTTCAGGTGCAGTGAGTATAGCAGTGTCAGAACGAAGTAGCCCGCGGTCAAAGCGCCAAACGGCGTGTTTATGAGAAACGCAGCCCCACAACCCAGCAGTGTCAGCGCCGTACCGAACGCTACTGCAACCCCGATAGTCACTTCGCCGCTGGCAATCGGACGCCTGCGTTTTGCGGGGTGCTGGCGGTCTCGCTCAACATCCAGAGCGTCGTTGAATATGTAGACGGAGCCGCTGACAATGCAGAATATGCCAAAGGCCGCGAAAGCAGTCAGTAGTGTTGAGACGGGGTGGTGCTGCTCTACCGTGAATATGTATCCCGCAAAGAGCAGAAGGTTCTTAGTCCACTGTTTCGGACGGAGGGATTTGACGAGACCCAGGATCATGTGCCGTCCCATACGTCGATGACTGTGATGGTCGTCTCGACGGTCACTGGCGTCTTGATGCCGTCAACATCTTCCACTGTGAGCTTCACCTTGAAGTCGCCGCCCTGGGCGAACTGGTGGAAACCGATTCTGCCCATGTCTGTTCTCGGTTTGGAGCCGTCCCCGAAATCCCACGTATACTTCACGGAAGCGACCCCTACCTGTGCGCGCGACTGGAAAAACACCCAGTCTGCTACGGCCACGATCTGGCTGGGAAGGAACTCGACGAGTATGGGGCTGTTGTCCTGGACCAGTTTCATCTGACCAAGGTAGAATGTTGTTTCGGACTCTGTTGTCACTATCAGACGTTTCAGCACGAAGTCCGATCCCACGCCGCTTATCTTGAGTTTGGAGAGCGGCACCGGAAGCCTGATCCAGTTGTCATCGGGGTCCAGAGGCACAGTCGGCTGCGTCAGGAGCACTCGAACTCCCGTAGCGGACTCCAGAATCAGCCGCACGTTGCTTGCCTTTGGCACTCGGTATGGTTCAGTGTCATTCTGCATAGCAGTGCCTGCAGCGGGATTGACTATATGTGTATCGGGGAAGAACATCGTGAGGATAAGATACTTGCCGTTATGCTCATCATTGCTGAAGAGCGGGACACCATTCGGAAAGTCCAGGCGCAGTCCCGAGTGGTATGTTTGGGAGACTACCTTGATGGAGGACGGTCCGGTGAATATGGTCTTCTTGTCTTTGTTGACGGTCACCGTGCCGCTGCCCCAGCTACCCGCAACCATAGTGCTTGCGCTTGGTTCCTGACCCTGGTAGATGTAGACTGCCTTGGGATCGAATACCTCATCCGCTTTGGCCACAGATCCGGCCGCAAACAGTACAAGAAGTGAAAACAACGCGTATCGTATCCGCATGCAACAATGCCCTCCGAACAAAACAGCCGGACTGCCGTGATTGGCCCCCCAGATAGTTCATTCTACAAAGTGGAGGGATTGGGTGTCAAATGGCATCGCCAACCTCCTCCCCAGTATACGCATCAATACGCGGTCATGCCGAAATTGTGGCTAGCTTCCGCAGTCAGCCCTGGGAAGACCTTCACTGGGAGAAAGGTAAATCGGCCCTGGCTGTCACGATTGTTGGCCGATCCGTCATCGCCCCCCTTAGTCTGTTTCGACATTACGGCTACGGTGTATTGGCCAGGTGGAACATAGCGCAGCTCGTAGTTTCCGTCCACACCTACCAACGTGTGGTTCAAGATGGGGACCTCCCAATTCTTTCCTGTATCACTTGAGAGCTGAAATCTTGTATCCTCCACCTCCACGGAGACGAAGTGCTCTGGAAAGGAAACATGAGGGTACAGCAGGTACACCTCAGCGCCAACATCCGCCCTGTTGCCAATGGTTCTGTTGTGGTGGTAGAGGATCGTTCCTTTGATGCTGCCTTCTGGCTTCGCGCCAGTGGCAAGGCTGGCCAGCAATTGCTTCCTGCCTGTCTGCAAGTTCTTCTCAAACTGAGCCTCTATGGTGGCCATGCGTTTGAGTGTGGCTGCTTTCTCGAATGCGATGCGCGTTCGTTCCGCGTCTTCCGCTTCACGTTGACGTTCACGCTCGGCCTCCTCGTGCGCGCGTTGACTAGCAAGCACTGCTTCTCGTTCTTCCCTACTTGCCTCATCTCGCTTGTCCCGAAGATAGGCGTTGTCAATGTTCAACTTGGCAGGCGCTGATTCATATCTGTGTCCGGCGTCATCAAAGAGTACCGCAACAAGCTCACACGGCCCACTCTCAACGTTTGTGACATCCCATGTTGCTTCCGAAGAACCTTGAGAAGACTCGCAGACCTTGCTGCCGTTGCAAAGGTATTCGACTCTTTCGACCTGCAGCGACGGGTGCAGGTTGGCTGCGAACTGAACGCTACTGCCCTCTTTGTCAACTACGATGTTCTCTCCTGTTTCGGGTTTTGATAGGGATACCCGTGCGGGAATGGTGACTTTGGTTGCGTCCGAACGCACCCAGTCCTCTCCAGACTGTCCTTCAAGCCATACCGTGTACGAACCCGAAGGCATTACCGGCACATTCCATATCAGTCCGTCACTTCCAAAGCTACCAACAGCTTTGCCGTTCGCGTAGAATGTCAAGTTCTTCATCTTGTGTTTGCCAGCAGCAAAACGGATGGGGGTGGGATTGGTAAGCTCCGCGCTTGGTTGCGGTGAGGTTATCGCAAGAGGAACGCGATCCAGCACGGTCACGTCAATCTTGTTTAGGAAGTAGCTTTCTCCCGTCGTTTGAAGCCGCACTACTTTGAGCGTGAACAAGCCTGGCTCAGTCGGCTGCCAGTGGAATTGATACTTGCCGCCGCGTTCCTTGGTGCCCAGCAGTTTTCTGTTCTCATAGAAACCTATGCTTTTTGTGCGATCACTGTCATCATTTCCGACCACACATATTGTCTTTTCCTTGGAGATCACGACACTACAGCTCTTACCAAACGTCAGAACTTCGGGGTCATTGCCGAGAATACCCCAGTTTCCCAGAACCCCCGTCGACTGGGGCAGGGTCTGAGGCTCGGCCGCCGCGCACATCTGCAATCCTACTACAAGCAAAGACACAATAATGAGTGTTCTCATTCTTATCCCTCTCTTCAATCATCTTCCGCCGCGCACGCCAATTCTAGTAGAACACCCATGAATTATGCGCGTCTTGCAGCACACCTGTCAAATGTCGAGGTCAATGGCGAAAGAAAAAGGACCGTCGACGGAGTCTTAGCCCCGGGACGGTCCTCTCTTTTCATCGTCTTATCTGGCCTGGACTAGTTGGTAAACACAAGCGGCATCCAGTCCTTGGCGTGGTGGAAGTCGACCTTAGTCAGGGCCGCAGTGCTGCTTAGCTCAACTCCGTCGGGAAGATGCACGGAGTAGTCGTACCGTGAAGCGTGGAACGTCCACTTGTCGCCAACTTTGGGACAACCGTTAGGCACGTCAGGCATTTCCGCGAAAGGAATCGCGACTTCCATACACCAGTGCGAATCGACATCGCTGGGGTTATTGAGCGTGCCAGTGATTGTAATGCCAGTCTTCAAGCCCTGGCAGTCCCATCGTCTCCAGCGGTGATGATCGCCGCCGCCAGCATATCTGCTGAGAGAATAGGCGTCATAGACGGTGCCGATCGCGTTGATCTCGAAGTTGTGATAGTGACCGCTCCCGGGAATCGGCATGAAGAACATCTCCAGAACGTCATCAAAGCAAGTGACAGAGTCGTGGTCTTGCATATAGCTCCAGATGTCTTTGTCAAACGCCCTGAACGCGAAGTAAAGATACTTGTCGTCCCACAGAATCTGGACTTCCGTTTTGCTTCGTGCAAGTGCGTAGGTGACGGGAATCCGCATGTTGATCACCTTGGCCTGTTTCCAGGCAGCGTCATCGAGTATCCCGTCCACTATGATCGGAGCGCTGGCACGGCGGCAGGAGTAGGGTTCCGGTTTCCACCCGGGTTTCTTCGCCGGGGCGGCCAATACCTGCGCTGCAATCAGCAGGGTCGCCGCAACAATGATGGTCGTGTTTCTGAAGCTCATCTTCTGTTTTTCCTCCTGAGTCGTACGAGTCTCTTCCGAGAAAGAGCAACCTCATCCTTCGTCGTCATTCACGCATAGCCTATCACAAAACCATTCGCTCTGGCAACAGGTTGATGAATCGAGTGCGACGCCACGGGCCTTCTTTGCGGAGTTTGGCTGTCCGGCAATCTGCCGGGACCAGACAGGTCTATCGAGATCTCGTAAGCTCTTCCAGGGATTGTCCGCGAACTACCATCTGGGCAAACTCCTCGGGCATGCCGGCGTCGCGAACGCCTGTGGCGGCCTTGTCAGTATCGTATGGAACTCTCTGTTGAACAATGCGGAAGTATCCGGCACGAATGTCCAGCACGAGATAGCACGCCCGCGGGTCGCCGTCGTCAGGCATGCCCACGCTTCCAGTATTGACAAACCACACTCCAGCCACCTTGCGTTTGAACGGCCGATGTGAGTGTGCGCAGGCGACGATATCCGCTTCCGAGGTCTTGGAGAGCTCAATCAGCCTTTCAAGCGGCGTGTCGTCTCGCAGAGACTCATCTGCTGCCGCCGGGCTGCCGTGCACCATCAGCAGGCGTTTTCCGCCGCAGACGATCCGAATATCGGCAGGCAAATAGGCGAGGTAGTTTCGGCTTCGCTCCGAGAGGGACTTGTAGGCGAACTCAAACGCGGTGTACTTCAGCTTTGCCTTTGTTCGTCGCCACTTCTCACGTTTCTTTGGGAACTTGAGCACCTTGCGATCGTAATTGCCCACGACCCCTGCGATGCCGCGTTTGCGGAGAAAGCGGACTGTCTCTTCGGGGAACGCGCCGTATCCGACAGAATCGCCCAGGTTGAAAATGCGCTCACACCCGATCGACTCCGCGTGCTGGACAACGGCCTGCAGTGCCAGAAGGTTGCCGTGTATGTCACCCATCAGCGCTATCTTCACAGGTTGTCTCCAGTTGATCTTCCGTGGGTTCGTCCAGATTACACTCCACACTGGCCTGCAGAACCTCGCGCAGTCCGTCCCAGATCAGTTCTCTGTCGGTCTCGTCCCAGAATGCCGTAAACCTGGCGTATGTCTCGTCGCGGTGGGACTGCCTTTCCTGCTGCAGGGCCTCAATTCCGGTCACCACACCCTTCATTGTTCTCCGCGAGCCGTAGAATTCCTCTGTCCGCCGAGTCTCCGCATCCAGAAAACGCGGCAGTTCGGCCACCCACACGTCGCAGTCGTGGATGTCACCCAACATCTCCTGAGTATCTCGCACGGTCTTAAGAGGCTTCTTGAGACCTCCGTCGTACAGCGACTCGAAGATTTCCATGGTGTAGCGGAGGTGTTTTGCGGCGATGCGCATTTCGTGCAGTTGCGTCACGCATTCCGGTTGGCGGACGTAGGTGTCATAGGCGAGCAGTTCTTCCAGCCGGAGCATTATCGTGCGTGATGCTTGCATGTACAGGAACTGCGATCTGGGCGGCACCTTGTCCAGTCTGGCTTGCACAAGCACTCCACGCAGGGTCTCCTCCATGTCCTGCACAACACCGCACTTCTCCAGTTGCGCGATACTCTTCAGCACCGCAGACTGGAGTCGGGTCCTTCGCTGCGTCAGTCTGAGCAGGAGTCGACGTATGCCTCGCGCTTCGGCTTCGCTCAGCCACCGGTCGGCCGTTCCCTGGGCGGAATCGAAGGGTTGATCCAAGCCTGGTGACGGACTTGGGGCTGCAGGTCGTTCGAGAAAAGACCTGACATAGTCGATCTGTACGTCGGTGTCTCTTGCCGACCCGAGCGCTCGGGTGATGCGCTTCACCTGACTCTCCCAGTCCGCCAGTTTCTTTGTGGAAAAGCATGCCCCGAACATTGCAAGGGCTGCCCTTGTCCGGCGGGAGGCTACCCGCATCCGGTGGATATACTCAATGTCTTCTGCCTTCTTGACGCCCTCGATCTCCACCGTCAGCGCCTGCAGGCGCTTCAGGAGCGCTTCGGCGCCGAACAAGCGATAGCTCCGATCGGGGTGTAGCAGTGTCAACTTCTCCCCTCCTTTGTCTTGACCGGGCCGACTGTGACACTGACCGTCTCAGTTCGCGAGTTGCCCGCCGTGTCGATTGCCTGTACCTCCAGCTTGTATTCGCCGTTGCTCAGAGGCAGTGTCTCCAGTTTGAACGATTCCGTGGGCGAGTCGTAGAACCCGTCGACCGGGGCGGCTGCCATCCAGTCACCATTATTTACCCTGAATTGCACTCCTCTAATCCGCAGCGTCTGTGTGGTGGCGGTGCCCTCGATAGTAACCGGGCCTTCCCTGGCAAGCTCAACGCCACTGGCCTTCTTCCCCAACGCGATGGTCGGCGGAGTGTTGGAGACCGTTACTACCGAGCTTATGAACTCGTCGTCGAGGGAATTCTGCGGATTTGATGCACGGTCGTTCACTCTTACCCTCAGCAGGTAGTTGCCGTCGGCCACCTTCGTCGTATCCCAGTCATAGGAGGTGGCGGACTTGGACTTGCTGGCCGCGGCAGGTTTGCCTGTCCCAGGCGCAGCCGGAGGGTTGGAATCCGCGGCCGTTTCGTCTTTGAGCTCGTTCCACGTCGCGCCACCGTCGGATGAGTAAGACAAGTCGTATGTCAGGCTGTCCTTGTCTGGATCGGTGCCGCTCCACTTGATCGTCTTCTTGCCTGCCCACGCTGTCGCGGACGCCGGGTCGGTGATCTTGACCGTCGGCTTCTGGTTTGGGGTCAGGTACGATGCCGAGATGTCAGTTAGGGCTGGTTGCAGATCAGAGCCTGGGGAGCTCATTGTGACTTTGTACTGGATGAATCTTCCGTTTGGCCCTTGTATGGGGCTTCCCGACGGATCAAGACAGGGCTCTGACCAGTCGGTCCATGTTGAATCAGGTTTCTCCCTGGCCCCAGTTCTGGTCTGAACGATAACCTCGCACCCTTCGGGAACGTGTGCGCTCCAGCGGATCGTGCCCCACCTGCAGGTGTTTCCGGAATCGTGGGCCTGGGACGTGTAGGTGCCGGCCGAGTTCGCGATAGGCGCGGCATATACGGATGCCATATTGCCCGTACCTGCGTAGATTGTCTGTGTGTCCTTGTCGATTGACATGCACAGAATCTGAGGCTTATCCTTACCGAAATCGAGAGGAGTGACAGTCTTGTCAGGCGACATTCTCAAGATCGAGTCGTCGCAGGCGGCGTATACGTTGTCACGGCTGTCTACAGACAGTGACAGACACGTGCTCTGTTTACTGATCACAGACTCGCTTACTCCCGCGCCATCTATCCGGTAGACCGGCCCCTTGCCCTCAGTTGCCGCGTAAATGTTGCCCTTTGAATCGCAGGCGAGGGCGGTAACAGTAGACTCGGGTGCATCGAAGATTGGGGTGGGCGTGCCGTGCGCGTCGATGCGATAGACCACACCCTTGATTCCTGTGCCGGCCAACAGGTTTCCTGACGCATCCCACGCCAGCGACAGCACCTGATGCTCCGGCAGCGAGGCAAAGACCGATTTGTTGCCTTCCGGGTCTACACGGTATATTTTTCCCGCGTCTCCAACGCCGATATACACACGATCGCTGCCATCAACACCTCCCCCTCCCCCCTCCGTGTCGGAGGGGGTTAGGGGGAGGTGTTCTACTGCCATGCAAAGCGGATATCGCTCATCCATCTTAACCAGCAGCTTACCGGAGCCGGCAGGGTCGATGACGAAGACACGGCCGTTTGGAGAAGTGGCGGCATAGGTGTTGCCTTTGGAATCGCGAACCAGGTCGTGGACGCTGAGCTCTCCGGTCTCGTAGAATATGTCGGCGACGCCGCCGTCTTTGAGCCGGTAGATGCGGCCTGAAGGACCGGAGCCAGCCAGGCAGCCATCGCCCGTTGGAAGAAGCTTCCAGATGAACTGTGCTGGTAACTGCGAGGCGAGGGACTTCATCGACGGGACCAGCTCAAGCTGGTTCTTGCTCGAAGCTGCGATGCCTTCTCCGGTGCCCTTGTCGAAATCAGCCTTGGTTCTCTGTGTCCACTCCCTGGCGGCTCTGATGACGGGCTTTGCCTCGCCAGGTTCCTTATCCGAAGCCGCGGGTTCCTGGGTTTCACCTGTCGCGGTTGTGTTGAGCGGCGTGTCATCGTCGATGTCCGCTTGATCTTCGTTGGTTTCGTCCTCAGTCGAAGCTGGCTCCTGGGCAAGGATCGACGGTCCCGAATCAAGTTCGGGATGACGCGGGTTGAGTAAGGGATGACGCGGGTTGAGTAAGGGATGACGCGGGTTGAGTAAGGGATGACGTGGGTTGTGTAAGGGATCGGCATCCGGGTTGTCTGAGAGATGACGGCTCCACGACTGCGCGAGGTCGACTGCGCCCGACGCAGCCGGCATCGGCACGGGCGGTCCGGGCGGGCCGGGAGGAACGGGGATACCCGGTCTCGGAGTCGCGTCACTGGCTGCCCTGGACTTTATGGTCACTGCGAGCTGTGCCACCCCCGTCACCACTCTTCCGACATCGAACGTTGCCTTGACGTCCTCGCGGTCTATGCGCACGCCCGAGGTTCGCGTAGACCTCATCGCGTCCGCAATTGGAGCCGGAAGGCCGCTCAAGGTCTCACCGGCAAGATTCACCGCGTTGCCCCTCATTACCAGTTGCACAAGAATCTGATCATTGCGTTCTCGCTCGAGGTACTTGCGCACCATCTGTGCCGCGTTCTCCGCGTTCATCATATCCCCGCCCGCTACCTGCGAGCCGGGGAGGCCAGGGCGGCCGTCATCGTCACCATCTCCCGCAAACATAGCAGCCGATATCCCCGAAGTGGCCCCACCCTTTACCAACAGCAGCACTCGGCTGTCGGCCGCGGTGGCAGGCACCTTAACTCGGTAGGTCTGTGTGTATTTCTCGCCTTCATACGGCCTGAAGACGACCCCCACCTCAACGTCCTCTCCAGGCTCAAACTCGTTCTTGCTCACGAATATGCTTTCGATGCTCGCGGTGTCGCGCTTGTTCTCCAGCGCGATCCTCACATTCACCGACTTGATATCCACCGGGCGGAACCTGTTGCTTGCCAATATGCTCAGCAGGCCCATCATATCCGAGATAGACGCACCCTCGATACCCACCGGGTCAAAGTAGGTGTTTGTGCGGACAATCTTGTCGATGCCATCCGCCTCGATCTCGCAAGTCACTACTGCCGTGGCGTGGCCAGGAGTTGGGCGCTGCTGGTAGATCGCCTCCGAAGTCATAAGGGCGGTAAGAATGGGTGAGAGGAGGGGGTGATCAATGACCTCAATACGGTAGGTCTTGTTTCGCTTCGTGGCCTGGTCGTCCACGGATACCGTTACGGGTATAGTGCGTGACTTTTCGCCGAGCCGCGCGGCCACCGACCAAGGCCTGTCCTGGAACATTCGCCCAACTTGCCCGCCCGGAGTCGCCATTTTGAACGACATCTCGTAGCCGGAAAGGACGTCCTCTACATAAGCAGTCGTAACGGGCGCGTCCACCGCTCCGATCCCCAGGAACGGGTGGCCAAAGCCAATCAGCATTCCGTCGCGGCAGTATGTTACCGTCCCAACTGCCGTCAGATCGATATCTCCTGTTGTCAGACTGGCTCCGAACGCACCGCCCGGTTCCAGTGTCCCTGCGATCGAGGAACCGGCATCTGTGCGTCCCCCGCCTCCGGCAACAGGCATCAGGTGAAATGGCCTCAGAATCTCCGCCAGCTTCTCCAGGCCGCGGCCGGAAAGCCCGCTTGCCATAACCGGCGTCATCAACGGCCGCATGCGCAAGCTCCCTTGCGCCCGCGGCTCTGATCCGGCCTCGTCTCCGCTGGGCAGGCGGTCCGTGAGCGGAGTCAAATTGCGACTCGTCGGGCCGTCTATCACCACACTGGTAAAGGCCTTTTCTCCCAGGATCAACTTCTCCGGCAGTGGTTTGGGGGACGAGTATCCGTCCGGGCTTGGCGGCAGGTTCTCATCGAACGCCTCGAGCATATCAGTGATCGGCGTCACCATCCCGATGGGCTCTTTGGAGAACGCGTTGCCGTAGCTGATCGCGCCGATCAGTTTGCCGTTGATGTAGCAGGGGCTGCCGCTCATCCCAGCGATTATCCCTGTGCCGCGGGAGGTTACGATGCCGCCGCCTATGCGCACAAGAATCAGGTCGCGGCCAAGATTGGCTTTTGTCAGCACTCCGAGTATTTCTACGTCGAAGCGCTCGATCTTTGTGCCCTGAAAGACTGTCAGACCGTAGCCACGCATACCCCGCTTGAGCTGCGAGACCGGCATCATCTGGCGCATATCGGCCTGTGAAACACCCGGCAGCCCTTCGACTGCGCTCAGGACAGGCCCTTCGACGCTCAAGCCCGTCTCCTGTGCCCGGATTTCCGACGCGCATGGCGCTGCAAGCGAGCAGATGGCGAGGATAGTAACCAGGAATCTGATTCTCAAGGGGAGCCTCCGATGGAGAACGATTTGCCGCTCGTTGATGGGAAAAGCGGCTTTGCCCATCGCTGACAAAATGGCCAGCATGGAAAATACTACCATCCTGGCCATAACTCGTCAATAGCTTTCCCGGCAACGGGTAACCATGGCCTCAGCCCCCGATGTGGTGCGGCTTCAAACCGCGCCCAGTCAGGGGTTAGCCGACCGGTTGTCCGGCCGGCTACGCAGCGCGGTCAACGTCGTCGGTAAGGGCGGGGTCAGACTCCCCCGCACGCCCCATCAAGTACTGTGACGTCGCTGATGCCAGTCTGCCCATCGCCATATCTAACAGTTGGGCTGCTCCTGATGCCTGCAACGGGTATACGGCAGAGCCCGTCTGGAGCACCGGGGAGAACTTCTCATTTCGCCGCCCCGACTCTATGACCATCGAGTTCACAGCGGCGGTAAGTCTATTGCAGACCGTTTCCGCGTGTTGTCCGGTGTGCGGCAGTATCAGGGCAAAAACGGAGTCCTCCAGGTGCGCCATCACGTCCATCTTTCGCACGGACCTTCTCATGGTCTGGGCAATAGTGTACAGCAGGTCTTCCATGCGCACCTTGCGCACGTAGTCTTCGACCTCCAGAGGCAGGCAGATCTCAAGGACAACGACACCGAGTGTGTCCTTGTGTCTGCACGACCGGCTGACCTCCTCGTCGAGTCTGTCCACAAAATACTCTCGGTTGTACAGACCCGTCAGGGAGTCTATCACGCTGCTCGGCTCTGCTCGGCGATGACCGGATTCGAGACGGGTGAGCCGGTGGGCACGCTGCATCTGGGAGTCGGCGATCTCTTCGGTAGTAAGCATCTTGCGCAGTTTCTTCGTGGAGTTGCGCAGGATATGTGATACGTAGTTGCAACTGATGTCCAGCCTCTTGGCGATCTCGGTCTGGCTGAGGCTTCGGTAGAAATGCGCGCTTATCACACGGCGCTCGATATCTTTGAGCCGCTCAAGGGCAGTTTCCAGGACCACCTTGTCTTCTACGGGAAGCTGGAATGTTTCCACGCTCTCGTCCGACAGCTTGTCGGCTTCACTCGGCCCACTGCCGTCCTCGCGCGACCCGTATATCGACCCCACTTTGAACACTTCACGCGTAGTCAGCAGGTCCGCGACGCATTGTTCCGCGAGCCCCATTTCCTCAGCGACTTCGCTGCAGGTCGGCTGACGGCCCAGATCCTGGCTCATGGAGTCCACTACCTTCCCAACGCGCTGGTTAAGCTCCTGTAGCCAGGCAGGTTCTTTGATTATCTTGCCTTTGTCCCGTAAGTGGTGTTTGATCTGGCCTATTATGAAGTGCGTTGCATATGTGGAGAACTTAACGCCTTTGCTGGCGTCGTACTTGTCGACCGAGTTTATCAGACCTATGTATCCCTCCTGGACAAGGTCTTCCAGCGGCTCGGAGGCACCGGCGAAACGGCGTCCCACGCTTTCCACCAGACTCGCATATTGCAGTACGATTGTGTCGCGCGTGGCTGTCCGCCGCGTAGCCGCGTACTGGGCCAGCAGCTCCTGAACCTCTTCCTCGGTCAGCTTTCGACTAATAACATCCGTGTTCATCGTGATCTTCACCATCATCACCTCCCCCTAACCCCCTCCGAAACGGAGGGGGTTAGGGGGAGGTCTTCCGATTCATTCGTAATAGATGTGGCGGCTGCTTGCCGCCCGTAGTGCCTCACCTCACGCCGAAGCAGGCAACATGCCCCGGCACCCCTGTCGCCCGCGCAGAACCGTTCTTGCGCGAAAAATACTGCCCCGATACTAGTTCACCGAGCTGATGAGCTTGAATATCGGGGTCATGATCGAGACAGCTATGAACCCGACGATGCAGCCCATCACCACTATCAGCAGAGGCTCAATCAGCGATGTCAACGCTTTTACCGAGTTATCCACCTCCTGATCGTAGAAATCCGATACTTTGAGCAGCATTTCCGAGAGTTTTCCGGTCTCCTCGCCGACATCGATCATGTGTGTGACCATGCCTGGGAACAGCCCGCTCTGAGCGAGTGGAGTGCTGATCTTCTGACCTTCGCGGATCGCGTTACGGGCACTCTCTATGGTGTGGGCGATCACGCGGTTGCCGGAGGTCTCCGCGACGATCTCAAGGCTTCGCATCATCGCGACCCCACTGGCGATCAGGGTGGCGAACGTCCTCGCGAACCGGGATATGCTCATCTTGCTGACCAGATCGCCCACAATCGGCAGCTTCAGCTTCAGTGAGTCTATCTGCCAACTGCCCTTGTCCGTGCTCTTATACCAACGCAGCAGGAACCAGCCGCCGACTCCGACGATCAAAGGTATGTACCAGAATGACCGTGCGAGGTCACTGGCGCTGAAGAGCGCCTGTGTGACCGCCGGCATCTCCACATCCATCGAAGCGAATATCTCCTTGAATGTCGGAAGCACAAACAGCAGGAGCGCGACCACCATCAGACCCGCGAAAATTAGCACTATCATTGGGTAGATCATTGCAGACTTGATCTTCGACTTAATCTCCTGCTCCTTCTCCAGGAACATCGACAGCCGGTCCAGAATCTTGTCCAGAATACCGCCGGCCTCCGCTGCCTTGACCATGTTCACGTAGAGCTTGGAGAATACGCCAGGATGCTTGGCAAACGCGTCAGTCAGGCTCAGGCCGCCCTTAACGTCCTTCTTGCAGACGGCGATCACCGGCCGCAGCACGGGGTCCTTCGTCTGGCCTTCCAGAATATCGAGGCACCGGACAATCGGAATGCCCGCGTCGATCATCGTGGCGAATTGCCGGCTAAACACTACCATCTCGTGCAATTTGATCTTGCGTCCCGGTTTGGCCTGCGCAGCGGCTGCGCCTGACGCCTTGGCCTTGCCTAGCCTGATATTGAGAACGTGCAAGCGCATCTCGTGAAGCCTGCTCAGCGCCGCAGGCTCACTGTCCGCTTCCAGTCTCCCTCTTATGTTCTTGCCCCCTGGATCAATTGCCGTATAAACATATACGCTCATATCTGATCTGCCTCCTCCGATTTCACTACCATTCGATGTGCCCGGCCGAGCCGCGTTGTGGGAGGACGCGGAGGTCCTGCCCCTACGGCTCTACTTCTTTCCCCGAGAGCGAAGTGCGCACTCGCTCAAAGTCACTCACTCCCCGGAAACGTACCTCTTGAAACTCTCCTTGTCGATCGCGCGGGCCGCCGCTTCCTCGTAGGTTATCTTGCCTGTCGAATGGAGCAGGGCCAGCGTCTTGTCCATTGTCTGCATTCCGAATTGAGCGCCGGTCTCCAGGGCGCTATATATCTGGAACGTCTTGCCTTCCCGAATCAAGTTGCGGATGGCCGAGGTAGCCACCATGACCTCGATTGCCGCCACTCGCCCGCCGCCAATCCTCGGAACGAGCTGCTGAGCCACAATCCCCTCAATCGTATTCGACAACAGGACCTTTATCTGATCCTGCTGGTGCGGTGGGAATACATCGATCACGCGGTCAACAGTCTGCGGAGCGCTTCGGGTGTGGAGGGTTCCAAACACCAGGTGACCTGTCTCCGCGAGAGTAAGGGCGGCCGCAATGGTTTCGAGGTCGCGCATCTCACCTATCAGCACAACGTCCGGGTCCTCACGGAGCACGGCGCGAAGCGCATTGCCAAACGAGTCTGTGTCCTGGTGCAGCTCACGCTGGTTGATCATGCCGCGCTTGTGGCGGTGCAGATACTCGATCGGGTCCTCGATGGTCATGATGTGCACCGGCCGCTCCGAGTTGATGTTGTCGATCATACACGCAATGCTCGTCGACTTGCCGCTGCCCGTGGGTCCCGTTACCAACACCAGGCCGCTGTGTTTGCGGTTGAGCTCGCGCAGCACTGGCGGCAGCCCCAGTTCCTCAAAGGAGGGTATCTTGGCCGGGATACTCCTCATCGCGGCTCCTACACTGCCCCTTTGTTTGTAAACATTCACGCGGAATCGTCCGATGTTGCGCACGCCGTAGGAGAAGTCGAGCTCGTGAGTCCGCTCAAACACCTGAATTTGCTCGTTGCTCAGGATGTCGTATATCAGTCTTTGGGTCTGGCCAGGCGACATCGGCTCATAGTTGAGTCCCACGAGTGAGCCGTCCGTCCGCACGATCGGCGGCAACCCCACAGTAACGTGAATGTCCGACGATCCCTTGGCGCACGCCTCGCGGAGCAGGTCGTCCAAGTGTACGGTGTCGACGCTGAGGGCATCCTGGGCTACCGCACTAGGGCTGTATTCGTCGAAGTTGTCGGCGGGTATTTGTTGTTGCTGCTGCACTTGTAGTATGCTCCCTTCGCGCCTAAGTCCGATAGGTCTTACCGCACCTCCCACTCCCCCCTCCGTTTCGGAGGGGGTTAGGGGGAGGTCAGGTCCCATCCTGCCCCATAAGCTCTCCTGCTATCCTGAGTATATGACCCTCAGACACTCCTCCAGAGTCGTCATCCCAAGCAGAATCTTGGCTATCGCGTCGTCGCGCAGGGTCTTCATGCCCGACTCGACCGCCGCTTCTTTCATCAAGTGACCGGATGTCTTCTGAAGCACCAGATCGCGCATCCGATCGTTCATAATCATGAGCTCGTAAACGCCCATGCGGCCCTTGTAGCCGCTGCCTTTGCAGTGGTCGCAGCCGCGTCCTCGGTAGAAAGACACCGTCGTGCCGCTCTCCGCCTCTATGCCAAGACGCTTTATGGCATCGGACGGTGGCTGGTACTGTGCCTTGCACTTCGGACACGCTACCCGCACGAGTCTCTGAGCCATCACCCCAATCACGCTCGATGCCACCAGGAACGGCTCGATCTGCATGTCTATCAGCCTGGTTAGTGCGCCTGGAGCGTCATTGGTGTGAAGCGTGGACAAGACCAGGTGGCCGGTGAGCGCCGCCTCGGTGGCTATTGTCGCAGTCTCAGCGTCTCGGATTTCACCGACCATGGCAATGTCGGGGTCTTGCCTGAGCATGCTTCTCAGGCCCGCCGCGAAAGTCAGACCGGCGCGCGGGTTGACCTGAACCTGAGTCAGGCCGGCCAACTCATATTCAACCGGGTCCTCGATTGTAAGAATGTTCTTCTCGCCGGAGTTGAGCTTGGATAACACAGAGTACAAAGTGGTCGATTTGCCGCTGCCGGTTGGCCCTGTGACCAGAATGATCCCGTACGTGCGGCTTATCAGGCTTTCAAATCTCTCCAGAGTCTCGGGCAAAAGCCCAAGCTTCTGCAGTCCCACCGACACCGAGCTTCTGTCGAGAACTCTCAGAACCAGCTTCTCTCCGTAGACGTTGGGCAGCGTTGAAACGCGGAAGTCATATTCGCGGCCGTCAACCGTAGCCCCGATGCGCCCGTCCTGGGGTGCGCGTTTCGTGGCGATATCCATCTCAGCCATAATCTTGAAGCGAGATGTGAGAGAGGACTGCACCTTCTTCGGCAATTGCATTATCTCGTGCAGTATGCCGTCGATCCGGAGTCTGACCCGCACGGACTCCTTCTGGGGCTCAATGTGTATGTCGCTGGCCCCATCCGAGATGCCGCGGCTGATGATCAGGTTGGATAGCTTGATGACAGGCGCTTCCTCGCTCAGTTCCCGCAGTTGCTCGATTGAGATGTCTTCTTCTTCGTCCTGGTCAGCATTGCGCAGGTCAATGTCTCCGCCTTCGAACTCGGCGATAACGTTGTTCACCTGATCGGAGACGTTGCTTTGGGCACGGTACGCACGCCCGATGGCGTTGATGATGTCTTCTTCAGCGGCGATGGCCGGCTCAACGTCCAGTCCGGTGAGCAGCCGCACTTCGTCGATGGCGAAGATATCCAGAGGATTCTTCATTGCGAGGGTCAGGCGCCCGTTCTTGCGGGCAATTGGCAGTATCTTCAGTTTGCGGGCAACATTCTGAGCTACAAGGCGAGTGACGGAGCTGTCGAAGTCCTCGCAAGCCGTGAGGTCAATGTACGCGACGCCCCACTGTTCGCCCTGACACTTGATCTTGTCCTTGTCAGTGATGAATCCCATGTTTACGAGGACGTCACCGAGCGACTCCGTGCGTTTCAGGAGTTTCTGCTTCTCCAGTGCCTGATCAAGCTGCTCCCTTGTGATCAGACCTGCTCTGATGAATGCTTCGCCGATAGGTTCTATTCTTTCTTGCATCGGTGAGTTCCGAGAGCGCGCCTCTCTTACATGATGGGTATGTTGACACGACTTGGAGTGCAGGCATCCTGCCTGCACGAAATGACGTGTTTGCAGCGCCTCTCTATAGTGGGCAAATAACTTCCCCTGCCTTTAGTTATATCGGCGAAAGAAGGCCTGCCCTTGAGGCGTACTCGCAACAATGCAGGAATTGTTGAGATGGTTCTGGAAGTAGGATTAGGTGGTAGCCGTCCCGGCACTGGTGCGTGCGGACCGGCAGTCGTCGTGCGGCAGCTTGATTGCTGCGTCCAGAGCTGGTCCGCAGTGACGTGTGGCGGAGCGCATCCTGCCTGCAGAGGGTCTTCCTACTGCCTAACTACTATGAGGAGACAAATCAATGCCTGTTAACACCAACAAGACTACGTTTGCACTGTTTTTTGGAACCCGCAGTGGGTTTCCTGCGTCGCTTATGGCGAGCGCCCGCAACGAGATGACGACTGCGCTCAAGGCCAAGGGCCACGATTTCCTGATGATGGACGAGGACGCCACTGGGTTTGGCGCCGTCTGCACACAGGCGGAAGGGGCCGTCTACGCGAAATGGCTTCGTGAGAATGAGGGCAAGTTCGGCGGAGTGATCCTGTGCCTGCCAAACTTTGGCGACGAGAATGGGGCCGCGGAGGCTCTCAGGCATGCGGACGTGCCGATATTCATCCAGGCCTACCCTGATGAGATGGACAAGATGCGCCCTGGCCTGCGCCGCGACGCTTTCTGCGGAAAGCTATCAATAATGGATGTCTTCCGCCAGTATGGCATCAAGTTTACAGCCGTGAAGCCGCATACAGTCTCTCCATCGTCCGAGACGTTTGCCGAGAGCATCGACTACTTTGACCGGATTTGTCGTGTCGTGGGCGGAGTGCGAGAGATGAGCGTCGGAGCGATAGGCGCCCGGGTGACACCGTTCAAGACTGTCCGCATTGACGAACTGGCGCTGCAGCGTCACGGCATCACTGTGGAGACATTCGACCTTTCGGAAGTCTTCGATTTGGTGGGCAAGATACCAGCCTCTGATAGTCAACTGGCTGCGAAAGCCGCGTATCTACAGTCGTATGCTGATTTCTCAAAGATGCCCGCTGAGGGGTTCGACAAACTGGCACGCCTGTCCGTCGTCATTGACCGGATAGTGGCCGATAACCGGCTCGACACTGTTGCCATAAGATGCTGGACTGAGATGCAGAACGTCCTTGGGGTGTCGCCATGTGTTCTGCTCTCCGATATGAACGACCGAGGACTGATCGCCTCTTGTGAAGTCGATATCGGGAACGCGGTGGCAATGCGCGCAGCCAGCCTGGCGTCCGGTGATGTAGCCGCCTGCCTGGACTGGAACAATAACTACGAAGACGAAGAGGACAAGTGCATCCTGTTCCACTGTGGACCGGTGCCACAGGGAATGATGGCTGCTCGAGGAGATGTGACCGGGCACGAGATTATCGGCAGCGTCGTGCCCATGGAGTGCACATTCGGATGCAATGTAGGCCGGATCAAGCCAGGTCCGTTCACTTTCACGAGCATGATGAGCGAGAACGGAAGTCTCAGATTCTACGTTGGAGAAGGCGCGTTCACGGACGATCCCATACCGGCCGATTTCTTTGGGTGCGCTGGCGTCGTCGATATACCCAACCTGCAGGATGTTCTGCTCCACGTGGGCTATCAGGGTCACCGGCACCACGTCAGCGTAACGCCGGGACTGGTCGCGGCCCCGATGATCGAGGCTCTGGAATACTACCTGGGGTATGAGGTAAGCCTGCCGCAGGAATCGTAGGTTAAAGGTCAGAGGTCAGGCGGCATATAGGGCATATGGGACATATAGGTCGCATCCGACTAATATGTCCCATATGCCGCCTGACCCAGAAGTATGCGTCCAGGAGATAGAAGAAGGCACAAAATGAAACTCAACAAAGCATCAATCTCC
>CAYSLA010000052.1:2209-21099 GCA_964431685.1 uncultured bacterium | reverse complement strand
CCCTGAATAATCTGTGCTGATTATACCAGACCAGGCGGAGATTGTGGAAGGCCGAAGCCGGCTGGTCTCGCGACACCAGAACTATGCTTAGTCTGCTTCGGGACACACGTCCGCGAAGCATAGCACGTATAGTCAGTGTCAGAACAGACTCATCTGATCGCCAGGCTTCGGTGCTTCAGGTGTCGGCTCAGCTAGTAGCGCCTCCACATCGAAATCGTTGGGATCAAGCGGCTCAGCTCCCATCCCGAGTAGCTGATTCGTGCCCGGACTTCCGGGGATAGCGTAGACTTTCCGGCCCTGTTTCTTCGCCCTCTTCGCTGTATCTACGCTGCCGCTATCCACTCCCGCCTCTACTACCAACACCGCCTTCGACATTCCGCTCACGATCCTGTCCCGTGCCATCAGGTTCGGCCCGTTTGGAGGAACGTTTGGGCCGTACTCAGTGATCAAGGCACCACGATTCGTGATTCGCTCGGCCAACTCCCTGTTCTCGGCAGGATGGACTCTGTTAAGTCCCGATCCCAGCACCGCAATCGTTCGCCCATCTTCAGCAGCCAGAGCCCCCTCGTGGGCGGCGGTGTCTATGCCTGTAGCCAATCCGCTCACCACCGTCACTCCCGCCTCCGCCAGATGCCTGGCCAGCAAGGTTGCCACCTCACGCGACGAATCACTCGGCTCCCGTGTACCAACGACTGCGACTGCCCGGTCGTCAGCCGGCAAGACTCTGCCTGCCACATAAAGCAAGTAAGGCGCATCTCGAACTTCGAAGAGGTTTGCAGGGTAGTCGCTGTCGTCCCAGGTGAGCAGATCGATTTCCGAGGAATCAATGTTCTCCAAAGAGCGTTCAAGCATCTCCAGGTCTGCCCCCAAGATATCCTCGGCCATCTGCTCCGATACGCGCGGCACAAGGCTTAGCTCGGCAGCATGGGCGCAAAACACCGACTCGATGCTGCCAAACTGCTCCAGCAACGTGCGGGCGAGCACGGGGCCGATGCCCTTTATCTGCGATAGCGCCAGGTAGTGTAGTTTGCTCAATTTGGTCTGTTCCTATCAAAACGCCCAGGGTCTGCCAATGTTTCGGGATTTTTGTCTCATCAAGACTGTCAGCATAGCACATATCCGAAATCCCGAAACAACCTTCGAGAGCTTCGGGACACACGTCCGCGCAGCATATCTGAGTATCTCTTTATCTGCTCTCTACGCGTCAGAGTGTATGGTGCTGGTCAGAGTGAGCACACATACCGATGTTGCCCCCGCCTCGACCACGGCTCGCGCCGCCTCAGAGAGCGTCGCTCCTGAATCGAAAAGATCATCCACCAGAAGCACGCGTTTCCCGCGCACGCTCTCGTCGCTGACGATCGCCCCGGCCACGTTCTTACGCTTCTGCGCCAGCGTGCGCAATTCCTTCTGAGGATGGGTCGCTCTTACCTTCGAAAGCGCTGGTAACATTCGTTTTCCAGTCCGTGCCGCAAGCATGTTGACAAACAAAGAGACGTGATCGAAATTGCGCCTGGTGGATCCCGGCATCGGGACTATGGTCTCTGCCGAGCGCATCGCCGGATCATCGTTGCAGACGGCCGCCGCCATCTGCACGAGTTCTGTGACCGCCTGCCGATCTTCGCAATACTTAAGCCGGTACACTAGTTCGCCCACCAGGCTGCGGCTCCTGTCCGCTCCCGAAAACACACTATGGAAGCCGAGCGACCACCCGCTCTCCCACGGGCCGGAGAGGGCTCTGGGATGCGGACGTGACAGATAGTCGCTCACTTGCTGAGCAGTGGTGACATCGGTGATGGCAACCGGTTTATCGAGCAAAAGCGACGGCCGGTCCGCAGCCAATACGCAGTTGATTGGACCGTAGCCGACCGCGTCACCAAGGATAGACTTGATCAGTCCAGCCCGAGCGTCCGGCCCTGCGCTGCTCATTGCCGACCTGATGGTGTCGATCTCTCCCGCCGTCAACACTTGATCCAGATTCAACAGCCCGGAGGCGATGCGCTTTGCCAGGTGGCCATAAATGGTGTCATGGACAAGTCCCCGTTCCTCTGCTATCTGCTGGACATTCATCCCACGCGCAAACATATCGGCGGTGAGTCGGACAGAATCGCCGGCCAGTCTCTTCGCCTGGGCATCTTTGGCCTTCTTCGGCGAAGGCGCGTTGGCGATCGAAATGTGTATTGCCTGCCCTGTCTCGAGAGCCTGCTCGCCCTTCTTTGACAGCTTGAGCACAGGCCGATCACTGCCCTCCATCGCAAGATAGCCTCGGCGCAAGAGTTGGTCGATAATATCGAGGATATCTTTCTGCCGGTGCCCGGCGAGCTTCCCGTAAAACGAAGTCCTGAAGTAGCCAGACTGGGTCATGTCCCTGGATTTGGCACCGGCAAGCACGTGCGCAAGCTTGGTTCTGCCCACCGGCCACCTGAGCCGCAGCAATGTCTCCAATATGAGAAGCGCTGCTTTGTTCTCCTCCGTAAGAGGCGCGGTGCAGTCCTGAGCACCAGCCTCATCGCCAGATGGCGGATCAATGCAGTTGTCGCAACAGATCTCCGCAATCGGCTCAGAGACATCGCCAAAATACTCAAGGATTGTCTTGCGCCGACATTTGTTCGATTCCGCGTAGGCGACCATGTCCGCCAGATGCTGCTGCTTGGCTCTTGATCTGTCCTCGGACTTCTCGAGCGCTGCGGATATGGCGTCATCTCTCCATTCTCCGCACTCCACCAGAGAAGCCCCTCTTTCGACGGCGAGAACGACGATTGCGTGGGCCTCTTCAAGAATCGACAGAGCCACTCGCGATGCCACTTCGTTAAGGCCGGTCTGGGTAGATATTTCAGGGTGTTCAAACCAGTGCGCGCCTGCGCCGGAGTCCGACAAGACCTTGTGCAGACCGCGAAGCGAACCTCTTTCTATAGTAGAAGACCTGATGAAGTACTCGTGCAGCGAGGTGTCCTGCGGGGAGTATATCAGCACAGCCCTGGACTGTTGACCATCACGGCCGGCTCGCCCAGCCTCTTGATAGTATTCCTCCAGCGACCCGGGCAGGGTGAAGTGCACAACCATTCGCACATCAGCTCGGTCGATACCCATACCGAATGCATTCGTTGCGACAACAACAGGCAGTTCGCCGGAGAGGAAGCGATCCGTCACACTGGCCCGCACGTTGGCGTCCATACCCGCATGATAGAACTCCGCGTGCAGCCCAGCCACCTTGCTTATCAGCCCGGAAATTTCCTCGGAGTCGCGCCGGGAACCAGCGTAAACAATGGCCGAACCGTCCTCGAGATCGGCAAGTGCTTCAACCAGCACCTGGGCCTTTGCCTGATAGTTGTGCGCGGAACGCACCTCGAAGGAGAGGTTTGGGCGGTTGAAGCCTGTGACTATCTGCCTGGTTGAACCCAGACCAAGCGCCCGGGATATGTCGCGGCGCACGTAGGCTGTCGCAGTGGCGGTGAGTGCAGCCGTTACCGGATTTCGCATCAGCCTTCGCGCGCTGGCAATGTGCAGATAGTCCGGTCTGAAATCGTGTCCCCACTGCGAGATGCAGTGCGCTTCGTCCACGGCGAGCAGACTGACTTTGACCTTGCCGATTGCCTCTCGGAACGCGGAAGCTCGCAGTCTTTCGGGAGCCACATAGACCAGCTTGAGGCGTCCATCTACCATAGCCCTCAACCGTGCTGCCTGGTCATTCGGCGTTAGTGTGCTGTTAATGTAGGCCGCCGGTATTCGCTTCCTTGTGAGGGCCCGGACCTGATCCTGCATCAGAGAAATCAGCGGCGAGATAACCAGCGTGACCCCTTCGGTGAGCAGAGCTGTCATCTGGTAAACAAGTGATTTCCCAGCACCGGTGGGCATCACAACAAGGGTGTTTTCACCGCACAGCAAGCTCCGGACCGCGTCGGGCTGCCCGGGTCGAAAGCTGTCGAATCCGAAGTGCGTTCGCAGCGCTTCTAACAGAGGGTCTCGCGGAACCGCTCTTTGCGAAGGTGACTGGTTTCGACATTCTTCATCAGCCAAGGCTCTCTCCAGGGTCTCCAGATCGCACGCCGCGAGTTGTCAGGACACGTTTGTGGACTTGATTCTAACGGGTGCGAAGCTATCTGTCAACGCGGGCGCGTTGCAGACTTGTAATGGAGTCGTGACAAGGTGTAGCATATCGTCGGACTGGAGGGAGGCAGAGCTTGGTTCCGAAGGTATCCGTAGTCGTTCCCGTTTACTGTTCCTCCGAGGCTCACGAGGGTTATTTGGCTGAGACTCTGGAGTCGGTAGCCGCACAGTCCTATCGGGGTTTTGAGACTGTGATTGTGGATGACGCCTCTCCCAGAGACATCTCCGGGCTGCTCTCGCGTTTCGAGGCCGTCCTGCATCCCAACCTGGTCACGCACAATTCGAACCTCGGCCAGGCAGCCAGCAGAAACGATGGGCTGCGTGCGGCCCATGGGGAGTTTGTGGCCTTTCTCGACCACGATGACATCTGGATGCCGGACAAGCTCGCAAGGACGGTACCGGTCTTTGAGGAGAAACCATCGGCGAATCTGGTCTTCTCGGCCGTTGAGATCGTGGGGTATTCAGAGGCGCTGAACAAGATAGACCAGAGCACTATTCCACCATGTCCGGATTTCGAGTGGTTCTTCCGGCACGGCAACTTCGTCATCACAACGTCCGCTGCCGTGGTTCGTCGGGTCGCACTGCTTGACGCCGGCGGGTTTGACCCGAGATACACGACATCCGACGACTTTGACGCGTGGCTCAAACTGCTGATGTCCGGGTCTGCCGCATACGTTCCGGAGCGTCTGGTGAGATACCGGCTCCACGAGTCTAACTTGAACTACCGGGTTGTCCGCGCCAACGACACCCGGCTGTTGCTGCGGGTATACCTGCGCTACTGGATGAGCGCTGGACTGGCATCGAAGATTGGTATGCTGCCACGGTTGGCAAAGAAGTCGGCGGGCGTGGTCTACCACAGATTGCGAAGGTGGTAGCGAACGAGCATGTGCGCTTCGGGAGGACACAGAGGTCCTCCCCTACTCTGCTTTGAGTATAACACGCCAATGTGGTACAATTGGCAGCAATGATGAATTAGAATCGTCCCTGGAGAGTGATCTCAGGGATCGGGAAACGACAGGAGGATCCGGATGTTGAAAGTCGGATTGGTTGGATACGGTTTTATGGGTCACATGCACACTCAGTGCCACGAGGCGACCGGCGAGGCCAAGATTGTGGCCGTTGCGGACGTCGACCCCGCAAAGCGCGACGAGGCCAAAGAGAAGTTTGGGTGCGCGGTCTTTGCCAGCATCGAAGAGATGCTCGCCGGAGTTGACTTGGACATAGTCGACATTACCACCCCCACCTATCTCCACGAAGAGTGCGTAATCGCAGCCGCGAAGGCCGGCAAAGACGTACTGTGCGAGAAACCTATGGCGCTGACGGTCGAGTCGTGTGACCGGATGATTGATGCGGTGAAGAAAGCCGGCGTCAAGATGATGATTGGCCAGGTAATCCGATTCTGGCCGGAATATCAGGTGGTCAAAGACCTGGTAGACTCGGGCAAGCTGGGCAAGATTCAGTGGGCCAGCGCCAGCAGACTCAGCCCGCCGGCTACGTGGTCGTGGCAGAGATGGCTGTTCGACCCCGCCAAGAGCGGGGGAGCCGTTCACGACCTCCATATCCACGATCTGGACTACCTTACGTACCTGCTCGGCGCGCCAACGAAAGTCTTCGCCCGCGGCGTTCAGAGCGCCACTGGTGGAATCGACAGCGTTATGACTACGTCCTGGGGACACGAAAAAGGTGCGGCCGGCTACGCCGAGGGTTCGCTGGATCTGTCCAACACGTATCCTTTCAACATGTCGCTTGTCGTGTCCTGCGAGAAGGCCTCTATCAAACTGGATTCCGGCGCGACCCCGTCCCTGATGGTCTATCCTAACGAAGGCGAGCCGTATGCACCGAAGATGCCGGAACAAAAAGTCTCAGTCTCAACAGAGACGTCGGGCAATCTGAGTGACCTGGGCGGATACTTCAACGAGATCAAGTACTTCATCGACTGTATCAAGGCAGGCAAGCACCCTGAAATCGTCACGCCGGAATGTGGGCGTGAGGCCGTCAGATTCTCGCTTGCGGCCCGTAAGTCGGCTGAAACCAGCGCCATAGTCGATTATTAACTGGAGGACAGAATGATAAAGGGTATTAGCTACTGGTCATTTCCCGGAGGGCTTGAGGGCACCGCCAAAGTATCCGACGTCTTCAAGACCGCGAAGAAGGCGGGTTACGAGTCCGTTGAGGTGTGTCTATCCGATACCGGCGATGTGAGCATGCAGACTACCGAGAAATCGGCAAAGGACATAGTTGCCGCCGCAGGCGACGCCGGAGTGAAGATATCCAGCGTGGCATGCGGTCTTTACTGGGGCAAGTCACTCACGGCAAGCGATCCGAAGATTCGCCAGGAGGCAATAGACATCTCCAGGCAACTCATCGACGTCGCAAAATGGCTGGACGCCGGCGCGGTGCTAATTGTACCGGGAGCCGTTGATGTGTTCTTCGATCCGGGTGCGGAGGTCGTGGAATATTCCGCCGCTTACGACCGGTCAACCGAAGCCATCGGAAAGCTGGCTCCGCACGCGGAGAGCGCAAAGATCGCTATCGGCCTCGAGAATGTCTGGAACAAGTTCCTGGTCGGGCCGATGGAGATGGCAGCGTTTGTAGATCAGTTCAAATCGGACTACGTCGGCTGCTACTTCGATGTGGGCAACTGCATGACGGTTGGATACCCGGAGCAATGGATCAAGGTTCTGGGCAAGAGAATCAAGCGTGTCCACTTCAAGGACTTTGTGCGGGGCGCCGGGACAGCATTCGGGTTCACCGATCTGCTGGTGGGTGATGTGAACTGGCCCGCTGTCATTGCGGCGCTCAAGGCCATCGGCTACGACTCATTCGTCACTGCCGAGATGATTCCTATGTATCAGCACTATCCGGAAGTGCGAATCGTCAACACCTCCGCCGCGATGGACGCGATACTGGGACGATAGCCCGAATAATTTACCTTATTTCGACCGCGGGAGAAATCTCCCGAGATTCCTCCCCCTGGTCGGAATGACAGTGTCCACTCTGGACGGGCGGGCGTACTCTCTAGTATAATATAGCTGACGTGTGCAGAACAGACACGTCCGGAAACAAGCTCAAAACGGCTTCGGGGCCAGACCCCGAAGCCTTATTGTTGGAGGACTGGGTGACTACTTCACTTCGCGTTGAACCGTATAACATTCCTGCCGCCGATCTGGGGCCCGAAAACCCGCTGCCGGCGTTTCGAAATCCAGTGGAGGACTCCTCCATTGACTTCGACAAACAACAGATTCCCGAGGATGGTCGCATAGGTCTTGGATGGAAGACCGGCAGGCGAGTCCTGCCCTACAGAATGCAGGACGGCTACGGCCGCACGAGGAACCCGCGCGACTTCACTAGCCTGGTTCTTGAGAACGAGTTCCTGAAGGTCAGGGTGCTGCCGGAAGTAGGCGCTTTGGTGACATCCATCGTCTGGAAGCCGCTTAACCGGGAGCTACTGGTGTGCAATCCGGTTTTCCAGCCCGCCAACTTCGCTCTTAGAAACGCCTGGGTGGCGGGAGGCATCGAGTGGAATACCGCCCAGGTTGGCCATCACTACCTGACTATGTCACCTTTCCACGCTGCACGTATCACCGGGCCTGACGGCGAGCCAGGATTGCGGCTCTACGCCTGGGAAAGAGTGAAGTGTTTCCCGTTTCACATAGACCTTTTCCTGCCTCCGAAGTCGAAGTTCCTGTTTGCGCGTGTACGGCTGATCAACCCTCATCCGTATGAAATCCCTATGTACTGGTGGACTAACATCGGCGTGCCGGAGTACCCCGACGGCAGGGTCATAGTTCCCGCTGAATATGCGTTCAAGGGGCTGTACTACGACAAGTGCCCCACCTATGATGGGTTGGACTATAGCTACGCCACACATATCAACAATGCCTATGATCTGTTCTTCCATATCCCCGATGAGCAAAGGAAATGGGAGGTCATAGTCGACAAGGACGGAGCCGGGATGGTGCATGCGTCCACTCCGCGGCTGAAAGGCCGCAAGATGTTCGTCTGGGGGATGGGTGACGGAAGCAGGCGCTTCAACGACTTCCTGGGTGTAAAGGACACGCCTTTCCAGGAGATACAGGCGGGTCTGGCATACACCCAGGCGCATTCCATACCTATGCCGGCCCAGACGGAATGGACTTGGACGGAGGCTATGAGTTTCTTCGAAGCTGACCCCTCGAAACTCCATTCGACAGACTGGAATGAAGCCTGTGACGAAGCCGGACGCGCACTTGAGAGTATGATTACGCAAAGTGAGATTGACGAATGGGACCGCAAGTTCGCGGAGGTAGCCGCCAGACCTCCGGACGAGATGCTGTTTGCAGGTCTGGGATGGGGCGCGCTTGAAAAGAAACGTGCCGAGAGCAGCGGTGAGAAACCCACGATCCCGGACGCTATGCCGTATGATGATTCAGATCTGGGACCGGAGCAGCAGCCGTGGCTTGAGCTTCTTCACGCGGGAGCCTTGCCGGAACCCGACCCGCAAGCGGACCCTGGGCAGTATATGATCCAGCCGGAATGGCGCGCCCTGCTCGAAGAGAGCATCCGAAACGGCAAGGGCGACCACTGGTATTCCTGGCTGCACCTGGGTGTAGCGATGCTGGAGTGCCACGAGGAAGCTCAGGCCGAGGCCGCCTGGAAGAAGTCGTTCTCGCTCAAGCCAAGTGCCTGGGCGCTGCGCAACCTTGCGGTCGTCGCCTGGAAGAAGCGGGACTTCGCCAGATCGTGCGATCTGCTGAAAAAGGCGTGGGAAATCGGGCCGAAGATCTGGCCGATTGCTCACGAGTATGGCACGCAGTTCCTGGAAAGGAAACACTTCGATGAACTTGATGAATTCCTAAAGGGCCTGCCCGAGGACGTCTGTCAACAAGAGAGAATTCGGATGCTTGCCGCAACGACTGCGCTTCGTTTTGACCGCTTTGATGAGGTCGAACAACTGCTCGCCGGAGATTTTGCCACCATACAGGAGGGCGAGCTCTCTCTTAGCGAAATCTGGTATTCTCTTCAGGAGAAGAAGATCGCCAGATCCGTGGGAGTTGAGGTTACTAAGGAACTCAAGGATTGGGTGCGCAAGGAGCTTGAGCCGCCTTACGAGATCGACTTCCGGATGTATACTACTCCGGACGCGAAGTACGTCGCTCCACAGGCCGAGTGACAACTACTGAGCTTCTTACCGCGACTATGCTTCGGGACAGACATTCCGAGGCACAGTCGCGGCGGCAAGGCAACCACAGATCCCTTGATGCGCCACAGGTTGCAACAAAGGAGAACGCAATTGTGAAATGCTTTCTTTGTGCCGTGGCGCTGGCGAGCATGTTAGTCTGCGCAGCATCTGCCGGGGCGGCAAAGCAGGACCTGATGAGATCGAAGAGCGTATTCTACCCGACGGAGCTTCTACAGCGGCTGCGGGCCAATGTGGCGCGCGATGAAGATGCGGCGGTGCTCGTCCGAGGCCTGGTGGCTGCGGCGCGGCCATGGCGCGAGATGTCCGACGAGCAGTTGTGGGGACTGATGTTCAGCCCAACAATTCCCCGCTCGTGGATGGTGTGGTCCGACGGCCACTGCCCGGCCTGCAACAAATCAGTGCCAATGTACAAGTGGAAGATGGACGCGCTGGCACAGCCGTGGAAGGTCTGGTGCCCGCACTGTGGCGAGCACTTTCCGAAAAACGATTTCGCAGCCTACTACCGCTCCGGCCTCGATTCGCGCGGCGTGTTCGATCCGGCGAAAGCCAACCGCGCCCTGCTATTCAACGCCGATCACCCCGATGCCGAAGATCCTCTGCGAGAGTTTGGCGTGGATGACGGTTGGGGTTATGCGCGGGACGGTAAACGCTGGCGGTTCATCGGCGCCTATCTGGTCCACGGCCAGTGGAAACAGGCAGCGCTCGGCGGCGTCAATGCGCTGGCCCAGGCCTATGTAGCCACCGGCGAGGGTATCTACGCCCACAAGGCGGCCATTTTGCTCGACCGCATCGCGGATATGTACCCCGAGTTCGATTTCGGCAAGCAGGGTGTGGTCTACGAAAACTCCGGGAGCGCCGGTTACGTTTCCACGTGGGACAACTCCTGTGAGGAGACCCGTGAACTGGCGCTGGCCTACGACATGATCCAGCCGAGCCTTGAGGACGACCGCAAACTGGTGGCGTTCTTGTCAGCCCAGGCGCGACGGCACGGGCTCGAGAACCCGAAGACATCAGTAGCCGATATCCGACGCAACATCGAGACGCGCATCCTGCGCGACGCCCTGGCCAATCCGCACAAGCTTCACTCGAACTACCCGCGTCAGGACATCGCCTTGATCCTGATCCGGGCAGTTCTCGGCGAACCACGCGAGACGGTGAACCCTTTGATTGACTCCATGCTCGAGCGGGCCACGGCCGTGGACGGCGTGACCGGCGAGAAAGGGCTGGCCAACTATTCGGCATATGTCATACAGTCGCTGGCAGAGTTCCTTGCCCTGTGGGACCGGGCCGACCACGATTTCCTCAGTTCCTGCCTGGAGCTTCAGCCGCGGCTCCGTCAGACGTACCGGTTTCATATTGACACGTGGTGTCTGGGAAAGTTCTACCCTCTGGTGGGCGACACCGGCTGGTTCGCGCAGGAGATACCCCAGTACGGCGGCGTGTTGTTCAGGCATCCGGCCAGCGCGCCCCTGGTTCCCTCGATGTACTCGTTCTTGTGGAGGCTGTATCAACTGACCGGAGACCCGGCTTTTGCACAGGTGCTGTACCTGGCCAACGGAAGGACCTTGGACGGGTTACCCCACGACCCGTTCGCCGACGATGAACAGACCGTCCGTGACAGCGTGGCGCGATTGATCGCCGAACACGGCCCGACGCCGGTCGTCGGCAGCGTCAACAAAGAGCAGTGGCGCCTGGCCATTCTGCGCTCGGGCGCAGGCGAGAACGAGCGGGCGGCGTGGCTGAACTACGGCGTTGGCGGCGGTCATCACCACCAGGACGGTCTCAACCTGGGTCTGTTCGCCTACGGTTTGGACCTGATGCCCGAGTTCGGCTATCCGCCGGTCCAGTTCGGCGGCTGGGGTTCGCCGAAGGCCGCCTGGTATCGCACCACGGCCGCTCACAATACTGTGGTGGTCGATCGTCAGGACCAACGCGATGGCGTCGGAAAGTCCACTCTTTGGGCCGAAGTCAAAGGGCTACGGGCGGTGCGGGTGGCTGCGCCTGATCTTCTGCCTGTGGACGCTGGTGACAAGCGCTTTGAACGCACGGTCGTCATGGTGGATGCACCCGACCCCGGACGGTTCTATATGTTGGACCTGTTCCGAGTGACCGGCGGATCCGATCACGCCTTCTTCCTGCATGGCAATGCCGACCGAGTTGAGACCGTAGGGCTGAACTTGACGCCTGGCGGCGACTACGCCTACGGGCCGACTCAGATGCGCAGCTTCCGGCAGGACGCGCAGCCACGCCCGGGATGGCAGGTGCAATGGCAGTTGGGCGATAGTCCCGTGCGCCTGCGCTACACCGGCCTCACGGAGGATGCCGCAGTCGTGCTGTGCGAAGGCTGGGTGACGACGGGAGGTTACGACTCTTCGAATGAAGCGTGGATACCGCGGCTCATGGTCAGGCGTCAGGGCGAGGCCCTTTCGAGCGTGTTCGTGGGCGTGATCGAGCCCTGTGTAGGGACGTCGGCGCTCAACGGAATCCGACGTGTACCGCTGCTCAACGCAGATGGTCAACCAGCGCCCACCGGCGCGGTCGCGGTCGAAGTGACCCACGCCGATGGCACGCGTGACTTGCTCGTCGCGGCCGACGCTGACGTGAAGACGGCCACGCTGCGGCAAACGGACTGGCAGCTCTCACTCGACGGCGAGTTCTGCCTGGTACGCAGGACACCGGAAGGCGAAATTGCATATTGCGCCGCAGCCGACGCCCGTGTGCTCCGCTGCGGCGATCTGACATTGAAGAATGGCGATCCCGCCGTGTTGCTGGAATGGAGCAGGCCGTAGGAGGTGACGCAACCACACCCGTTCGTTTCGGGACAAGGGTGTCCCGAATTATTGGGCGCATAGCGGGGCTCTGTCCCCTAATTCCAAGTCTTACCGTTCTGCGAATCGATGTCAGGCATCTCGATGCCAACCTCGGATGTGACCTTCCGCAGGTAATCAAACCCATAGTCTAGTATCTGAACGCCAGAACCATATTGATAAACGGTCAATACATCAACGACGTGGCAGTCGATCTCGAGAACGACGCTCAATCTCGACACTTCTGCCCGGGCTAGACAACATCCGTCAGCACCTTCGACAACTACCGCACCGTCTCTGTACTCTATGTTGCCCAACCGACCATCTTGATGGAGTTTGTGGCAGTTCTTTACGCGGCCGATGATCAGCCGGGCTCTCCTGCACTTGTATATGTTTATGCAATGCATATACTCGCCGCTCCCGTCTTCCGCCTCCCACTGATAAGCAGGGGCGGGACCGGGCAGTATCAGGGGAATTACAAGTCCACTGTGCTCGTCTAAGCAGGCATTGCTCATCTCCAAGGTGCTATGATCTGCCTCAATCATGACCCCGACAAGATCAGGTAGTTGGTCAGGGCTAGTAACTGCTGTTCTTCTGTGCAATTCTGGCATCATTTACTCCAATTCCGGAGAGACCAGGGGAAACAAGGAACAGAGCATGGTTGAGAGCGTTCAAGTCTCCATGCGATCCGGCCATTTCTTGCTTCGGGACGCTTTCCGTCAGGAAGCGCGTCACACACTTCCGATCGGTCCTACTATTCCACCAGCAACACCAGCCCGTCGGCGCGACGTCGCAGGACAAGTGTTTCACGGCTACCTTGTTCATCATCTACGACACGATAGCGCAGTACGTAATCGCCATAGAGCCGGTGGTTTACCTTGATCACCCGCAGACCTGTCCGCAAGCTCAACGACTGTGCTTCGCGACGAACTGTCGTCACACGCCTGCCGTCAACGTAGATCGTGCTTCCGACTAGAGATGGATCAGTGATCAACAATACGTGAGCCTGATTGGCGACATTCCAAAACATTGCGCCAACGACAAAAACTGCTGCCAAGGCGAAAATGAGCACTATAGCGATTGGCCATATAACCTGCTGCACTGTGCGCCGCTCTGAATCTGGACCCAACATTATCTACAGACCTCTCGGCAAGATTGGGACCAAGCCCGGTTTGTTCTATCCAGACACCCTTTTCGGAAACCGTCGTCTCCACACGTCTATCATAATAATACACTCCTGGCTGTCGATTCGCACTACGTGGGCCAACGCTGGCCTGCGCTATGCGTGCTTCCCCGATCTGATGGCTTTGCCGGCGGTGTTGCCCGTTAGTTCTCCGTCCAGTAGGGTCAACACTCCGTTAACATAGATGCGGTGGATGCCCTCTGATGTGGAGTGTGGGTCCGTGAAAGTGGCTGTGTCGCGGATGCTCTCGGGGTCGAAGAGGACAATGTCTGCAGCCATCCCGGGCGAGATTTGGCCGCGATCGCCGATACCAAACTTCTCCGCCGGCAGGCTGGTCATCTTACGGACGGCTTCCTGCAGAGATACGACCCCTTTCTCGCGGACATATCTTCCCAGCACGCGCGGGAATGTGCCGTAGGCGCGGGGGTGCGGTTTGCCGAATGACAGAGGCCCATCCTTGGCGAATGCGGCGCCATCACTGCCCACCATCACCCAGGGCCTTCGCATCACTTTCTCCAGCACCTCTTCGCTCTGGTTGAACATCACGCCGAGCACACTGCATTTGCCCGCGATCAGAAGATCCAGCACTGCCTCCTCGGGGGTGCATCCCTGAACCCGGGCCACGTCTGCAACGCTCTTCCCCTCGGCCCATTTGTGAGCCTGGTCTTCCACACTGCTTATCAGAATGCGCTCCCAGCCGCCGTCGTCAGACACACGTCCTCCGGAGGCTGATTCGGCGAGCAGCGAGAGCATCTCACCGCGCCTCTCGACCATCCGGCGAAGAGTTGCCTCCGTGCCCCCCTCGTGCACCCAGGCCGGCAGGGCGACCGAAAGATACGTGGAGCTGGCTACATAGGGATACTGATCGGCGTGTACACCAAGACCGCGTGCTCGCGCATCGTCAATCATTGCCAAGGTGGTATCAATCTTGTTCCAGTTGCTGCGTCCGCAAGCCTTGTGGTGGGATATAACCATCGACACTGCCGACCGTTCGGCAATCTCCAGAGCTTCTGCAACTGCCTGCACCACACCCTCGTGCTCATCTCTTATATGCGACGTGTAGACCGCGCCGTGTGAAGCAGCACTGCCCGCCAGTTCAGCCAGTTCTGCGGTAGTGGAGTAACAACCCGGCGGGTAGATGAGACCGGTAGAGATTCCCAGCGCGCCATCGAGGAGAGTGTGCACCAGCAGTTGGCACATGGTGCGCATCTCTTCGGCAGTGGGTTCGCGGTCGTCGGAGCCGATTACTGCACGCCGGATATTGCCGTGACCGACAAGCATACCCACGTTGACTGTCATCGAGCAGCCATCGAGCACGCTCAGAAAGTCGGCTACACTCTCCCATTCGGCCCCGTAGTCGAGTCTTCCGTGTATCGGGTTGTCCAGAGCGGCTTCGTCAAAGCACGGAGCAGGCGAGAAACCGCAGTTGCCGGTTATCTCCGTGGTCACACCCTGGGTTATCTTGCTCTGCGCGCGGCCGTCCATCAGCACCGACGCGTCGGTGTGTGAGTGCACATCAATGAACCCAGGGGACGCCACCAAACCATCAGCATCCACCACGGTGCGGCAAGCCTCATCGACTTCGCCAACCGCCGCGATCCGGCCACCCCGGATACCGATGTCGCCGTAAAATGGATGGTCCCCGCTTCCGTCTACAATCAGCGCCCGCCTGATTATGGTATCCAGCACGGTTCTACCCTCTCGCTGCCGTCACGGGATCGGAACGTCAGAGTCGTCCAGGCTACTTCACCTCGGGCTGAAGAGCTCCCGTTGGGCAAACGTCTGAGCATTTCCCACAATCTATGCAGAGTTCCGAGTCCAGCACCGGCGCAGCCATCCCTTGTTGACTAAGTGCGTCAACCGGACAGACTGCCAGCGCGGGACACGGATGGTTCTGCGGACAACGTTCGATTATAACAGTTATAGCCAACTGATTTCTCCTTATGCCCGACAGGAGTGTCGGGCCCACCGTGATTACCGGGGCCACCGTGATTACCGGGCCACCGTGATTACCGGGCCCACCGTGATTACCGGGCCCACTGTGATTGCCGTGTTGCGTATCAGATGAACAGGTTCACGCATCCGGATTCTGCGCGATCCAGATACATGGCCACTCCTCCGAACTCGACACCGTCGATGAGTTCATCTGGCTTTATGCCCATCAAATCCATTGACATAGTGCACGCTACCATTCTCACCCCGGCTTTCCGCGCACTGTCGATGAACTCGGGCAGGGATGGAACGTTCTTCTTACGCATGATGCCCTTGATCATTGCGAGCCCCATACCGGCCATGTTCATCTTGGAGAGCGACAACTTGCCGGCTCCTCTCGGCATCATCCATCCAAACATGCGCTCAATCACATTCTTGCTGACGCGCGCGCCCTCGGGCTTCCGCAAAACATTCAGACCCCAGAACGTAAAGAACATCGTGACGTCACTGCCCATTGACGCTGCGCCGTTGGCGATCACAAACGCCGCGACAGCCTTGTCAAAGTCGCTGCTGAACACCACGATCGTCTTGCCTTTGCTCACGGGCATCGATCCGGCCGCGGAGGTCACAGCCTGCCCTTTGGCAATGAGCGCCCGGAACTTGCCATCATCGGGCGTCACTGACACCAACCGGTTGCCGGTGCTGTTGCACCAGGGGCCTATGTCCGATACGAAGCCCGGGTCAGTGCTGATTACCTCAATCGTCTGTCCTGTAGCGATCTCTCTCAGAGCCTCTGATACACGCATAATGGGCCCTGGGCACTGAAGCCCGCAGGCATCGATCAGCCGCACGGGCTGCGAAGCCTCAGGGGCTGGTTTCTCATCTGATGCGCCAAACGATGAGCCCGTGCTTCCGGAGTCGTCAACCATCTGTGTATCACCCACTTCCACGAGTGACTTGTGGGCAATTGCGGACGTATGCATCGTGTAAGTCTTGTAGCCGCCAGTAAGATTGCGGCACTTGTATCCGAGCTGGGAAAGCAACCTGCAAGCAACGTAGCCCCTCAGCCCGACTTGGCAGAACACAAGAAGTTCTTTATCTCTGGGCAGCTCTCCGATGCGCTCGCGGAGCTCCTGCACAGGAATGTTCACAGCCCCCGGGATTGTTCCGGCAGCCACTTCCTCCGGTCTCCGGACATCAAGTAGCACCTGCCCATCTGCGGGGGCCAGCACATCCTCCACCTGGCACAACTCGACGTCGCCGCGCAGTGCGTTCGCGGCAACGAACCCCGCATAGTTTACCGGGTCCTTAGCCGAACCGAACGGCGGAGCGTATGAAAGCTCCAGCTCTTCAAGATCGAAGACCGTAAGTCCCGCCCGAATAGCCGTCGCCAACACGTCCAGGCGCTTGTCGACACCGTCCGCGCCTACCGCCTGAGCGCCCAGCACCTTGCCATCGGTCGGGTCGAACAGCAGTTTCAGGCTGATTGGCGATGCCCCCGGGTAATAGCTCGCGTGACTGGCAGGGTGGATGTAGACCTTGCTGTAGTGCCTGCCGAGACGCTTTAGCGTCTTCTCACTAACTCCCGTCATCCCGGCAGCGATGTCAAATACCTTGCAGATGCTGGTTCCCTGAGTCTTCTTGTAGGTGGATGCCTTGCCGAGGATATTGTCCGCGGCGATACGGCCCTGACGATTTGCCGGACCGGCCAAAGGAATCAGAGTCTGATAGTCTCCGACGAAGTCGGTCACCTCTACCGCGTCGCCAACCGCGTATATGTCCGGGTCGGAGGTTTGCATGTGTTCGTCCACAGCTATTCCACCGCGCTCTCCGATTGTCAGCCCGGCATCCTTAGCAAGCTTGATCTCCGGCTTCACCCCGACAGCCATAATAATCATCCCGCACTCAACCGTCTCGCCACTGCTGAGCCTGGCCGATATTGTCTCCCCGGTCTTCTCTATCGATGTAATGGACGTCTCCAACCGCACGTTCACGCCGTGGAGCTCGAGTTGCCCAATGATTGGCGTGGTCATCTCGGCATCCATCGGGCCGAAGACCTGAGGCGCAAGTTCAACGAGCGTGACAGCCACCCCTCTTTCGCGAAGTGCCTCGGCCATCTCCAGGCCGATGTATCCTCCTCCGACAACCAACGCGCTCTTCTCATCCACAAAAGCCAGGCCGGCAATGATGGCATCCATGTCAGCCATTGAGCGCAGACAATGGACTCCCTGGGTTTCTATCCCAGGTATAGGCAGCCGAACCGGCTCCGCGCCTGGGCTCAGAATCCGTTTGTCGTAGGAGATTTTTTCTTCGGCACCGGTTCCCAAATTCTTGACGACCACGGTCTTGCGTTCACGATCGATTGAAACTGCCTCAGCGCGCGTCCGCACGTCTAGTCTGTACATCGCGTGCAGTGAAGCGGGTGTCTGAACGAGCAGTCTCTGCCTGTCCTGTATCACGCCGCCTATGTGGTAAGGCAGTCCACAATTGGCGAACGAAACGTCGTTGCCGCGTTCGATGACGATAATCTCGGCATCCTCGGAAAGTCTCCGAGCTCTTGTGGCCGCGGACGCGCCGCCTGCCACTCCGCCAACAATGACCAATCTGAGATTCTTACCCATAGAAGCTATCCTTTCGAATCGTTTTGCCCACAGCTCGTTCTAACGCACTCGATGAGCGCGGGAAGCTGTGGAGAAGAAATCTGGTAGTATACGCTGCGCCCGTCACGGCGGCTGGTAAGCAACCCGCAGTTCTGCATCAGGCGCAAGTGCCCACACATCTGGCTGTGCGGCAGACCGCAGGTGTCAGCGAGTTGCTGCACCGTGAACTCACCCAACGTGAGCATCTCCGCAACACGCAGTCTGAGCGGGTGCGCCATGATCTTGAGGCAACCTGCTGCCTTGACCAGCCCGGACTCGGGCACCAATGTTTCTACATCGACGTTGCGCATGACCTCACCACATCGACATATCTATACCTCTCGATATATCGATGTCTACTATTCTAGTCCCTTCTTCGCCAGTTGTCAACTGGCGTCTGCCGGTAGACCGCGGACATCATAGGGTCAGGCATTAGACCCTATAATGAATCGGTGGGCAATGACCGAAAAAGAATAATGAACCTGTGGCAATGCACGATTCTAGCGGGGAGCTGCCGTCCGACGTGGGCGCGCGTACCGACTCTGCCCGGACCCAGCGGTTCGCAAGCGTCAGGAGGATGCCGACTGCTCTTTGGGTTCCCCAGACAGTGGCGGACACCCGCTCGGGGAGTGGTGTGTGAAGCTAAAGACAAAGATTATCTGGGCAGTATCGATGTGGGTATTCGTGGTGATACTTATCACCATGGCCAGCCTTGCCGCACAACGTGACACCTATGCGTTGATCAGTGCTGTGGTCTGGGCATGTCTTACCGGGTGGATGGCTCTGCACTACAAAGTCGTAAGCCGGTTGCGTGCATTCTACGAGGACGCCAAAGCCGTCGAGGCAGACGAAACACTCACGAGGCGGTTCGGAGTGCTCGGAAATGGGGAACTGGACTCGGTCGCCGGGATCGTAAACCGAGTGCTGGATAACCTGCAGGACTATCGACGGCGCACCCAGGAACAGGAGACTCATACCAGGATTCAGATCGCCGCTGTCAACGCATCTACTGACCACATCATTATCACCGATCCACAAGGGCT
>CAYSLA010000052.1:0-2109 GCA_964431685.1 uncultured bacterium | reverse complement strand
GTCCAGCGCAATATTGATGAGCAGAAGACCTACGAGAATCAGATCAGACACTACGCCTACCACGATGTTTTGACCGGTCTGCCCAACAGGCTGGCTTTCGCGGAGAGACTGAGCAGCGCTCTTGCGCAAGCGAGGCGAGGCAACGACCTTCTGGGAGTAATGTTCATAGACCTCGACAGATTCAAGTTCATCAACGACACTCTGGGCCATGACGTCGGCGACGAACTTCTGGTGGCCGTCGCCGAACGTCTTGGGAGCTGCCTGCGTGAAGGCGACTCCCTCGCGAGGATGGGTGGAGACGAGTTCACCGTGATATTGCCAAACCTGAAAGCCTGTGAGGATTCGGGAGAGGTTGCGCGACGCATCATTGAAGCCATCAGCAAGGAGTTTGTCGTGGGCGGCCACGATCTGTTTATCTCAGGGAGCATAGGCATCAGCTTCTTCCCCACTCACGGCACAGATGTGCTGACGCTTGTCAAGAACGCCGACACGGCTATGTACAAGGCCAAAGAAGCCGGGCACGGTACGTTTGAAATCTACTCGTTAGCAATGAACGATCGCGCTGTCGAGAAGATGAAGATGGAAGTCAGCCTCAGGAGAGCGGTCGAACAGGAGGAATTTGTCGTCTGCTACCAGCCGATAGTCGACATAATGAGCGGACAAGTCCTCGGAGCTGAAGCCCTGGTCAGATGGGATCACCCCGAGTTCGGCACAGTCTCGCCCGCGGACTTCATACCTCTGGCCGAGGAGACGGGTTTGATTACGCAGATTGGCCAGTGGGTACTCAGAGTCGCGTGCCGGGACAACCGAAAATGGCTGGACGCGGGTCTGGGACCTGTGCAAGTATCGGTGAACGTTTCGCCAAAGCAGTTTCAACAGGACCCTCCGATAACCGAGACTGTAAAGATGGCGCTCGCAGACACCGGGCTTGACCCTGCGCTCCTGAACGTCGAGATCACCGAAGGCACACTCATGGGACGCGAGAACCAGGTCATCGGACTCCTCGGAGAACTGCGCCACATGGGCGTCACCATCTCCATCGACGACTTCGGTACCGGATATTCGTCGCTGTCTTATCTGAAGCGCTTTCCGATCGATACGGTCAAAATCGACGGGTCTTTTGTCCGGGAGATATCTACAAACGACGACGACGTCGCCATAGCCGCGGCCATTGTTGGAGTCGCCCACAACCTGAGAATGAAGGTTGTGGCCGAGTGCGTTGAGTCTTACGATCAGCTTCAGGTGCTCCAATCTCTCACCTGCGACGAGATGCAGGGCTATCTGGTGAGCCCTCCACTGCCCGACACCGCCTTCCGCGAGTTCCTCCAAGCTCAGAAATGCAGAGCCGCCTGACCTTCCGCTCCCGGAAAACAGGTAATCAGTTCAGCGTTCCCACAGCGCCATTTGGGGCAAAACCCTAGTGTAGGCAACTACTGGCACCATCAGGTGCGAAACAAACGAATCCAGGAACAACCGGGCTACTTCGGCTACAGGTCATTGGAGAATCCGCCAGTGCCGTGCCCGGGTGTGGGAAGTACCGTGAGGAATGCAGTTGCCGGTGATCAGGAACCGCCGGACGTGCCTGACCGCGCACGCGAGCGGTTTCTGGTCACTCGCAATTCCAAGCCTCGCAAGACGCGCCCTGACCCTGAATCAAGTTCAGGGGATTGCCGGGCGGGCGTTCCTGCACTACAAGTCCGGTTGCTGCTGCGATGAAGGAGGCAGCAAACATGCACATACCGGAGGTCAAGCAGTATCTGGGAAGGAACGTGGCGGTTACATACCGCGACAGAAATGGCCGAGAGCTGACCACCAGCACCAAGGTTCACGATATCTCGTACGTGCCGATGTACGGAGGATGTCTTGTCGGGGACATAGAAGACATCTGGCTCGAACGGGTAACGCAGATCAACGCTCTTGACTGATGCGTAAGCATAGCGCCATCCCCCTGGCCATCAAGAGCTGAGAGATCAACAACCAAATAGCGTGAAAGGCCCGGCAGAGAAGGGTATACCTTTCTCGAGCCGGGCCCATTTGTCTGGAAGAGGCGAAGCGGCGCAGGAGTGATCCCTGTAAGAGCTCAGACTATGTGAGAAACCACGTCATCCT
>CAYSLA010000051.1:9069-21152 GCA_964431685.1 uncultured bacterium | reverse complement strand
GAGCAGACCAGATACCTCTTCAGTCTGCTGCGTCTGCCCACAAAGATGTCCGATTCGCCGGACAGAAAACGTGCGTTGTTCATGCTCTTGACTCCAACGTGCTTCCAGAAGGTTTTCTTGGTGAAGTATATAGCTGCGCAGCTCACTTGTCAAAAGGAAGTGTTCGCGGCTTGGGAGGTGATGAGGCTGCTTCTGTAGAACTCATAGTTGGGAATCGGCCATTGGAGGTCCTTACGTGAAATCCTTTGACTCACCTCGTGTCATTCGCGCCGCTCTGCTGTGTGGAGCAGGCGGGCTGATAGCGTTCATGTTTCTGGAGCCATCCACTGCTGCTAGAGAAGCCCAGGAGATGACGCGCAACATACCGAGTACGGGCAACGCCATTACGTCTGCCGTAGCCATGTTTGCTTTGGTGGGCGCGCTGGTTGGGGCCGGGCTCGGTGTGTCAGACGAGATCGGAGTCGGCGGCTACAGCAGGCTCCTGCTTCGTTGCCTGGTTGGAGGGGTCGGTGGCGCCGCCTGCGGAGCGGTTGGTGGGTTTATAGGTCAGGTGGTCTTTGGCCTGATGTTGGCTTCCTCCGGCGCAAACATTGTCTCGGTTATTGCGGCCAGAACCATTGGCTGGTCGGCTGTCGGAGCTGGGATCGGGTTGGTGGGAGGCATATTCGGCCTGAGCAGCCGCAAGTGTTGGCAGGGATTCCTTGGCGGAGCTATCGGTGGCGGAGCAGCGGGGCTGCTATTTGATCTGGTCAGTATGCCGTTTCAATCCGGAACAGCCAGCAGGCTCATCGGCGACGTTCTTATCGGGGTTTTCACAGGCGCTGCGGTGACCTGGGTGGAGGAAGCAGCGAAGGTTGCCTGGGTTACCGTGCTTGCAGGCAGAAACGAAGGCAAGCGGTTCATCCTCAACAAGCCAATTACCTCGATCGGGCGCGACGAACTCGCGGATATCCCTCTCTTTGGCGACGTGTCGGTCGAGAAACGTCACGCCTCGATCCGCACGGCGGACTGGAAGAGCTTCGTGCTGATTGATGAAGGTAGTCGCTCAGGTACTGCGGTCAACGGAGTTCGCACCACGAATCAGCCGCTGAATGACGGTTCTGTCATAGCTATTGGCAAGTTCAACCTTGCGTTCGGCTGCAAGGCAGGCGCCTATGCTGGCGCATATCAACCTTCTGTCACTGCGCAGCCATATCAGATGCCGTATCAGGCTCCAGTCGAACTGCCATATACAGCACCGCCGCAACCGCTGCAGGGAGGGGGAATGTGCCCGTTCTGCGGCAGCCCGCCGGACTCCGTGACAGGCAGGTGTGCGTGTTCACCCGACACGAGTCTCGCTGCCGGACCATTCTCCTCCATTCCGACGTCGGGTGCGTCCTTGAGTGTCGAATCCGGGCCGCATGCGGGCAGCGTGTTTGAGATCAGGTCAAACACCGTGGACATCGGTCGAGATGCCTCGAATTCGATTGTCCTTGACCGCGATGGGGCTGTTTCGCGCCGACACGCAAGCATCGTTCTGGAGAGTGGAGTATACTATATTCAGGACAACAACAGTTCAAATGGAACGTTCCTGAATGGTGCACGCGTGGCACGGGCGCCTTTGTCGTCGGGTGCGGCGGTGCACGTAGGATCCACGAGCCTGAGGTTTACCAGTAGATGAGTCTGCAGAAGATCGGAAAATACGCGATCGTGCGAGAGGTCGGCCGTGGAAACATGGGTGTGGTCTACGAGGCGCGTGACACTCAGACCGGGCGCACCGTGGCCGTAAAACTCTTGTCGACAGCTTCGCTGCCCAGTGGAGCGGACCGCAGGCAACTTGTGGAACGGTTCTACAGAGAAGCAAAGGCCGCTGGTTCACTCGTGCACCCAAACATAGCTCAGGTCTATGAGGCGGGAGCGGAGAACGGACAGCACTATCTGGTGATGGAGTTCTGCAGTGGAACTACACTGCGTAACGTGCTGAAGTTTGAGCAGCGTGTTGGTGAGGATAGATTGAGGGATTATGCCGAGCAGCTTCTGGGTGCTCTGGAAGTCGCTCACGCTGCCGGAATCATCCACCGCGACATTAAGCCTGATAACATTATCATAGGGCAGAACAGCCGTCTGAAGTTGATGGATTTTGGTATCGCCAAGATTGTCTCTTCTGCCACCATGACTGTCGCGGGGGAGGTAATGGGGAGTCCGGCGTATATGTCACCCGAACAAGTGCTCGGCAAGCCTATCGACGCACGGAGCGACTTGTTTTCGGTCGGAGTTGTCCTCTATGAGTGCATCACCGGAAGGAAGCCATTCGACGGCGACAGCATTACTGCTATTACTCATCTGATTGCGTATTCCCAGCCGGACCCCATCGTCGGAGCGCCCGACTACTGGCAGGGCATTATCTCCAAGGCCCTCGCGAAGGATCCTAACGATAGATACAAGACAGCGGCGGATATGCTTTCGGACATACGTAACCGACGGTCACCGGCAACTGCACCGCGCCCGCCGGTGCAGACCACGAATGCAAACGTCGGATCCCAAACCACTTTCGCTCCGCCGCCTCCTATTCCGCCCTATCAACCCCCTGTTCCTCAGCATACTCCCCCGTCACAGCTTCCGCCTCCTATTCCGCCGGGTTACTACGGGCCACCTCGGCCAGTTGCTTCTGATTCCAGCCTGGGAACCATCGGCATAGTCCTTGGGATAATTGGTTTCTTCTTTGGCGGATTTGCGATAGCAGGACTGATATGTGGTGTTGTGGCATCCCAGAGAAACGATCCGCGGGGAGGCACGGCCGTCGGCATCTCCGTGGTTGCATTGGTGATCCACTTCATCGCGCTGATTGCGGCCATCGCTGCCCCAGGCTAAGAGCGAAGTGTCAACAAGGTGCTCGCTTCTGCTATAATATCGTTGCTATGGCGAAGAATGAAAGACCCAAATCCGTCAGCATAACGAACAGAAAAGCTTGGCACGAGTATCACATTGGTGATACGTACGAGGCAGGTATCGTGCTCGTTGGTACGGAAGTGAAGTCGCTGCGTGATGGGAAAGCTAACCTGCAGGAAGCCTTCTGCAAGTCGGAGAACGGGGAGATAGTGTTGCACGGGATGCGCATATCTCCGTATGAACAGGGCAATCGCAGCAATGTGGAACCGGTCCGACCCCGCAAACTTCTCCTGCACAAACACGAGATTCAGAAGATACATCGGCAACTTCAGGAGAAAGGTTTCACCCTCGTGCCTCTCAGGATATACTTTGCGCGGGGCTATGCGAAGGTCCAAGTAGCGCTTGCCAGGGGCAAGAAGCTATACGACAAACGCGACGCCATCGCCGCCAGAGACGTCGAACGCGATCGAAGAAGGGCTGAAGCAGAGCGAGAATGATTGCCGCAGGGATATGATGGATATGCTTCGGGACAACTGTCCCGAAGCATATTCAGCATATCCGTGACTTGAGTTGCGCGGGCTACTACACAACCACAAACGGAGGAATAGACAGTAATGTCCTGTGATCTGAAAACGGAATACGAGATACTTACGCACAAGCTGGAGGGTAGGGGAGTGGACATCGCGTCCATTGGCGCTCGCCTGAAAGCGCAGAAGATTGAGACCCCAAGCTGGGGCTATGCAGATTCCGGCACGCGGTTCGGCGCATACAAGCAGGCCGGGTCGGCGGTCACGGTGGAGGAGAAGGTCGCTGACGCGGCTCAGGTTCACAAGTTTACTGGAGTGGCGCCAACGGTGGCAGTGCACGTGCTTTGGGACTTCCCAAACGGCCTCTCCGATTGTGAAACGCTGGCCGACTATGCGGCTTCACTGGGTGTCAAGATTGGCGCGATCAACCCGAATGTTTTCCAGGCCCCCGAGTACGCGTTTGGCAGCATAACCAACGAAGACCCGGCCGTGCGTAAGAAAGCCCTTGATCATATTCTCGATTCGATAGAAATCGGTAAGAAACTTGGTTCCAACCTCTTGAGCCTGTGGTTTGCCGACGGAACTGACTACCCCGGCCAGGGTGACTTCCGGCGCAGAAAGGGATATGCTCAGGAATGTCTCAAGCAGGTTCACGACGCAATGCCGCCCGGTATGCGGATGCTTGTTGAGTATAAGCCCTTTGAACCCGGTTTCTATCACACCGACATTGCCGACTGGGGAATGAGCTATGTGCTGTCCCAGAAGAGTGGCCCCAACGCTCACGTGCTGGTTGACATAGGCCATCACCTGCCGGCGACCAACATCGAGCATATAGTGGCTTTCCTGATAGACGAGGAACGGCTGGGCGGCTTCCATTTCAACAACCATAAGTATGCGGATGACGACCTGACGGCCGGTTCTATCAATCCATACGAGCTGTTCCTGATCTACAATGAACTGGTGAAGGCTGAGGAGAAGCCCAACGGCAATCCAGAGGTCGCCTATGTCATCGATCAGTCGCATATCACGAAGGGCAAGATTGACGCGATGATCCAGACCATCATGACCGTCCAATCGATGTACGCGAAGGCAATGTGCGTGGATCGCAAGAAGCTGCACCAGGCTCAGATTGACAAGGATCTTGTTGCGGCAGAGAACTGTCTGGTGGAGGCCTTCAACACTGACGTAGAACCGCTCCTCAAAACGGTTCGCGTTGAAATGGGTCTTGATCCCAACCCGCTGGACGCGTTCCGGGCGAGCGGATACATTGAACGGGTCACTACCGAACGCGGTGTTCGTTCAGGCAGCGGCGGTCTCGGCGCCTGATCCGTGCCGCGATTGTTGAAGGACGAAGATTACAGCCTTGGGAGCCGTGTTGGAACGGCCCCCAAGGCTATGTCGTGCACAACTCGTGACAGGCGAGTCCGACAGGAGTGTCGGACCCACCGAGCAGGCCTGCCTTACGCGTAGATTGCTCTCAACGCCTGACCTTCGGTGGCGCTTCTGCAGGCGAGATCAAGTATGTGGATTGGCCTTCTCGACCATTCAGGAGTGATCACAAGATCATCGCCATTGACTAGATGGTCTGCGATGTTCTGGTAGTACTTCTCGTTCTGGCCGTCGGGGTTCTTGCCGGACGTGATATCAGCGCTGTCGCCCACCTGACGGATGCAAGTCCATTTCTCGAAGTCGAATGTAAAGGCGCCTTTGGTGCCGGTGATTTCCAGCCAGTTCTCCTTTGGTTTGGAGTCGATACTCGACATGCTGAGTGTTATCCACTTGCTGTTGTCGAATCTGGCCACCAAGAAGCCCTCGTCCTCATTGGTGTCGTCCTTCCAGACTGTCTGCGGACCCCAGAACCCTTTCTTTGCGTATCCGCTGACCTCGGTCAGACTTCCATCCATGATCTGCAGTGAATACTCCAGGAGATGCACGCCCCAGTCATACAGTATTCCGCCCGAGATAGATTTGCTGCTTCGCCACCAGTCGCCCGGCTTACCATAGCTCTGCATGTGCGCTTCTATGCGGAAGACGTCCCCGATGGCGTTATCTTGCTTTACCTGCCTGACCGCCTCCAGGATGCAGCCGTCCCAGTGACGGTTGTGGAAAGTTGATAGCACAACATCGTTGGATCTCGCGGCCGCGATCATCTCGTCGCACTCTTCAGTGGTGATGGCGAGGGGTTTCTCGCAGACGACGTGTTTCGCTGCGCCCAGGCATTTCACTGCCAGAGCAGCGTGCGTGTTGTGGGGTGTGATGATTACCACCAGATCGAGTTTGGATTTCGCGAGCATCTCGTTGACATCGGTGAACGTATCTATCTCCGGATAGTCTATCTTTGCTTGAACCATTCGCTCAGGGTCTACGTCGCACGCAGCAGACGGTGTCATGCCTGCTTGCTTCATGAAATTGAGATGGCATGGTCCCATCGCGTACGCCCCACCGTACCCTATTACACCGACGCGAATGTCGGATGCTTTGCTGTATCGTTTCATTGTCTGTAAGACTCCCCCGGTTTCGTTGATTTGTTGTGATGAGTCGATTCTGAAACATCCTGCTGATGCTATGTTATCTATACTTGATGGCAAATCCTTCGTCCGAAATGTTTTTGGTGGTAGTTTTGCTTGTGGTCGTGAGGCTCGGTTCAGACGACTGTGCATGCCTTCCACACTCGGGGTTGAAGCGGACCGCCGAAAGTTGCAGGGGCGAGATGACGCTATGTTGCCTTAGCCTGGAAAGAGTGTGTTGACACTCGCTCTGAGCCTGCGTATAATTATATCTAGAAAGAGCGAGATGCTGGTTACCAGTCTATTCCTCCCCGCTACTTATTCGGGGTCAGCAGGGAGGATAAGGGATTAGGTGTATCAGACCGGCATTGTGAAAAATATCACAAACGATGACGCAAGAAATGACTGCGCAGTCTCCCAGTAGTGGGGCAGGTTTTACAATCAAACAGGTGTGCGAGTTTCTAGATGGCGAGATCATTTGCTGCGAGCACCTGTCGGACCAGGTCGTAGGCACTGCTTGTGGCTGTGACCTGATGAGCGATGTACTGGCGTTTACAAAGCCGGGTTCGGTGTTGCTTACGGGTCTGACAAACTCGCAGGTGGTGCGTACGGCGGAGATGCTGGATCTCAAGGCAGTGGTCTTTGTGAGGAATAAGCGTCCCGATCCCGAGACCATTCGTATGGCGGAATCGGTCAACCTCGTGCTATTGTTAGCGCCGCACCCTCTCTATGAGAGTTGCGGAATTCTTTATGCGGCCGGGATGCCGGGTTGTAGGTGGGCTAACGGCTTGGCCATTGTCAATGACTGACTCGTCTACATCACTGCGATACCAGTTTGATGTTTCCGGGGGTGACTTTGCGAAAGCGGGCGATGCGTCAAGCAAGGTGAAGCGTATCCTGCAGCAGATTGGGGCAAATCCGGAGATAGTCCGGCGGATCGCGGTTGCGTGTTACGAAGCCGAGATGAATATTGTGATCCACGCTGATCACGGGAGCGTGACACTGGAAGCGGGGCTTGACGGTGTGACCGTGACCGTCGAAGACGTGGGGCCTGGCATACCTGACATCGAGCAGGCTATGCAGCCTGGTTTCTCGACTGCGCCCGATTCCGTTAGAGAGCTGGGTTTTGGCGCCGGGATGGGGCTTCCGAACATGAAGAACTGCTCGAGCGAAATGGTCGTCGAGAGCGAGCCGGGTGTTGGCACAAGAGTTCGAATGGTGTTCGCTAATGGATAACTATTGCCATTCTGTCCACCTTGTGGAGAGCAAGTGCAAGGGCTGCGTGAACTGCATCAAACGCTGTCCTACAGAAGCAATTCGTGTTCGCGAGGGCAAGGCACATATTATCGAGGAGCGGTGCATAGATTGCGGCGAGTGCGTCCGCAACTGCCCCAATGAGGCCAAGGCTGTCCTTTCAGACCATATGGCCCAGCTTGGCGAGTTTGACTATACTGTGGCGCTTCCTGCTCCTGCATTGTACGGTCAGTTTCCGGAGGGAACACCTCCCCGGGAAGTACTGGCGGCTCTCTTGACAATAGGTTTTGACCATGCGGATGACGTGGCGTTTGGTGCTGATTTGGTCGCTATGCGCATTCGAGAGTCGCTCGCGGCGTCGAGAAGCGTTCGCCCGATGATATCTTCAGCTTGCCCGTCAGTGGTTCGGCTGATACAGGTGAGGTTTCCGAACCTGGTAGGGAATCTGATTCCGGTTATATCACCGATGAGAGCGGCCGCGACTATCGCGCGCTATGAAGTCAGCAGAATGACGGACATACCAGACGAACGCGTCGGCGTGTTCTTCATCACTCCGTGTCCGGGAAAAATCAGCGCGGTGAATGCCCCGGCGATGTACGAGGATCTGGTTATAAGCGGCGCCATTCCGATCGCCGAAGTCTATCCGCTGATTTTGGACAAACTCCGGCACAGCCCTGATGAGATCAACAGGGTTATGGACCGACTTCATCCGGGCAGTGGATTGGGACTGGGATGGGCTAGGTCTGGTGGCGAGGTGCAGTCGATCGGTGAGGACAGGCAGATTGCTGTGGACGGCATTCACTCAGTTATCGACATTCTGGAAGATGTCGAGCGTGGAAAGCTGTCAGATATCGACTACATTGAGGCTCAGGCGTGCGTCGGTGGGTGTGTCGGGGGTGTGCTGACGGTAGAGAACCCGTTTATAACACGGCGGAGGATTCGCATACTTGCGACCGAATATGCGGATACCGTGAAGGAAGTGGAGAGCAGTCCGCTGGCCAGGGAAGTGATGGCTTACGAAGACTGGTTCAAGCACGACAAGCCGATTGAGCCGAGACCGGCCCTGAAACTTGATGACGACATGGCTGTGGCGATCCGCAAAATGGATCAGATGAAGCGGATCCTTGATGATCTACCGGGGTTGGATTGCGGTAGCTGCGGAGCGCCGAACTGCCAGGCGCTTGCGGAGGACGTGGTTCGAGGTTTGGCCACGGAGATGGATTGTATGTTCAAGCTCAGGGAACGGGTTAGAGAGCTGGCGGGAGAGATGATGGGGCTGGCGGAGAAAGTTCCGCCCGCGATGGGACACGGCGACAGGAAGATTGTCACGAGCCAATCCGAAGGGACGGAAGAAAACGATGTTGTTGAGCGAAGTGGCGGCGAATCTGAGCCTGGATCCGGTGAGTCTGCCGGCAAATGACGTCCAAGTCAGGAGTGGCTATGCGTCCGACCTGTTGAGCGATGTCCTGGCCAAGGCTGGTGAAGGCGCGCTGTGGGTGACGAATCAGAAGCACCAGAATGTGATCGGGGTTGCGGTGATGCTCGATCTTGCGGGAGTCATCGTTGCCGGTGGTGTGGAACTGGACGCGAATACTGTTGCGAATGCCATCGAGGAGAAGGTGGCTCTGTATAAGACCGATAAGACACTTTACGAAGTGGCTGGTCGTATGTATGAGATCGGTATTCCCCCGGCTTCGGGCCGCTGAGGGAACAGCATGAGCGTCCGTCCGGTCAGATCGGACTTGCACGTGCACACGCTTCTCTCTCCGTGCGCTGAACTGGAGATGCTGCCGACGCTGATTCTGGAAGTCGCGCGGATGCGGGGCCTGGAGTTGATCGCCATAACCGATCATAACTCCTGCGAGAACGCCGGGGCAGTGATGGAAGCGTCGGCGGGCAGTTCGGTGAAGGTGTTGCCAGGCCTGGAAGCGCAGACGGCCGAGGGGATTCACTGTCTCTGCCTCTTTGATCGTCTGGAGAGTGCGATGGAATTGCAGGAGATTGTCTATTCCAGGCTTCCGCGGCTGCCGGGTGGAGAGAAGTTCTATCGTGAACAACTGGTTGTGGACTCAGGCGACGAGTTTGTCCGTTTCTGTGAGCGCCTGATCTCGATGCCGGCGGATATAGAACTAGGTGAGCTTTGGGACACTGTGACGGAACTAGGCGGGATGGCCGTTCCGTCGCACATTGACAAGAGTGATACCGGATTGTGCGGTGTGCTGGGAATCCTCCCGGAGGTGCCGCGGTTTGATGCAGTCGAGCTCAGCGCTAACATCGAGCCAGTTGAGGCCCGGAGGAGATTTAGACTGCCTGACAATATGGCGTTGTTTCAGAGCTCGGATGCACACTTTCTTTCGGCTATTGGGCAACGCGATACGGTGTGCTGGCTGGAGCATCGGACTGTAGAAGAACTGCTGCTGGCTTGCAGAGGAGTGGACGGACGGAGAGTATGCGATGCGTGAACTCTCCATGCACGTGCTTGATATCGCCCAGAACTGCATTAGCGCTGGGGCGAGCGTTGTCGATATTGAGGTATCGGCCGACACGGTGGCCGACACCCTGAGCATTGTTATCACGGACAACGGGTGCGGCATGTCCGAGGATTTTGTGGCAAGAGTGATTGACCCTTTTACCACTACTCGCACAACGCGCAGAGTTGGTCTGGGTATCCCGATGTTTGCGGAGGCCGCAAGAGCGTGCGGCGGTGACCTGACGGTGGAATCGGCACTTGGAACCGGGACAATGGTCAAGGCGATCTTCACGCTCAGCCATATCGACCGCGTTCCGATTGGCGATATGGCCGCTACTGTGGTAAGCCTTGTGGCCTGCAATCCGGAGATGGACTTTCGATACTCTCGAAAGGTCGATGGTGAAGAATTTTTGCTCGACACGCGGGATATGCGAGAGCAGCTTGGAGACGTTGCACTCGATGATCCGGGTGTGTTGAGCTGGATGGGCGAATACATTCGGTCTAAATCCGTTCGTCCGGAGATCGACTGACCGGGCAGGTGTCCCGTGGAGTGGGGGACAACTGACCTGGCAATACTTGAACTGGTTTCGGAACGTGTCATTTCGACCAACGGGACAGACGCCTGAGATTCCTACCTGCGGATCGGAATGACAACATCACGAAAATGAAAGAGGGGGCGCCAAGCTAATGAAGAGTCTTGAGGATCTCAAGAAGATCAGGGAGAAGGCCCTTGAGCAGATGAAAATCCGCGAGGGCAATCAGTCAGCGAAGATCGTGGTTGCAATGGGCACCTGCGGCATAGCCGCGGGGGCACGTGATGTGATGACCGCGATCCTCGACGAGTTGGAGAAGCGCGGGATATCGGATGTGGCCGTTACGCAGACCGGATGTAAGGGTCTGTGTGAGCAGGAGCCTACAGTGGACGTAATTCGTTCCGGCGAGCCCACTGTGACGTACGGCTATGTAGACGCAGACAGGGCACGGCAGATTGTCGCCCAGCACCTGGTGAACGGCAGCGTCGTGTCGGAATGGGTTGTCAGTACGGCCGGCTAGACTGCCGAGAGACAGCGGGCGGTGGGGTGACGCAGGCAAGATACCTGCACCACTACAGGCGGTTTGATGTATAGTTGATGGGACGGGAGAGAATTCCTGAGGCGCAGCGCTCAGAGGTCAATCCCGGAGGAGGTAATGCAATTTTGACTACGCACTCATGCGAATGCGAAGCACGAGTCGAGCTCGCCCAGGAGGAGGAAGCCAGGCTTTACGAGCAGCTCGATGAGATTATCGCACAACACAAGGACATAAAAGGCCCTCTTATTCAGGTGCTTCACGCTACCCAGGAGCTTTTTGGATGGATACCGGAACGCGCACAGGTGAAGATAGCTGAAGGTCTGGACATATCCTTGAGCGAGGTTCACGGTGTGCTGAGCTTCTACTCTTTCTTCACTACTGTTCCACGAGGCGCGCACACCATTCGCGTATGCCTTGGCACCGCCTGTTACGTAAGAGGTGGTAAACAGGTGCTCGAGAAGTTCCAGCAGGAGTTGGAGATCGGTGTAAACAACACGACCGAGGACAGACAGTACACTCTGGAGATTAACCGCTGCGTGGGTGCTTGTGGCCTCGCGCCTGTTGTCACCGTTGGGCCGGATATATACCGTCGCGTCAAGGTCGACAAGGTTCCGGAGATCATAAAGAAGTATAGACCCGCCGCGGGTTGAGAGGGAGCCAAATGGAACAAAAGATGTTTAGAGCTCACGTTCTGGTCTGCGCAGGCGCAGGGTGTGTGTCCTGCGGATGCAAGGACGTGGCCGATGCTCTCATTGGAGAAATCGACCGCCTGAACTTGAGAGACGAAATAAAGGTGGTTATGACCGGATGCATGGGTTCGTGTAACCTCGGCCCGGTCATGGCCGTAGTACCGGAAGGTGTATTCTACGAGCGCATTACGGCTGAGGGCGCTGTTCAGATAGTGCAGGAGCATCTGCTCAAAGGCAGACCGGTTGCGGAGTTCATGCATCAGGCCGGCGAGAACGGAGAGGTCTACCGCAAGATGGAGGACCTGCCCTTCTTCAAGATGCAGAAGAAGATCGTCCTTCGGAACTGCGGAGTCGTAGATCCCGGCAAGATAGAGGAGTACATTGCCAGAGACGGCTACTCCGCACTTGCCAAGTGTCTGGGTGAGATGACTTCTCAAGATGTTATCGACCAGATAAAGGCATCTGGTCTGCGCGGACGCGGCGGCGGAGGGTTCTCCACCGGGCTGAAGTGGCAGTTCACGCACGACGCCAAGGGCGACCAGAAATACGTGTTGTGCAACGCTGATGAAGGCGACCCGGGCGCATTCATGGACCGCAGCGTACTGGAAGGCGATCCGCACTCCGTGATAGAAGCCATGACCATCGCCGGATATGCTATCGGCGCCAATCAGGGCTATGTCTACGTTCGTGCGGAGTA
>CAYSLA010000051.1:0-8969 GCA_964431685.1 uncultured bacterium | reverse complement strand
GGAGTGAGGGGCGGCAAGAAGTTTAAAGCCGCTCAGGCCGGAGGGCCGTCTGGAGGCTGCATCCCGGCGGAGCACCTCAACGTGCCGATGGATTACGACTCCCTGATCGAACTGGGCGCGATGATGGGGTCAGGTGGACTCATCGTTATGGATGAGAACACGTGCATGGTTGACCTGGCCCGGTTCTTCCTGGATTTCATTCAGGAGGAGTCCTGCGGTAAGTGCACACCGTGTCGGGTCGGAACGAAGCGAATGCTGGAGATTCTCAACCGCATCGCGCACGGTCTCGGCCAAGAAGGTGACATCGAACTGCTGATCAATCTCGGGGAGCAAATCAAGAACTCAGCTCTTTGCGGATTGGGCCAGACTGCTCCGAACCCCGTCCTTTCCACGATTCGCTATTTCAGAGATGAATATGAAGCGCACATTCGGGACAGACGCTGTCCGGCGTGCGTCTGCAATTCACTGTTTGAAGCCCCGTGCTCGCACACTTGTCCCGCTGGAACCAGTGTGCCAAAATACATTGCGCTGATATCAAACAGGCGGTTCAGCGACGCACTGAGGCTCATACGTGATCGCAATCCATTCACTTCAGTCTGCGGACGAGTGTGCAATGCGCCGTGTGAGGAGAAGTGCCGGAGAGCACAGATCGACGAGCCGTTGTCGATCAGAGCCCTTAAGCGGTTCGCGGCAGATCAGGCCGAGAAAGGCGATCTGCCTATGCCTGGAAAGCGCATTTCCAGGGCCGCTGACAAACGAGTTGCGATAGTTGGCGGCGGGCCCAGCGGCCTGTCTGCCGCCTATCAGCTTGCGCGAATGGGCTACAAGCCGACGGTGTTTGAGGCTGACCCAGTCGCGGGCGGTATGCTTGCCACTTGTATCCCGGCGTACAGACTGCCGCGCGAAGTCCTCAAGGGTGAGATTGATATGATCGAGTCTACCGGTGTTGACATCAGGCTGAACACTCGGGTCGGCAAGGACGTGCCGTTTGACCAGATCAAGCGTGAATATGACGCTGTGTTCCTCGCGACCGGTGCCGACAAAGGTTGGACGCTGGGCATACCCGGCGAGGACCTGGATGGTGTTTACGATTCCATCACGTTCCTCAAGGACTTCAATCTGGGACACAATACGATCAAGGTCGGCGAAAAGGTCGCAGTGGTTGGCGGAGGAAACGCGGCCATTGATGCTGCTCGAACGGCCCAGCGTCTGGGGGCGAAGAAGGTGACTATAATCTATCGCCGCCAGAAAGAAGACATGCCTGCCGCGCCTGAGGAAATCCATGAAGCTGAGGTAGAGGGAATCGAGATTCGATACCTGGCAGTGCCGATGGAAGTCACGGGTACTGGCGGCAAGGTCAGTGGAGTGAAGTGCCAGCTTCTGGACCTCGCTGAGTTCGACAAGAGCGGAAGACGCAAACCTAGACCGATCGAGGGAAGCTCATTCGACATGGCTGTTGACACGGTTATCTGCGCCATAAGCCAGGAGCCTGATACCAGTTATCTCCCAGAAGGTCTGGTGGCGTTGGACAGGAGCGGCGCAGTGCAGATCGACGAATCTACCATGAAGACCAGAGCGGACGGAGTGTTCTCAGGCGGCGATATGGTGCGCGGCCCGTGGACGGTCATAGGCGCGATCGGAGACGGTATCCGTGCGGCTGTCAGTATCGACAGGTATCTTGGTGGAACCGGCGAACTCGCAACGGATGCCGACGACATAGATATCCCACCAGCGCCCGAGGATGTGGATGACATCGTTGAGACTCCGAGGGTTTGCTGCAACATGTTGGACGTTGACAAGCGTTGCGGGATGCTTGAGGTTGACCTGGGGTTCACGAGGGAGCAAGCGCTTCGAGAGGCCGCCCGATGCCTGCGTTGCGACGCGGGAGCATAAAGAGGTAAAAAATGGATAACATAACCGTTAAGATAGACGGGATCGATGTGCAAGTGCCAAAGGGAAGCACGGTTCTGGACGCGGCGAAAGTCGCCGGTGTCCAGATCCCGACTCTGTGTCACTTGGAAGGTCACAAACCCATCGGGGCGTGCAGGGTCTGTCTTGTTGAAGTGGAAGGCGGCAGGGGCCTGCAGGCATCTTGCTCTTTTCCTGCGACGGATGGCATGGTTGTGCGCACGAACACAAAGAAAGTGCACGATGCGAGAAAGACTGTCGTGGAGTTGATGCTGTCAGCCCACAGCCAGGAGTGCACCGTCTGCCGAAGAAGTCTCAACTGCGAGTTGCAGGCATTGGCTAAGCGGATGGGGATACAGGAAAACCGGTATATGGGCGAGATGCCTGAGTGTTATGTGGACACTAGTTCGCCATCGGTTGAGAGGGACACAAGCAAGTGCATTCTGTGCAGACGCTGCGTGACTGTCTGCCAGGAGGTTCAGGGGGTAGGCCAGATATTCCCAGTCGATCGTGGTTTCGAAACGATGATCGCCCCTGCCGCCAAGAAGAACCTGGCCGAAGTCGCGTGTGTTGCCTGTGGGCAATGCATTTCGGTCTGCCCGGTGGGTGCTCTTCGCGAGAAATCGCATATGCAAATGGTGTGGGATGCTCTGGCTGATCCCGACACACACGTCGTTGTTCAGACTGCGCCTGCCGTGCGTGTTGCGATAGGCGAAGAGTTTGGGATGCCAGCCGGCAGCCTGGTAACGAAGAAAATGGTTGCAGGTCTTCGTCGGCTTGGTTTCGACAAGGTGTTTGACACAGACTTCACTGCCGACCTCACGATTCTCGAGGAAGGCAATGAGCTGTTGCAGAGAGTTCAGAACGGTGGCACGCTGCCAATGATGACTTCGTGCAGCCCAGGCTGGATCAAGTTCGTCGAACACTTCTACCCGGAGCTCATCCCGAACCTGTCTACGTGCAAGAGCCCGCAGCAGATGTTTGGGGCGCTCGCCAAGACTTACTATGCGGACAAGATCGGCGTGGACCCGAAGAAGTTGTACGTGGTGTCGATAATGCCCTGCACGGCCAAGAAGTTGGAAGCGGGCCGGGACGAGATGTGCAGTGTGGAAGAGATTCCGGATGTCGACGCGGTTCTTACCACTCGTGAAGCGGCCCAGATGATGCGTGAAGCAGGGATTGACTTTGTCAATTTGCCGGATGAGAGTTTCGACGATCCTCTGGGCATATCCACAGGTGCGGCGGTCATATTCGGGGCGACGGGCGGAGTTATGGAAGCCGCGTTGCGAACGGTGTATGAAGTTGTCACCGGTAACGAGTTAGACAACGTCAACTTCACTGCTGTCCGCGGGCTTGAAGGCATCAAGGAAGCTACGGTCAAAGTTGGCGATCTGGATGTGAAGGTGGCAGTCGCGAGCGGACTTGCGAACGCTCGCAAACTGATGGACAAGGTGCGTGCCGGTGAGGCTGATTATCACTTTATTGAGATAATGTGTTGTCCAGGCGGGTGTCTGGGCGGCGGCGGTCAGCCTATTCCGACAACAGATGAGATCCGGCAGAAGCGAATGGAAGCCATATACCGTGAAGACGAGGGGCTGCCCATGCGCAAATCGCACGAGAATCCTGCGGTGATTGCTCTCTACGAAGAGTTCCTCGAGAAGCCGCTGGGCCATCGCTCGCACAAGCTGCTGCACACACATTATGTGAAGCGGTCGGAGTTTCCAGTTGAAGATCATGCCGACACAGATAGCGAGAAAGTGCCGGTCAAGTAAGGTTACGGAACATATTGTGTGGTGTTTCGGGAACTTGTTCCCGAAACGAACCTGGTAGTATCGGGAACAAGATTCCCCATACACCGGGCGTATTTCGATATCATGTGGTGTTGGTGTTTCGGGAACTTGTTCCCGAAACGAAAGTAGTAGTATCAGGGACAAGATTCCCGATACACCGGGCGTATTTCGATATCATTTCGGGGGGTGCTGAATGAGTGAGTGTGGATGCGGCGTCAAGGGCGCCGACACTGTCGCTGTGGTGTGCAAACGCTATGGCGGTGATAAGCGATACCTGGTACCAATTCTTCACGATCTGCAGGACGAATTGGGTTACTTGTCGGCTGACGTAATGGAGACAGTAGCGGAGCAGCTTTCGACGACCGCGGCAAAGGTCCACGGAGTTGCGACGTTCTATACTCTGTTCTATACAAAGCCGCACGGCAAGAACATCGTGCGAATCTGCGACAGCCCTCCGTGTCACTTGGAGGGCAGCAGCTCTATTCGCAAGGCGATAACCGACGCCATCGGAATCAGTCCCGGCGAGACGACCGAAGACGGCCTGTTTACCTTCGAGGTGGTGAGTTGCATGGGTTTGTGCGGCGTCGCACCGGCGATTATGGTGAACGATGATGTGTACGGTAACCTCAAGCCGGATTCCATCCCGTCGATCCTCAGCAAGTATAAGGATGGTGAATAGAGATGGCTGTCTTTAGAGCTCACGTGTTGGTGGATACAGGTGCGACCGCAGTGCTGAAGAACGCCGTCGCGGTGAAGAACGCCCTGGTTGAGGAGATCGCTAAGCGCGGTCTTGACAAAGAAGTGAAGGTGTTGGAGACGGGCGATTTGGGCGCTCGCGGTGCTGTCCCCGCTATGATCGTCTATCCGGACGGGATTATCTACGGGCCCGTCACTGTGGAGGACGTGCCGGAGATCGTTGAGGAGCATTTGCTCAAGGGACGGCAGGTCAAGCGGCTTGCCTACACTGGCGAGAGTGCGGCGGTCGTCGATTCTGCTGCCGCACCAAGGTGCAATGAGCTTCGGGTTGTGCTCAGGAATGTCGGTCAGATCGACCCGACATCGATTGAGGAGTATATAGCTGTTGGCGGCTACGAAGTGCTCGGCAAAGCTCTCAGCAAGCTTGAGCCATTTGACATAGTTGAAGAGGTCAAGGCCTCCATGCTGCGCGGCCGGGGTGGAGCCGGTTTCCCCACAGGTCTGAAATGGGAATTCACGGCGAACGCGCCGGGCGCTCCGAAGTACATTGTATGCAATGCCGACGAAGGCGAACCGGGGAACTTCAAGGACAGGCTGATCCTTGAGGGCGACCCCCACTCAGTTATCGAGGGAATGGTGATCGCCGGGTATGCGGTCGGGGCGAATCACGGCTACATATACATCCGCGGTGAGTATCACCAGTCGGTATCTCACACTGAGAAGGCCATCGCGGATGCGAGGGCGATGGGGCTTCTGGGTAAGGATATCTTCGGGTCTGGTTTTGACTTCGACATCGAAGTCTTCAAAGGCGCCGGGGCCTACATTTGTGGCGAGGAGACCGCGCTTCTGGAGTCGCTGGAAGGAAGACGCGGGGAATCTCGAACGAAGCCGCCGTATCCGCCAAGCAAGGGGCTGATGGGCGCGCCAACTGTCATCAACAATGTGGAGACACTAGCTTGTGTACCGCAGATAGTTGCCAATGGTTCGAAGTGGTACTGCGGCATAGGCACCGGTCTAAGCAAAGGCACCAAGATATTCTCACCGTGCGGTGATGTGCAATATCCCGGCGTCTACGAAGTGGCCTTTGGCACTACTCTTAGAGAGATAATCTACGGGATGGCGGGTGGAATCAAGGATGGTCACCACTTCAAGGCCGTCCTGATGGGCGGGCCGAGTGGCGTGCTGGTTGGCGCTGGTTCGCTTGACCTCAAGCTCTGCGCCGAGGAGTTGGCTCCCGGCGCCGGTGCGCTCATCGTGATGGACGATACCAAGTGCATCGTGGATCTTATGACGAACATTGCACAGTTCTTCTACCACGAAAGCTGTGGGCAGTGCGCGCCTTGCCGCGAGGGATGCAAGAGGATCCTCGAGACATTCACGCGGTGGACAAGAGGCATGGGCAGCGTTAACGACATCAAGCTTCTCAGTGAGCTTGGAGAGACGATGTCTCTGACAAGCAAGTGTGGTCTTGGGCAGTTCGCGTCTGTCGCGTTCAAGAGCAGCTTGCCTCTCTTTGAAGACGAGTACTTGGCGCACCTGAAGGACGGCGTTTGTCCCGCTGGGGTGTGTCCGATGGATAAAGTGGCCGAACGCGTCGGCTAAGGCTCCTAAGAAGGGGAATCAAACTACATGAGTACTGTGAACATAGTTATAAACGGCCAGGATGTGGCCGCTCATCCGGATATGACGATTCTGGAGGCTGCGCGTTCGGCGGGTATTCACATACCTACGTTGTGCTACCACTCGGACTTGCTCCCAGACGGGGTGTGTCGAGTCTGCGTTGTGGAAGTGGAGGGCCAGCGGACGTTGGTGGCGGCGTGTTCGTATCCGGTTACCCACAAGATGGTTGTCCAGACGCATTCGCCGAAGGTCAGAGCGGCCCGCAAGGTGATCGTGGAACTGCTGTTGGCGAACCACCCGCAGGAGTGCCTGACGTGTGCGAGAAGCGGCAAGTGCGAGCTTCAGTCACTGGCAAGGGAACTGGGCATCGACGATGTTCGTTTCCAGGGAGAGCGCAGGGTCTATGAGAAAGACCCGAGCAGCCTGTCAGTCATACGCGACCCCGAGAAGTGCATTCTGTGCGGACGCTGTACGCGTGTTTGCGAGGACCTGCAGAGTGTATCCGCTTTGCACGCCGCTCAGCGCGGTTGGGACACGATAATGGTGCCCGGCATGGGTGAAGAACTGGCTGACGTCGTGTGCGTCAACTGCGGGCAGTGCATCAACCGCTGCCCCACCGGCGCTCTCAAGGGCAACGATCCGTCGGCCAAGGTTTGGGAGGCCATCTACGACCCCAAGAAGCACGTGGTCGTGCAGACGGCTCCGGCGGTGCGCGCCGCCATCGGCGAGGAGTTTGGAATGCCTGCTGGCAGCCGAGTTACAGGCAAGATGGTCACCGCCCTCAAGATGATGGGTTTCGATCGGGTGATGGATACGGACTTCACCGCCGACCTCACCATAATGGAGGAGGGGAGCGAGCTGATCGATCGTGTCACGAACGGTGGAGTTCTTCCGCAGCTCACGTCCTGCTCACCCGGATGGATCAAGTTCATTGAGTACTACTATCCCGAGCTTCTCCCGCACGTGTCATCGTGCAAGAGTCCGCAGCAGATGTTTGGTGCGCTGGCAAAGAGCTACTATGCTGAGAAGATGGGCATTGACCCGGGGAACATAGTCAGCGTCTCGATCATGCCTTGTGTGGCGAAGAAGTTCGAGTGCGAGCGGCCTGAGATGGCGGACAGCGGCTACCAGGATGTCGATTATGTCCTGACAACCCGGGAGGCAGCCGGCATGATGATTGAGGCCGGCATCGACCTGCCGAACCTGCAGGACAGTGAGTACGACGACCCGCTGGGAATGAGCACGGGCGCTGCGGTTATCTTTGGAAACACCGGCGGAGTTATGGAAGCGGCTCTCCGCACTGCATACGAGCTCATCACTGGCACGCCGTTGGACAACGTCAACGTCACCGCCGTCCGCGGAACAGATGGCATTCGCGAGGCCGCCGTTCAGGTAGGCGACCTGGAGGTCAAGGCCGCGGTCGCTCACGGTCTGGCGAACGCGCGCGAAGTGCTCGAAGGGATAAAGAGCGGCAAGTATGCGGACTATCACTTCATAGAGATTATGTGTTGCCCTGGCGGGTGTATCGGAGGCGGCGGTCAGCCTCAGCCTACGAACGCGGAGATTCGCGCCAAGCGGACCGAAGCGATCTACAATGAGGACGAGGCAATGACGATCCGCAAGTCGCATGAGAACCCGGCAATCACGAAGATCTACGAGGAGTTCCTGGGCAAGCCGCTAAGCCACAAGAGCCACGAGTTGCTGCACACGAAGTACACTGCTCGTGACCTGAAATCCCGCAAGGCCACACCTATAAAGGTGAATGTGGAGTAGAGCGCGGAACTTGTGTGTTGAATGAAACGAAGCGGGGACCGTCCGATTGGACGGTCCCCGTTGTCAATTGTGGTGCAGGCATCCTGCCTGCTTGCTATGATGCTTCGCGGGCGTGTGCCCCGAAGGGCTATGTGCGAAGAGATAAGCTTACCAGCGTTGTCTGTCGCGGTAGGGACTGGGGTTGCCCCCAGCCCCCCGCACAGATCCCGGCGAGCGGAACTACCGCACCGGGCTCCTGCATCAGGTAGTAACGTAGCGACGACTACCAGGATAGGGATGCACGATCCTGGGATAGGGCAGCCAGAAAGAGAGCAACTTGTTTATAAGCGGCCAGTTACAACGGCCTTTCTGGCTGCGCCGTGTAAGAATGCGCTTCCAGAGGAGCGTGATGTGGTATCGAAAAGACTGCATGGCATCGTAGTTGCCCGGCACGCCGTAATAACGGTAATGACCAACAACAACCGACTTGCCGCCATCTACCGACCTCAAAGACCGGTTGATGCATTCGTTTCCTGAGTTCCAGCTTCACTTCCTTGAGCTTATTGTGCTGCCTCTTCCTCATTGTCTTACGCACTACTTGAAACCTGCCTTTCCGTGTCACCCCACAGATATGTGTGAAGCCCAGAAAGTCGAACGTCTCAGGCTTGCATTCCCCTCGCGTCTCCCTGTTTTGCCGGGCATACCGACCGAACTCTATCAGGCGAGTCTTATCAGGGTGCAGCTTCAGGTTGAACCTGCCAAGCCGTGCTTGCAGATCCACCAGAAACCGCTCAGCATCAGCCCTGTGCTGGAACCCTACGATGAAGTCATCAGCATAGCGCACCAGCAGTAGATCACCGGTGGCTTGCCTCTGTGTCCAGCTTAGAACCCAGTTGTCCAGGGCATAGTGCAGATAGACATTCGCAAGCAAAGGAGATATACTTCCGCCCTGCGGGGTACCCTCCTCAGCCAGTCTGACTACTCCATCTTCCAATACGCCTGCTTTCAGCCACTTCTTCAAGTGGCGCAGCACGCGTTCGTCCTTGATCCGATGCTCGACAAATCTCATCAGCCACTCGTGGTCTATGGCATCGAAAAAACCACTTATGTCCGCATCGAGCACCCAGTTCACCTTCTGACCCGTCAGACCCACAGACAGGGAGTCCAGCGCATTATGCTGGCTTCTGCCAGGCCGGAAGCCAT
>CAYSLA010000050.1:15624-21242 GCA_964431685.1 uncultured bacterium | reverse complement strand
CAGATGATAGCACATCACATACGTTTGAGTCAAGAAATGTAGCAGCTCAGTCTCGATGAGTACTACGTCATGCCGGTCCTGAATCAAGTTCAGGATATCCGGCACCCATCCGGAGAAGGGATGGGTCCTGAACCAAGTTCAGGATGACGTGGTTTCTCACATACTCTGAGCTCTTACCCTTTTGTGAGGCCGTGTCCTATGGTCTGTCGGCCACCGCATCCGGCTTCCCGTCATCAGGCACGCCATTCGACACGCATATCACTTGTTCGACGGTGCTGGTCTGCGTCCGTTCGCCCGTTGAAAGCACAAACCGCAAGGAGTGCAATCCATCGTGGAGCTTCGCAGTGTCAATGTCAATCTCGTAAGGATGCACATTGGAGGTTCCTGCGTGACGGCCGTCAATGGAAACATCCACCAGCGCGCCGTGTGGAGCCCCGTCCGGTGGGCGAACCGCCGCCACGCCCTTGAGCACGGCCGCCGCCGTACTGGAGTGCTTCGGAACCCGGTGCCGCACGTGGGCGTCGATGTCCGAGACCAGATGATCAAGGTTTGTCTGGGGGCAAAGGACCCGAAAGGCTGTAAGTCCTTTGGTGCATCGTCTTGTACTTCCCGCGGACGAGAAGACGTGGTTCAGACCACTGGAGGTTAGCGCGTCGTCGATGCGGCCGACTATCGCAGGCGGGTCTTCCCAGTCGCCATCGTCGATACTGAACTGCACCCTGTATGATAGTTCCGGCGCCTTCTCATATCTGAACAGGTTGAAATGTCCCAGGAACAGAGGCGAAGTGCCTTCAAGCCCGGGGCCTGGCCCATTTGCGGTATCTCGGATGACCATTACTTGTGTGCGGCTCTCTCGCTGCTCGTTGTAGTGATGATATGGCTGCACCATGAATCCGCCGCGTGTCTCCTTTGAGCCGCGGTCGGGGGTGCCGGGTGGACAGACAGGCGCAGTAGAGAATGTTATCACGCCCCCATGGTTTGTGTTGATCGCTCCCACGCCTGTGTACGTGGTTCCGTCATACCGCCCGATGCCTGTGACTTCTCTCACGACACGAGCCAGCACACGGGTTGTTCCGTCCAGATATGCGGCGGTGACGCTGCCGCCTGCTTTGTTTTCGAAAACCACCGAAGACAGCGGGTTCTCGGAACTGCGGACAATTATCACAAACACCGCTCCTGCCCGAGGGGTGTAGTCGTCAGGGATGGCCGACAGGCCAAGGTCAGATTCCACCATGACCGCGTTTCCGACAAACGGCGCCTGGTTCCGGAAGATGGTCTGGCCAGCAAAGATGTCTGTGTGGATTGTCGAGGACTTGGGTTTTTCACCGAATATGAACTCCGGGAATCCGCTGAACTCCGCCGGTGAGATGCTGAATATGAGCGGCATCTGAGCCTTGCCCTTAGCCTCGACGAAGCTGCCTACCTTGACTCTAATGCCCTGTATGCTTGTCGCGGCAACAGTGCCCTCTGGAGTATAGGATGACGCTGGAAAACCTATAGCGCGTGAGTTGGCAGGTGACGTCACCATGCCTACAGTCTTGTAGCTTCTACCCGCATCCACGCTGATCTGCACCAGTCCTCGGGGCTTGTTCTCAATGCGGATGCGGTAGATCTCAACCGCGGCGGTGGCTTCGGCTCCCAGCCAGATGAGAAACACACTCCAAATAAGCGCAAAGAGTATGCTAGTTGTAGGGCGGCTGTAGTTCATCTACTGTACTGAATTCCAGACCGAGACCGCGAAATGCTCTGATGATTAAGGGGAGTGCCTCTATAGTCTGCTGAACTCCCGTATGAAGAAGAATGATACTACCGTTCTGAGCACCCGGCATCGCTTTGTTGACGATAGTTGTGGTGGCGGGGCGCTTGTAGTCTGCCGTGTTTGTGGTGAACCAGACGACTCGCAGTCCGGCATCCACTGCAGCCCGCAGGACGGCGTCGTTGTAGTGGCCTCCGGGAGGTCTGCAGTACCGGACTCGTTCTCCTGTGATTGACTCTATGATCCGGCTGGTGAGTTCCCACTCTGCGTAGACCTCGGCCTCCGTTAGCGTGTTCAGATTTGGGTGTGAATAGGAGTGATTGCCTATCACATGACCGTCCTCATAGATCTGGCGGATCAAATCGGGGTGCTTCTCTGCCAGCTTCCCGACAACAAAGAACGTTGCACGCACGTCATACTTTCGCAGAATGGCAAGCAGACGGGGTGTGAAGATGGGGTGGGGGCCGTCGTCGAAAGTCAGCGCGACAGCGTTGTCCGACTCGTTTCCCCGGTTCATAAACAGCCCAAGGTTTCTGGCCCAAAGCGCATCAGTGCTCTTGGTTTGCAGGACACTTGGCAGTGAAGCCACGATATTGCCGGACAATCGGAAGGGATTCGGATTAGCAGATGTAGTCAGCATCCGTATCGGATCATCCGACGCTGGTATGCGGGCTGGTGAGGACTGGCGCGACGACACCGCCCCGCTGGCGGCGGTTGTCAAGAATAGGTATATCGCAAGTACTGAGATGATGTTGCGTGTAGTCGGGTTCAATTCTCGGCAGGTTCTCCTTTTGTCGAGGTTATCGGTGAAATCGAGTATACGGTACCGGACTCATTCTCGTATACCGGTGCGAAGTTGGCCACCGCGGCGAGATCGTCGATAGTATGCAGATACTTCCTGTATCCATCGTCATTATACCAGATAAGGTAGCCAGACTTACACTCCGCGATCAGTTCCGCGAATTTGAAGACCCCGGGCGGAAGCCCTTCATAGACTGCAATTCGGGAAGTATGTGTGCTGACCACGGCCCGCCTCTCGCTGGTTATGAATACGGCCTCCGGTGAGTTGCTTATAAGAAGCGAACCGGCCGGCAGGGATCCGACCTGCCGTGCAAACTCTGCGTCCGTCCACGCAGCTTTCAGATACCTGCCCGGGCCGCTCAGCCTGTACTGAGTCCAGACCAGATACGCCGTATGCATTGGAAAGACGAGCCACACACAGAATGCTGCCGCCGCGATCAGCAACGCCGGCTTTCGTCGTGATTCCGGCGAGACAGACGATACCGCACGGTCAAGCGCCACGGTTCCCAGCAGCGCCATCAACACATAAGCCGGGCTGAGCAGCCTGTCCTGCAGAAGGTCTGTGGCCACCTTTGAGGCCGAGAGAACGAGCAGAGGCACAAAGACCAGCAGAACTATCGCCGCGACAGCGGGCGCATTGGAATCTTGCTGTTCTGAGCCTCTTCTGCGTAGAGCTTGCACCACCGCCCATCCAATAGCCAGGCAGACTCCAAAGAACACAACCCGCCGTAGATCGAGCGGCAGTGTGGACGGCAACTGCCAACTGACCATAGTGTTCCACGCAGAAATGGCATTCTGCGCCAACGGTACTTGGGACGGGTGTCGTTCGCCCGTAATGGTATGGGCAAGCAAGTAGTTTCTGGCCAACCACGGCACAGCCACGGCTGCACACGCGACACAGAACACTACCAGATCACGCACTCGCTTTCCAAGTTGCTGGGAGCTCAAAACAAGAAGCGAGAGCGCTCCCCCGGCCACAATCGTTGAGCCGGCATAGCGTGTAAGGAACATTATGCCGCCCAAAACTCCCGCCGCAACGATGTTGGAGATGGTGGGGCGCCTGATGCAATTGCTGATTTCTATCAGAAACAGCACCATAAAGAGGAGAAACAAGACCTCGCTCCAGACGAACGAGGCTGTGTAGATGAGAGGTTTAGCCAGCAACACTGAAGCTGCTCCTGGGACTGCCAGTATCCGGTGGGTGACGGTGCGTCTTATCCACAATCCGCAGGTGAGTATCAGAAAGGCAAACGCAGCCGAGTTGATCAGACGCGTGGATGTGAACAGATCCAGGCCAGTCAGGCTGACTCCTGCGATAGCGTGTGCGAAGAATGGTGCCCAGATGACGATCGGTTTGGCACCTGTGCCGAGCGTAGTCGCTCCTTCTGAGCCCATGGGAGCGCGTGGAAGCGCTCCGCTACCGTTCCGATTGTCCTGAGCGCAGCCTGAGGGAACGGAAGGGTCTAGCATGACGAATCCGTTGCCCGCCGCGACGTTCTTTGCGCCGCTAAGGTAGACCAGAGCATCGGGAGACATTCCGGGGCCGAACCTCTGTGTGCTGGTCCACACGAGCAGAAATCCCGCAATCGCCAGAATGATCAGCGAGAGAAGTATGATGCGATCGCCTGCGTCGCGCTGCAACATAGAAAGAGTTCTCCTAATCGTAGACCAGCAGGACGTTGGCTAGCGCAGAGGATGGTTTGATTATGGCCTTTCCGCGATAGTATAAGGCTGACGAAGATCCTCCGTCAAAGTTGATCGCGTCCGTGCAGCCAAGAGTCTTCATTATGTAGGCCAGCTTGGTCAGTGTACAAGGTTTTCTCGTCGTCAGGAGAAGTAACCTGTTCATGTACGTAAGACCGACGGCGGTTCGCCTGGCAGTGCCAAGGACGTGTGGATCGCGGAATCCTTCACTGCGTGCGTTCAGAACCACGCGGCCGTTGGCAACCAGGCGCGGACCGGCGCAGATCACCGTCTCAAATCCGCTCCAGTCTTGCCGAACCCATCTGGCTGGTGTTCGGAAGCATACTCTGTTGTCCGCCGTAATGCACATTGCGGTGCCCGTACCGCCAGCGTGTGCCAGATTTCCGGCGATTACGATGTCTCCGATCGGAAGTTTGCTGTTGCGGCAGAAGAAAGTGCCGTTGATCGCGGCGGTGGGCTGAAGGCGTCGCACAAAGGAACCGAACGACTCCAGAGACCCGGGTCCAGATTCAGGAATGGCCGACGTAAGTCTCACCGAACGGTTGTCCAGGTTGGCGTAAACTGCGTCTACCGGACACCCGCTCACGGTCATTCGGAAGTGGCGCACAGATCCTCCGCCAGCGTTGGTCGAGGCATTTTCGTCTTCTCCGCCGTTTGATAACAGCAGATCAGCGATGGCAGTGCGGCCCCAGGCACGAGCGATGGCGAGCGGCGTTCGCCGCCGGACATCCATTGAGTTTACCCGGGCGCCGCTCTCAAGAAGCAGGCTCACTATCTCCAGCGAACCCGACTCCACAGCAAGGTGCAGCGGTGACCTTCCGTCGGCTGCTCGTGCGTTGACGAGGGCGCCACGGGCAATGAGCAGCTTTGCCGAATCAACCATACCGGCCCCGCCGGCACAATGCAGCGGAGTCTGACGCAGGTCATTGAGTGCGTTTACCTGGAGGGGCCGCTCAGCCAGAACTCCTGCAATTGCCTGAGTTGACCCGCTCACAGCAAGATCGTGTATTTCGCCCGCAAGTACCAGACCGGGCAGAACGCATATTCCGATCAGCGATGCGGCCAGATGTGTGATTATGTGCAATTTGCGTCTGAACATATCTTCCGTTAGTTCGCCCGTCGTTGGACTGGCAACATTATTGCATACCGGAACTGCTCGGTCAAGCGCATCACAGTGCCGCGGTCATCCACAGGCAACTGGGCACGAGGTTGCGCGAACTGGTATAATGAAGCGCAGGGGTCCTCGTCGCATGCATTTCTATCGCCGCAACATATACGTTCTTTCCTTCACCATCTTCATCGCCGCACTCAGTTGGACTCAGATAGTCCCATTCCTGCCGCTCTATCTGCGAGAGCT
>CAYSLA010000050.1:0-15524 GCA_964431685.1 uncultured bacterium | reverse complement strand
CCGCACTCAGTTGGACTCAGATAGTCCCATTCCTGCCGCTCTATCTGCGAGAGCTTGGAGTTGCCGAAGAGAACCTGATCGGATGGAGTTCCCGGATATTCTTTGCGCAGTGTCTGGCCAGCATCGTGTGTATGCCGATGTGGGGCAAAATTGGCGATCGGTACGGAAGAAAGATGATGACTATGCGCGCAGGTCTGTGTCTGTGCGCAATCTACTTCGGCATGAGCTACTGCCAGACGCCCTGGCAGTTGGCGGCTCTCAGGTTTCTGAATGGTGCACTGACCGGGTTCATACCAGGCTCCACCTCGATCATAGCGACCAACACTCCGCGGGCGATGGTATCCAGATACGTCGCCACGGCTCAGACCTGCAGTGCGGCAGGTCAGATAATCGGGCCCGCTGTAGGAGGGTTCCTGGCGGCATGGTTCGGCTACCGAGCCTCGATGAAGGTATCGGCGCTTGCGGTGTTCGTTTCCGTATTGCTCGTGCTGGCCCTTGTCCAGGAAAGAAACAAATCACAGATCGACAAGCCGACCTCTCTGCTGGCGGACTTCCGGACTTCCCTGCGGTCGCCGCTTTTGGCCGCGATGATGGTGGCCAACGCCATGACGGGTTTCTTCGTGCTGGCAATGACGGTCGTGCTGCCGCTGTATCTGGTGAGTCTGGGAGTTGATGCTCGCGGACAAGGGGTGCTGGTCGGGTTAGTGCTTGCTATTCCCGCCGCAGCCATGTTCACAACTGCTCATCCCTGGGCTTCCTACGCGGTCAGGCGCACTCACGAACGCGCGATCATCGTTGGGATGATTGGGGCAGGCGCAGGTGTCAGCATATTGCTTTTCGCTCACTCGGTCTGGGTGCTGGCGATCCTGTATTTCCTGACCTCGGTCTTCCTATCCGCAGTATACTCCGCCTCGGCTTCCCTGATCGCCACCCGAGTGGAGGAGTCGTTTCGCGGGAGGGCTTTTGGCATGCAGGCCTCCTCGGCGACGTTCGGGGGCCTGATAGCCACCATGGCGAGCGGTCCTGTTGGAAAGGCTCTTGGCCTGCCTGCCGTGTTTGTTATGGTGACAATTGTGAGTGTGCTATGCGTGCTGGCGTTTAGGGGCCTTGCGTCGAAGCCGCAGACTGCAGCACTATCCTGACGGCCGATTCGATAGGGGCATACCTTGAACCTGACACCAGGTTCAAGGATATTGCGCAAGTTCCGGATGTGCCGGGTTGCGTCTTGTCAGGCGGAGAAAGCGCTGGCAGCGAATGTGGGCGTTTGTTAGCGAACTCCAGAATGGCCGCGCGGACAGTCTCACACAGAGCGGCGTCGCCCGACAGGGCGATATCATCGTTTCCGGCCCCCATCGCGATTTGCAGCACCAGTCTTGGTCGGTAGCTGGTTACAAGCAGCGACTTGAGGAGTGACGACTCGTTCTTGTATTCCTCTCCCGCGGGTCTCGATCTGGAAGGAAGCGGCGCTATCCGGATGCTCACGTGTCCTGGTGTTTCTATCCGCCCGCGTGAAACGGCGGACATAGCCCTGCACAGGGCCTGGGCGCCGTTTAGACTGAGATCGTCCTCCGTCACCATTATCAGCGCGTCCGTACGGTCCAGGTTGGGTGCGGAGCCCGTGCGAAACGTTAGCACTGGTATCTGTGAGTCCGAGGACACCTTCACTGTGCCTGGCTCGAAGCTGGAGCGTTCTCCAAGAGCCTTCATCTGCTTTTCAACCGTGACTATGGACTGCGTTGACTGGTCGGCGCCGGAACGAGTGTCGAAGCGATAGGTCTTGTCGCTCGCCGGCTGCTCCGCCGCCTCAAGTTGCACCGTAAGCACCCGCTTGGGCGCGGGCTTCTTTGCAGGGATATCAGGTGTCGGCGGCTTTGCGGCAGGCTTGGGTTTCGGTATCTTGGGCGTCTCAGCCTTTCGGCTCCGCTCAGGAACCGTTTTCGGCGTGGCAGAGGTTCTTGGGGGAGTGGCAGGCACGGGAGGTCTTTCCGGTTTCGGCGTTGATAAGGTCTGTGCTGGCTTGGCCGGAGTGGAGGGTTTCACGTTCCCGCTGCGGGGCGACCCTGAATATCCTGAACTTGATTCAGGGTCAGGGTCAGATCGCGCCCTGTCGGGGTCACTCACCGCACCTTGGATAGGCTTCTTGGTGACGGTAGTATCTCTTTTCTCTTTTGCTGTTTGCTTTGCAGGCGAGGACGTCGGTTCCGGCGCCTTGCCTGTTCTGGAGTCTGTTTCAGGAGCCCGGTCAGAGGATGGCTTGGGCGCTTTGGCTTCGGTCGTATTTCTTGCACTGGAACTGACCAGCGGGTTGTACCAGCCTGAGTCGGTGGACTCGCGGACTACCACGGTGCCGGCCGTGAGCGCCGTTCCGACACCTTCGTTGGCCCCGACAACCTCCACGTAGGCGCCGGCCGTGAGAGCGCTTGAATCTGCGGCCGATCCGTCCGCGCTGATGATTTCTGTCCGGGCAGAGAGTAGCACCCGCTTCGGTCTGGGCTCATCGAAGACCACATCTCTTGGGCCGGGATGCATGCGGATTGAGATGACATCAACGGTGAGCTGATCGGCCCCATTGGTCTCGACAATCTTGCCCCGAATTTGGATCAGGTTATCTTCCCGGGATTCAGCCGATAAGCACGGCAGGGCAGCCAGAATCATGCAAAGGATTACCGTTACCAAAGCTCTCATATAGACTCATACTCCAATTTCAGTATATCCGCTTCACCGAACCCGGTCAAATGAGCGGAGTTTGCTGCAAGTGACGGTTGGCTGACAGGCGCGATTCCAGGAGCATTGCCGTGTCATTACGACCAGCCTGTGGGTGCTGAATCTCCTGAACTTGATCCAGGTTCAGCAAGACGACTCGGGGCGAAGAAGTCACTCTTCTTGCTCTCGGGCCTCCGAGCGTGCTATTATTCAGGCGAATACGAAACAGGTGGTTTTCCCAAATGAAAGCGGTGCAGTTTGGCGGCGGCAATATCGGCCGCGGTTTCACGGGGCAGTTGTTCAGCGAGACCGGCTTTGAGGTGGTCTTTGTTGATGTTATGGAGGACTTGGTTGGACTCCTGAACCGGCGCCGGGAGTATCCAATTCGGATAGCGTGTGATGAGCCATACGATGTCATTGTACGCAATGTGCGCGCGGTGAATGGACGCGATATCCCGGCCGTTTCTGCGGAGATTGCGGAGGCGGACGTGCTGTGTACAGCCGTTGGGGTGAACGTACTGCCCCACATAGCTCCGACCATTGCCGCGGGAATCAAGGCCAGGCACGATGCAGGGTGCGCTAGTCCGATCAATATCATAATCTGCGAGAACATGCAGGGCGCGCAGGGTTTTCTCAAGGAGAAAGTGCTTGATGCTCTGCCTGCGGAACTTGCCGCGTACGTCCACGCCAAGGTTGGGTTTGTGATGAGTGTGGTCGGACGCATGGTTCCGGTTATGACCGACGAGCAGAAGGCGATCGATCCTCTGCTGGTTGTGGTAGAGCCATACAAGCATCTTCCCATCGACAAGGCCGCCATCAAAGGGACGCTGCCGGAGATCGTTGGTGTTGAGCCGGCGGACAACTTCCAGGCCTACGTTGATCGAAAACTCTACACTCACAATGCTGGGCACGCGGCGTCTGCTTATCTGGGCTATCTCAAAGGCTATGAGTATATCTGGGAGGCGATGGGCGATTCGGATGTGAACGCGGACGTACGCAAGGCTCTCGCCGAAACCGGGCAGGCGCTGATTGCGAAACACGGTCTAAGCCCGGAGGAACATCAGGCTCACATCGAAGATCTGCTGGCTCGGTTCGCGAACCGTGCATTGGCAGACCAGGTTGCCAGAGTCGGCAAGGACCCTGTGCGCAAGCTTGGCCCCACAGACCGACTGATCGGCGGAGCGAAACTGGCGCTGGATTACGGAGTCAAACCTGTTGGCGTATGTAAGGCCATTGCCGCAGCGCTCAAGTTCAACCCGCCCGAAGATCCTACTGCTCCTCGTGTGCAAGAACTGCTCAAGGATGGCGGACCTGCCAACGCACTTCGCGAAGTCAGCGAGTTGGAGGCTGGATCCGAGATTACGAGAGAGGTCATCGCTCAGTACGAGCTATTGCCGTAGGTCTGCCCTGTCGAACGTGGTTTTACGGCATGCCAATTCGAGGATGTATCCGCTATGCTTGCTGCGATATTCACTGCTACCTACCTTGAGGACTCGCTTCCCAAGGCGCTTCGGAAGCTCCACTCTCTGGGGTGGACAGTATTTGAGGTGGCTGACGAACATATAGCTGCCATAGACCAGGATGAGAACCGCCACAAAGTCATCGAGGAAACCCTGCAGGTGCTGGCCGCGCTGGACCTCTATATGCCGCAGGCCCACGCCAAACTTACGGCTGACGTTGCGCGCCCCGATGCCGAACTACGCAATTCCGAGATAGCCACCCTGATGCGCCACATGGACTATTCGAGCCAACTCGGCGTGAAGAATGTGGTAATCCACCCCGGCAGGGGGAACGGATGCGCGACCCCCGAGGAAAGACGCCGTATCTTTGATCTCAACGTCGACAGCTTCCGCCGCCTGGCAGACCGCGCGGGAGAGTTGGGGCTGAGGATAGGCATAGAGAACATGATGAATGCAAGCGAGTTTGGGTCTACCGCCGGTGATCTGCTGGAGCTTCTTGCCGCGGTCGATAGCTCCGCGCTCGGAGTCACAATCGACACCTCTCACGCCAACGTGCGCACCGGAGACACCGCCGGCATGATCCGGCAACTTGGACCGGCAATCTTCTGCACGCACATATCGGATAACAACGGCACGGGAGACCAGCACCTTGCTCCAGGCAATGGGAACATCGACTGGCCGGGAGTAGTGTCGGCTCTGAAAGACATCGGCTACGATGGGACATTCAACCTGGAGATCGGTGGTGAAAGACACCCGGTCCCGGAGATCACTGCTATGAAGCTGCAACACGCCCTGAACGTCACAAACTGGCTCCTGCGGTAACCTGCGGCTCCGGTGAGTTTGGTGAGTTCTACGAGTTAGATATACCGGGATTTCGGATTGTACCAGTCCGTTTGGCCTGGTGAGTCCAAAATCCCGGAACAACGCAAAACGGATTCCTCCCATTGCTCGGAATGACACGTCTTTCGTGCGCAGTCGGGGATCCATGGATTTGCCACTGCCCGTGTCAGGAAAACGCGAATGTCACCTCCGGCTCGCGGTTCCTGTTCTGGAAAGCTAGCTTTAGTTCTGCTCCTGCTGCCGGATCTTCCCACAGCAGCAGAACGAAGTTGGTGCCTGCCTCCAGGTCAATATCGGAGACCACGGCCGGCTTGTCTGGGTCGCATCGCATGCGCCCCCATTCCACCGCGTTGACCCAGGCCCTGATGCTGGCCGTGCCCTGGACTTCCAGAAACGTTTGAAGATCGGGGTTTGGAAGCCCTCCCACGGTCTCCAGGAATTTTCTCGGCTCCGGCGTAGCCACTTGCAGTCCAATCAGCAGTCTCTTACCCGCAACGTGATCGGGACAGGTTAACGTCCCCTCCGGGCTGTCTGCCGCCTTCCACCCTGACCATTCGCGGAACGCTGTGTTTGCCGCATAGGACTCCACGTGGTGATGACTCTTGCTCAGTATGTCCTGCAGATCAGAATCACTGCTTATCTCGGCCAGAAGCACGGATTCCGGGTATCCGTCGCTTGCCTTGGCGCCTGCGGGGGTGGAATCGCCGGCCAGGACGTCCGCATAGGTATCCAGGCCGACGTTCGCCAGCACCGCTCCGAAGACGCGCCGGAACCGGAACAGGTCCGGCCGCTTCAGTATCTGACAGAAGATAACTCGCCCCTTGCCGACAGGCACTTCCACCAGACCGCCTCCCAGCTTGGGCTCGGGACCGTCGAAATACGCCCAGAGAGTAGGCATGCGCTTCCGCTCGGTGGCGTTCTCGTCTCCGAAAAGAACGTCCAGGCCGGATTTCGTAGAGTTTGTCAGCAGGGCTGTGCCGCCGTTTATATTGAGCAGCGTTTTGACAATCTGGTCCTTGGCGCTCCGAGGCTTGTAGGTCCAGTTGTCCAGCCAGCAGGTGTCCTCATTGCTGATTCCCGAGAGTAGCGCATGGTCGGTCGCACGGACGAGCTGGTAGACCGTGTGCTCCGGTTCGAAGAGCTCGATTCCGGTCTCCAGCACTTCTTCCCAGTAGCCGCGCGTGTTGCTGGTCATATCCCACACAAGAGCCAGTCCGCCATTGGCGAGATACCTGCGCATGCAACTGGAGTTGCAGGCCGGAAGGCTGTCTCCGGACACCAGGAGAACGTTTTCGTCCTTGAGATTCTCATGAAGATCGCCGACACCCGCCTGGGCATATCCCGCCTGCGCTATAAGATCGGACGTTGCCGCGTCGGCTGCAGCCGAAATATGCTTGGCGGGCGCGAAGCCGGAGAGGTAGCTCAGTGAGTTAGTGAGCAGCTTGTCGGCAACGGGAAGTTCGGACCAGCGGTCTGAGAGACGGAGTTGGCTGGCCAGAAGACAGCCGTTTCCGATGCGGGTTTCTATCAGCGGGGCCCAACCAAGGCCTCCGACCGCGAAATCGCCACCGCTTGAGTCGATGATTGGCCTAACCACGCTCCAATCCTCGGGCTTCTCATACGGGAACATCGTAACGTATGAGTCTGAGCTCGGCAGACCGAACGGGTCATCGCCGAAGAACCGCAGTTCGTCGGGTTTGACGCCTTCGAGGATCCTGTGACGCGGGCTGCGTGCGTGGGCCATTTCTACCGGCATGCGTGCGATTTTCAATTCCGGAAACAGAGGGTTTGTCTGTTCCAGCACCAGCACACTCCCGCCTCTTTGCAGAAACTTCCGAATGCGAACGTTATCGTCCGATGAAGGCTTGACGGAGTTGTCAGCAACGATCAATACTGGCGTCTTCTTCGGGTCCAGCGTGGCCGGGTCGTGCGTTTGCACATACTCCACACAGTGGCTGTCGAGGAAGCCACAGACGGCTCCCGTGCCGTAGAGAGCGGGCGTTGGAATGTCCAGAGGCTTCGTGCGCTGGGCTGAGTCTGTGATTCGGATAGTTCGGACTACCGCATCAGAGCCTTCGGAGCTGCTCACTACCGTGTGAATTTGTGCCGGGATACTGCAGTCAACCGAATCCAGAGGAACGGCAAAGTCCGCCGTGGCTGTGCAGCCGCTGGCCGCGCTTACTTCTCGCGTCTCGCTCCACAGTTCACAGCCGTTCTGGACGGCGGAAACGGTTATCTGACCCGCTGTATCCACGGGCAGGTCGTTAACCAGGTATACTGTGTGTGGGACGGTGCGATCAGAATAGAACTGAGTCCTCTCCTGTTTGATTACGAGCGCCAGCGGGCGGAATGTGTGGCGTATCAGCTCGAAGCTGTGGCCCGGACGGTAGCCTTTTCCGTCTTCCCACCACGCGTACTCGCTTTCATACGGTTTGTGGGCAAGCGGTTTCAGAAAAGGACTGTTGGGCTCATCCCAGAAGAACGTCTTTGCCTCAGAGGGACGGAAGTTGTCCAAACCCGAGGTGTTCCACAAAAACAGACAACTCACTTCGTTTGCCCTGGCCAACTCCGAAGTTCTGCAGGCGTCCATAGCTATCGACCGTGAGATTGCGGAGTAGTACGAAAAGACTTCGTCATCCGCCCACTGGAGCGCGGTGTAAGGGCTGGCAAAGTGCCATCTGCCGACTTCACCCGAGTGCAGCGGCCGAGTCTTGTCCCACCAGCCCAGACCGGTGCAGGCTGTGCCGTAGTGCCTTGAGATGATGTCCTGCGTCGTCTCATCCCACAGGGAACTGTCACCGTCGTGATAGGCGGGTCTGGTGGGATCCAGTTCGCCCATAAGCTCCTTGAGTTTCGGCAGTTCGTCTTTCGCGCTTGGAACGATGTTGAGCGACCATCGCATCTCGTTCTCAACGCTCCAAAGCACCAAAGATGGATGGTTCTTGTCTCTCCGCACCATCCGCTTTATGTGCCGCCGCGCGCGATCCCACAGCTCGGGTGTATCCCATCCGGCCTGCCCGGAACCGTGAAGCGCAGATTCCTGACATACACAGATGCCCATCTCGTCCGCTATGTCGAGGAAGTATTCCGGGTGGGGAAACGTGTGCATGCGAACGTAGTTCATGTTTAGGTCTTTGATCTGCTGGTACCACTGCCGCACATACTCCGGCCTCAGCCAGTGCGAATGCGACTTATGGCACCACTCCCCGCTCCACCGCATGGCTCGTCCGTTCAGCATGATCCTGTGACCCTCTATCCAGACTTCTCTGAATCCAAATCGGGTCAGTATCTCATCTGTCAACACAGGGAGCTGTCCCTGAGCAGTGGCGGTGCCATTTGTCCGCGTGTCATGCGTTCCCAGGCGAGTGCTCAGGTGATAGAGATGCGGGTCTTCCTGTGTCCACGGATGATAATCGGCCCATTTTGCTGTGGAGATGACCTCAAGTGACTCTCCGGCACCGATTTCCAGTGTCTCTTCGGGCAATCCAAACACGGTCTGTCCGGCGCTTAGTACCTTGTGTTCCAGCAGTCCTTGGAATGGCGTATCTGAGTAGTTGTGCAGGCGAGAGACGATGGTGATGGCGTTGTCGCGCACTGAAGTGATGATCGTGACATCTTCCACGCATACTGCGGGTCTGTATTCCACGCTCACGTCTTGCCAGATTCCGGCTTGATCCTTTGCAGGGCAACACCCCCAAGGGACATCTATGAGAATGGGCAGATTTCTCTCGGGGTGATCAAAGGTCTTGAACTCGGTTATGAAAACTGCCAGTTCGTTCTCGCCGGGGCCGATCAGGTCGGTTATGTCCACTTGATCTCCCAGAAACATATCTTCCTGCTCGTAAGCTTTGGTTCCGTTGATGAAGACGTGGGCTTTCGGTATTACCCCATCAAGTTTGAGCATCGCTCTGTGGTTGGCACAGTTCTCGGGTCTAAGGAACCTGGTCCTCGCCCAACCGCTTCTTGACTCTCTCCAGTCGTCCGGATAGCTGTGATCCGTGAAGAAACCGGGAACCAGATACGCGCCTTCCTGCCAGCCGTCTAACGGAACGGCCTCAGGGACCAGCGGCTCTCGGATGTCTGGGTGGGGCACGCTGATGAAGTCCCACCAATTGTTCAGCAGTTGCGTAGTTCTAATACTGTTGTTGGTCACGGAAATATACCTCACGGATAATGTCGGGACGTTGCCATGCATTTTGACACATTACGCTCCGTGGGTCAACATTGCTATCGCGTTTTGTTTGACGAGCGCCCGCTGAGTGTAGCATAATCAGTGATGCGCACCCATGGAACGCGCGGAAATGGATGGATGTGCCTGTGTCACGGGTTAGTAAGCAGCGAGAAAAGACTAGACGGGCTCTGGCGGACGAGAATCTGCAGACCGCGATAGCACGCAGCCACGAGGCATACAAAGATGCCAGATCGGCCTCAATGGAGGGGTTTGACCTGGCCGCTTCGCAGAAGGAAGTTCGCCGAGTCAAAGAAAAGTGTGTGTCGCGGCTTCCGGAGCTCTTTGAGCGATTCAAAGCCGAGGCCGAAGCCGTGGGCGTCGTGGTTCACCAGGCGACAGACTCAGCCGCCGCAAGCGACATTGTCAAGCGACTCGCCAAAGAGCGTGGCGTGAAGTCGATTGTGAAAATGAAGTCGATGCTCACCGAGGAGATAGAACTGAATCGTCGTCTCCAGGATGATGGGCTCGAGGTAGTGGAGACTGATCTCGGAGAGTACATCATCCAGCTTGCCGGCGAGCCGCCATCGCACTTCACCCAGCCTGCGATGCACAAGACACGCGAGGAAGTGGCCGAACTCTTCAGCAAGGTGGCCGGATACAACCTGCAACCCGATGTGGCGGAGTTGGTGCAGTTTGCCAGGGATCAGCTTCGTCGCAAGTTCGTTGAAGCCGATATGGGCATATCGGGCGCTAACGCCCTGATAGCTGAGACCGGCACGCTGGTGATTGTTGCGAACGAAGGAAACGACCGACTTGTTACAACGCTGCCTCCCATACACGTTGCTGTTGTTGGCTATGAGAAGCTTGTCGAGACAATGGATGATGCGGTCTCGATCCTGAAGGTGCTCTCCAAGAGCGGGACCGGCCAGAAGCAGACAGCCTATGTTTCGTTCATAACTGGACCCAGCCGCACCACCGATATCGAAAAGACGCTTGCCTTGGGAGTCCACGGGCCCAAAGAGGTACATGTAGTCTTTGTAGACAACGGGCGGCTGAAAATGGCCGAAGACGAAGAACTCCGTGAGGCGCTGTACTGCGTCAAGTGCGGTGCTTGTCTGAATCTGTGCCCTGTGTTTCACTCCATCGGCGGCCACGCGTTCTCGAATGCCTACATGGGCGGTATTGGGGCTGTGCTTACAAGCTACTACCGCGGACTGGATGAATGCGAGGACACCGTCAACATCTGTACCGGATGCAGCCAATGCGCGGCAATATGTCCCTCCCTTATCGACACACCCAAGATGGTGCTGGCCCTGCGGAAGAGACTCCTGACCGCACACGGATTATCGCTGACCAGCCGCGCGGCACTCTCAGGGCTCAGACACCCCGGTCTCTTCCATCTGATGCTGCGGATGGCTCGGTCTGTTCAAGGCCTGTTCACGGACGACGGCCGCGTAACGGCCTTGCCTCTGCCCGGCGTCGAGATGGGTGATCGGGTATTTCCTGCTCTGGCGGATTTGTTTCTGCGGGACCGAGTTCCTGAGGTATCGAATCCGGAGGGTTCACGCAAAGTTGCCCTGTACGCCGGTTGTGTGATTGACTTTGTTGAGCCTGAGATTGGCGAGGCGATCCGAGACGTCCTTGTGGACCACGGATGTTCGGTATTCTTCCCAAAAGGCCAGTCGTGCTGCGGAGCGCCTGCTTTGTATGCTGGAGACAGGAAGACTGCGCGGCAGCTGGCCGAGGCAAACCTCCTGGTTCTGGAGAAGACTGGCGCGGACCACATAGTCACTGGCTGTCCCACGTGCGCTGTTATGCTCAAGACCAACCTGCCGGAGTTGCTTGCTCCTGGCCCTCTCAAGGAAAGAGCGCTTGCTTTGGCTGATCGGATAGTGGACTTCTCCGAGTTCGCAAGTGAGACGCTGGGGATCACATTAGAAGAGACTGGAGTCGGAAAGCTTACATATCACGATCCCTGTCATCAGGTTCGCGGGCTTGGTACCTCCGGATGCGCTCGTGCGATCATTCAGGGAGCCGCCGGAGGGTTCGTCGAGATGAAGGACTCTGACGAATGCTGCGGGTTTGCCGGTAGCTACTCTGTCAAACAGGCCGAGATATCGAATTCCATTCTGTCGCGGAAGATTGCCAACATTGAGGCGACCGGTGCTTCTTGCGTTGTCACTGACTGTCCCGGATGCATTATGCAGATTCGGGGCGGACTCGATGCGCGTGGGATTCCAGTGCAGGTTCGGCACACCGCGCAGATTATCAAGGAGTCAGGGGAATAGCCAATGGCCTACGCGGACCTGAGAGACTTCATATCCAGGCTCGAATCGGAACACGAACTCGTGCGTATCTCTGCGGAAGTGAGCGCAACCCTTGAAATCACGGAGATTGCCGACAGAGTCATCAAGTCCGGCGGGCCGGCTCTGCTTTTTGAGAACGTTCGCGGCCACAAGATGCCGGTGCTCATCAACCATTATGGATCAACCAGGCGGATGTCCATGGCTCTTGGCGCTGCTTCGTTGGATGACATTGGGATGCGCATCCGGGGTCTTCTGCACACCAAACCTCCCGATGGTTGGCTGGAGAAACTGGCCTCTTTGCCCAAGCTGCTTGGCTTTGCCTCATGGCTTCCCCGGCGGGTGAGCAGTGGGCCTTGCCAGGAAGTGGTTTACGTGGGAGAAGAAGCCAGTCTGGACATTCTGCCCGTTTTGACGTGCTGGCCGGGGGACGGCGGGCCTTTTATCACGCTTCCGATGGTATTCACAAAGGACCCGCAAACGGGTGCGCGCAATGTGGGAATGTATCGTATGCACGTCTATGACGCACAGACCACGGGCATGCACTGGCACGTGCACAAGGTTGGCGCCAGACACTATGCAGGATATGAGAAGCTTGGACGCCGGATGCCCGTTGCAGTCGCCCTGGGCGGCGATCCCGCCATCACCTATGCTGCCACTGCACCGCTTCCAGAGGACTTCGACGAGATGCTCTTCGCCGGTTTCCTTCGAGAGGCGCCAGTGGATATGGTGCAATGCAAGACGGTCGATATTGAAGTCCCAGCGGACGCGGAGATTGTGATTGAAGGGTATGTCGACCCGGGTGAGCGTCGCCTTGAGGGGCCGTTCGGAGACCACACCGGTTACTACTCTCCGGCAGAGCACTATCCCGTCTTCCACGTGACTGCCGTGACGCACAGGGCGAACCCGATATATCCGGCAACCATAGTGGGCAAGCCTCCAATGGAGGACTGCTGGATGGGCAAGGCGACTGAGAGAATCTTCCTGCCTCTGCTTCAGATGCAGCTTCCGGAGATAGTGGACATCAATTTGCCAATTGAAGGCATTTTCCACAATTTGGCGTTTGTCTCCATTGACAAGCGTTATCCGATGCAGGCTCGAAAGGTTGTGAGCGCGCTGTGGGGGCTGGGTCAGATGATGTTGACGAAGATCATCGTGATCTTTGATTCCGAGGTCAACGTTCAGGATATGAGCGAGGTAATCTGGCGCCTGGGCAGCAATATCGACCCGCGCCGTGACGTGTTCTTCTCCGATGGCCCTGTGGACGTTCTGGACCATGCCGCGCCTCAAGCGCTATTTGGCTCAAAGATGGGTATAGACGCGACACGCAAGATCGAGGGCGAGGGTCACTTCCGGCAGTGGCCTGAAGACATCCGGATGAGCGAGGCCGTGAGAAAACGAGTGGACAGCATCTGGGAGGAACTGGGAATTGGCTGAACAGACCCATGGCGACACGGTGGGACGGGATTTCACCCTGAACCTGATTCAGGGCCGTCCCATCAAGGCGGCGGACCGGTGTGTCCGCCTCCTGGTAGCTGTCACCGGCGCGAGCGGCATGATCTATGCAAGGATGCTCCTTGAAGCCGTGGCCAAAGACTACGACACGGTCTATCTGACATCGACTGAGCACTCGCGCGTAGTAATGCGCAATGAGCTCGACATTGACACAGTCAGCGGCCTTCTGCCTGAGGCGGTTCCCGTAGGGGAGGACCTCGGCGTCCTCCCGCGGTTCGTGGTGCTGGACAACTCAGACCTGTCTGCTCCGCCCGCCAGCGGATCGCACGAGTATGAAGGTATGGTAGTCATCCCGTGTTCAATGGGCACACTCGGCAGGATTGCGTCCGGTGTATCGTCTAACCTCATTGAGCGAGCAGCGGATGTATGTCTAAAGGAGCGCAGAAAGCTCGTGCTCGTCACCCGGGAAACCCCTCTGAATCTGATTCACTTGCGCAATATGACAACGCTCGCCGAAGCTGGAGCCGTAATCCTGCCGGCCTGTCCGGCGTTCTACAATGGTCCGAAGTCACTGGAGGATGCGGCAGAGTTCGTTGTGGATCGTGTTCTGCGGGTTCTGGGGAGTTCCCGCAGGCTTACTGCAGACTGGGGCGAGGAGCGTGAGTAGTCCGATAGCGTCCGGTGCGCGCAAAGTAGGTGTGCTGCTGGAGATGATCAAGTTCGAGCACACCGTATTCGCCATGCCTTTCGCGCTGACATCCGCCGTAGTCGCTGCGCACGGCATACCGAAATGGAGTGTTCTGGGGTGGATTCTGCTAGCGCTTGTGGGCGGACGAACGGCCGCAATGACGTTCAACCGCATCGTAGACGTTGACGTGGACGCAGCGAACCCTCGCACGGCGAACCGTGCTCTTCCAAACCGGCAGGTTTCGCTTGCCGCGGCCTGGCTGCTCACAGTGACAGGTGCATTGGCCCTGGTATTTGCGGCCTACAAGCTAAACCGGCTGGCACTGAGTCTCTCTCCGGTCGCGCTGGTCGCGGTGCTCGGCTACTCATACTCCAAACGTTTCACCAGCCTCTCACACATCTGGCTGGGGACGGCCCTTGGAATCGCTCCAGTCGGGGCGTGGATAGCGGTGACCGGCACAATCGGCTTCCCGTCGATGGTTCTCAGTGCTGCAGTGACATGCTGGACTGCCGGTTTCGATATCATCTACTCGCTGCAGGATATCGACTACGACCGGCGCACCGGTCTTTTCTCACTGCCGTCGCGACTCGGGGCCGGTCGTGCGTTGTGGGTCAGCCGAGTTCTTCACGCGTGCAGTGCCGGTTGCCTGTTCTGGTTCGGATATCTGTGCGGGCTGGGTTCTCTTTACTATGTCGGGGTTGCAGTAGCGGCAATGGCACTGGCCTACGAACTGAGCCTGGTATCCGCGGACGATTTCTCGCGGGTCAATACGGCATTCTTCACCGTGAACGGCGTCGTGAGCGTTGTTGTGCTTGTGTTCGCGTGTGTGGATGTGCTCAGGTGAAATATGCGGCCGAGAAGGATTATAGGTCTTATACGTCGCATAAGTCTTATAGGACCTATTATTCCTTGCAATAGTGTATTGAGATGAATATTCTAATCACAAACGATGATGGCATTCACGCTGATGGAATTCTAGCACTGCGGGCGGCTTTGTCGGAGATAGGGGAGGTCCACGTGGTGGCGCCCGACAGACAGCGCAGCGCGTGCGGCCATTCCATAACGCTTCACAAACCGCTGCGGCTTAAAGAAGTACGGCTCGCGGACGGGTCAACGGGCTATGCGTGTAGCGGCACTCCCTCTGACTGCGTAAGCCTTGCCATGTTGGGGGCGTTGGGCGTGGAGTTCGACGTTGTGGTGTCGGGTATCAACCACGGACCCAATCTTGGATGGGACCTCACATATTCAGGCACAGTCTCCGCGGCTATGGAGGGAACAGTGGCGGGGCTGCCATCGGTCGCGCTGTCAGTTGCCAGCTACGATGCCAATGTTCGGTATGAAACGGCAGCTCGTGTGGGTGCGCAGATTGTTCGGTTGGTATCAGAGAAGTCGCTGCCTGACGGGACGCTTGTAAATGTGAACGTACCTGGCGTGCCTGACGGCGAGATAGCGGGTGTCGAGGTCACAGCGGCTGGCAAGCGCACCTATGAAGGGGTCCTGGAAAAGCGCCGAGATCCGATGGGTCGTGACTACTACTGGCTTGGAGGAGACGTGCCTGTGGATCATCTGGTCGAGGGTACGGACGTGTATGCGATAGCCCACAACCGCATTTCCGTCACACCGATTCATCTGGACTTGACCGACCGCGGCACGCTTCAGGCACTTGGATCCTGGGGACTTGAGAGTCTCTTGACCTCCCCCTAACCCCCTCCGAAACGGAGGGGGGATAGGGAGGTGTTCCGCCGACCTTTCCCTAGCCCTCTCCGAAAGGGAGGGTGGAGGGGGAGGTGTTCCGCTAGGCCGAAAAATTCATGTCATTTCGACCGCAAGGAGAAATCTCCGTTGCGAGGGTGAGATTCCTCCTTCTGGTCGGAATGACAGTGTGCGGGACAATCGTGCTTCTC
>CAYSLA010000049.1:5232-21413 GCA_964431685.1 uncultured bacterium | reverse complement strand
ATGCCATATCATATATCATTTGGGCGCTTACCCACAAAGTTTCCCATAGAGCCAATAATCCAATCCTCAGCCGCTCTTCCAAACTCTTCCGCGCGAAGTTTCACCTCGTATGCAAGATACGAAGTGGTGTCCGGGGAATTCTCGATTAAGCTCTTGGGAAATACCACAAGGGAGTTCTCGTAGACTATCGGCCTGGCTTTAAGCGCGAACTCCTTGATCATCGCATCAATTGCAATCTTCTCAGCTTGTTTGCTGGTGATTCCTGGCGACGTGGGAGCGTCGATCCAGTCAGCCGACCCAGTGCTTACGGACGCCACTTCGCCGTCTTTGCTCAGGTGTACTGACACCCCGGTCCCGACTACAGGGATTCCATAGTACCGCTGCCGGAAGGACACGTGCGTCATGCCAAGTTGATCCTCATCCGCGCGCACAAACGTGAGGTCCATTCCTTTGCCTGCAGCCCCGAACTCGGGGCCGTGTTGCTCAAGAAAACTCGAAGCGGATTGGATGGGGTCTTTCGGCGCTGACGCCTTGCCGGCGCGGGGAGATTGCGGGAGAGATGACGCAGCAGGCTTCGGGACGGTGATGAACACAACCCGCCCGGATTGCAAGTCTCTGTGAAGCTCCATGTCCTGCGCAAGACCAGGCACGCAGGCGGACAGGGTGAGCAGTAACAAGGCAAATATGGCGAGGAATACTCTCATTGGATTCTCCTGGATATGTGGCAACCCTTGCCTGCTTATATTATACCACAGGAAATGGCGTGCCGGGTACGGGGCGTGTGGTTTTCTTGCGGTGGGAGGGATGGGAGTGATGGGACGTATGGGACTGATCAGAGAGTGCCGGAACGGAAACGCGAAAGACCAGTGGGCAGACTGTTCCCAACCATTTTTCCAAAAAAATACATTGACATCAGGGGCGTTGATCCGTATAATCTTACAAGAACCTTTAATTGCCGGCCCAGTGAGGCGGAGAAGGTCACTGTCCCAGGGATTAGTGTATCTTCAAGCCTTCTGGCGCATTGCAGCCGGGAAGGCTTTTTGCGTATTTGGGGGAGACTATGAGCGCGGACGCAAAACGGGTAATGGACGAAAACGAGATCAGACGTGCTCTGATGCGTATCGCTCACGAGATCATCGAGCGCAACAAAGGCGCTGAGAACCTGGTCATCATCGGCATACAGAACCGTGGGGTTCCGATGGCGAACCGCCTGGCTGAGATGATTAGCAAGCTTGAAGGCGTTCAGGTCCCTGTAGGGAGCCTGAACGTTGCTATGTACAGGGATGACTTCGCCACCAGAGGCGCCAAGGTCGTCGGGGCAAGCGACATACCGTTCGATGTTACCGGCCAGACGGTCATACTGGTCGATGAAGTGCTGTTTACCGGCCGCACCACTCGCAGCGGCCTGGACGCGATTATGGACCTCGGCAGACCGGCGGTGATCCAGCTTGCTGTTCTGATCGACAGAGGGCACAGAGAGCTGCCCATCCGGGCGGACTACGTAGGCAAGAACCTGCCAACTGCCCTGCGCGAGATTGTCGAGGTCTACTGGCAGGAGACCAAGGGCGAGGACGCTGTGCTGATAGCGAAGGAATAATCAGGCTACAGGAGTCAGACTTCGGGGCACACGCCCGCGAAGTATGGGCGCATAGGTTTGGGGCTTCGGGGCAACACGCTCGAGAAGCATTCTGTCTAAGGAGGCGGGATAGGATGATGCTGCAAAGAAAAGACGTGCTGGGTCTGCAGGATATGGCGCCCGACGAAATCTCGCTGATACTGGAAACTGCGGCTTCGAACAAGGAAATTCTCTCGCGGCCGGTGAAGAAGGTGCCGATCTTGCGAGGCAAGTCAGTCTGCACGTTGTTCTATGAGAACTCGACGCGCACCCGCACCAGCTTCGAGCTGGCGGCCAAGATAATGAGCGCTGACACAACCAGCATCTCCGTTGCCGGGTCGTCCATCAACAAGGGAGAGTCGTTCAAGGACACGCTGCTTACCCTGCAGGCGATGGGCATCGATCTCTTTGTAATCCGGCACGGCGCAGGCGGGGCAGCGCATTTCGCGGCAAAGACAGTGCAGGGCCACGTGATCAACGCCGGCGACGGTCTGCACGAACACCCGACCCAGGGTCTGCTCGATATGTTCACTATCCTGGAGCACAAAGGCCGATTGGACGGGCTGAAGGTGCTGATCGTCGGCGACATTATGCACAGCCGGGTTGCCAGGTCAAACCTATGGGGGCTGTCGAAGATGGGCGCAGAGGTCAGGCTGTGCGGGCCAAGCACACTCCTGCCCGCCGAGGTCGAGGCGCTTCCAGCGAAGGTCTACACAGACCTCGGCGAAGCAATTGACGGAGTAGACGTGGTAAACGTTCTGAGAATCCAGATGGAGCGAATGGACCGTGGGTTCATTCCGAGCATACGAGAGTATCACGATCTGTTCGGGATCACGACTGATCGGCTCAAGAGGGCTGCGCCCGATGTGACGGTGTTGCACCCTGGCCCGATGAACCGTGGTGTGGAAATCAGCCCGGACGTGGCAGACTCCGGATGCGCGGTTATCACCGAACAGGTTACCAATGGGCTCGCCGTAAGGATGGCTCTGCTTTATCTGCTTTTGGGAGGCGCCGGAAATGCGACTGCTGCTTAAGGGCGGACGGGTAGTCGACCCATCACAGGGGATCGACGAGACTGCCAGTGTTTTGATTGAAGACGGGAAGATCGCGCAGGTCGGCAGGGTCGAATCCGGCGCAGCGATTGGCGCTCAGGTCTATGACGTGTCCGGGCTGGTGGTGACGCCCGGTCTGATAGATATGCACGTCCACATGCGTGAGCCCGGATTTGAGCATAAAGAAACCATCGAAACTGCGGGTTGCGCGGCGGCGGCTGGAGGGTTCACAACAATCGTCGGAATGCCGAACACGAAGCCGGCGGTGGACAGCGGGGCTCTGGTAGAGTACGTGCTGAGCCGCGGAGGCAAGACCTCAGTTAGGGTGCTGACGACCGGGGCCGCTACAAAGGCCAACGAGTGTGTCGAGATGGCCGAGATTGGCGATATGGTCAAGGCTGGTGCAGTGGCGATATCCGACGACGCCTTTCCTGTGCAAAGCGCGGATCTTATGCGGCGCGTAATGGAGTACAGCCGGATGTTCGATGTCCCGGTGCTTACGCACTGCGAGGACAGGACAATGACGGCGGACGCCGTGATGAACGAAGGCGTCACCTGCTCGATGCTTGGACTCAGGCCGTGGCCTCGACAGGCCGAAGAGATCATGATCGCCCGGAACATCGCCCTGGCAGAGCTTGCCCGGTGCAGACTGCACATTCAGCACGTGACCACAGCCGGCGGTGTAGACCTGGTCAGAGCGGCCAAAACGAAGGGCTTACGGGTGACGGCTGAGACATGCCCTCAGTACTTCTCGCTTACCGATCAAGCGTTGGTGGAGTATGATACGAATGCCAAGTGCTGTCCTCCGCTGCGAACGCAGGGCGACGTTGATGCGGTGATCGCGGGTTTGGCTGATGGGACAATCGATGTCATAGCCACCGACCACGCACCACATTCGCTGGAAGATAAGGAAGTTGAGCTTCAGTACGCAGCGTTCGGGATGTCAGGGCTTGAGACTGCACTCGGCTTGACGCTTACGAAGCTGGTCGAAACTGAGAAGCTTTCTCTTTCGGACGTGATTGCGAAGCTGACCATCGGCCCGGCCAAAGCGCTGGGGCTGACCACATCGCCCGACAAGAGTGTCGGGCCTACCACAGGGACGCTCGCGGTCGGCGCGGATGCTGACATCACCATACTGGACACGGGCGCGAAAACAGTGGTGCGGTCCAGCGAATTCCGCTCAAAAGGGAGAAACACTCCATTTGAGGGTATAGAACTGACTGGAAGGGCCGCCGCGACCGTGGTCGGGGGAAAAGTAGTTTTCGGCGCCGAAACGCTGAAGTGCGAGGACGCGAAGGCGAGTGTGTAGTTGGACTTATGCTTCGCGGACGTTTGTCCCGAAGCGTGGCGGGGGCTAGTGCGCTTCGGGGCACTCGCCCGGGAAGTATGGCGCGACTAGTGCGATTCGGGGCATGCGCCCGCGAATTATGGAAGTGTGGCGGCGGTTATCGGGCGTGTCTGCCCAAAGGAGTTTCGAGATGACAGATCTTTATGTAAAGCTATTCGATGCCGGTTGTGTGAAGTTTGGCAAGTTCAAGCTGAAGAGCGGGCTGATGTCGCCAGTATACGTGGACTTCCGGGTTCTGACATCGCTTCCGTCGCTGCTGGCTGACGTCGGCCAGGCGCTGGCTGACAAGGCAAAGGAGATCGGCTGCGACAGAATCGCCGGAATCCCCTATGCCGGACTTCCACTGGGCGTCGCCGCCGCGATCGCTGGGAACATACCGCTCATATATCCGCGGAAAGAGGCAAAAGAGTACGGCACTGGAAAGCTCATTGAGGGCACCTACGAAGAAGGCGAGCGTGTTCTGGTGATCGATGATATCATCACTGACGGCGCCAGCAAGTTCGAGGCCATCGAACCGCTCGAGGCCGCGGGGATGATCATTACAGACGTTCTGGTGATACTGGACCGCGAGCAGGGAGGCAAACGGCAACTGGCGCGGCGCGGCTACAGCCTGCACTCCCTGGGGACTCTTATGCAGGTGATCGAGGCATTGGTGGAGGCAGAGAAGATTGAGCCACAGATGCGCACCAAGGTTGCCAAGTTCATCAAAGAGCATCAGTTTGCGTAGTCGATTGTCGTTCCGAACGCGTTGAGGAGTGTGCTCCGGGCTGTTCAGGACAAAGGTGTCCCAGACAACGGGCAACGCAGGCTGAGCCCATGCATCTCAAACGCTGCGTAACTGACTGGGAAACCGAATTATGAAATCAATACTGCTACTGCAAGACGGGACTGTTTTTGAGGGCGAATCGGTAGGCGCCACAGGCACTTCAATTGGTGAAGCTGTGTTCTCCACGTCTATGACGGGCTATCAGGAGATGCTGACCGACCCCTCATTTGCCGGACAGCTTCTCACGCTCACCTACCCTCTGGTCGGTAACTATGGCGTGAACCCTGAGGATGTCGAGTCCGGAAAGATCCAGGTTGAGGGATTCGTAATCCGCGAGCTCTGCGAAGCTCACAGCAACTGGCGATCAAACATAAGCCTGCGGGACTATCTCACTGAAGGCGGGATCGTCTCAATCGCCGGAGTCGACACACGCAAGCTTACCCGAAAGCTTCGAATCAGCGGAGTTATGATGGGCGCAGTGAGCACCGAGCTGACCACTGCCGAGCTCAAGACAGAGCTGGAGAAAGCGCCCGGCTACGATGAGATCAACTTTGTTGAACGCGTTTCCACGACGAAGCGATACGACTGGGCCGGGGACGAGTGCAGTAGACTCGAAACGTGCCCGGAACAAGTCTGCAGGATCGCGTTGATCGACATGGGCGTAAAGAGAAACATAGCGCGCTGTCTGGTTAATGAGGGATGCCAAGTCACCGTCCTGCCGTTTGACGCAACCCCCCAGGATGTGCTGAACCTCAACGTGGACGGGGTCGTTTTCTCACCCGGACCGGGAGACCCCAAGCGGCTCACACAGGGCGTGGAAACTATGCGCGACCTGATAGGCAAGATGCCGATTTTGGGAATATGCCTGGGGCACCAGATGCTGGGGCTTGCATTGGGGGGAGACACGTTTAAGCTCAAGTTCGGGCACCGAGGCGCCAATCACCCCGTGAAGAACCTGATCACCGGAAAAGTCAGTATCACAGCACAGAACCACGGTTACGCTGTAGACCCCGCGAACCTGTCAAATGATGTTGAAGTTACGCATATAAACTTGAACGACGGCACTGTGGAAGGTCTGCGCCACAAGAGCCTACCGGTATTCTCGATACAGTATCACCCTGAAGCGTCCGCGGGGCCGCTGGACGAGGGATACCTGTTTGGAGATTTTGTTGAGAACGTGCTAAGAACTATAAGAACCGAAAGAGAGTAGTATGCCAAAACGCGACGACTTGAAGAAGGTTATGGTGGTTGGCTCCGGGCCCATTGTCATAGGGCAGGCTGCGGAGTTCGACTATGCCGGCACACAGGCGTGCAGGGCGCTTCGTGAGGAAGGGATATCAGTAGTCCTGATCAACTCCAACCCGGCTACAATCATGACTGATGTGGAAGTCGCGGACAAAGTCTATATTGAGCCGATAAACGTGGAGTTTGCATCGCGGGTAATTGAGCGCGAGCGACCCGACGGCCTGCTGCCAACCCTGGGGGGACAGACCGGTCTCAATCTCGCTGTGGAGTTGGCACAGGCCGGAGTGCTTGATAAGTATGATGTCGAACTCCTGGGCACTCCGCTCAAGTCAATCCAACAGGCAGAAGACAGGGAGCTTTTCCGCAGGCTGATGCGGGACATCGGCGAGCCGGTGCCAAATAGCTGGATAGTGCAGGCAGCAGACGATATCGAACAGATAATCGCCTCCAATCCGCCCTACCCTTTGATCGTTCGGCCAGCCTATACACTCGGCGGAACGGGTGGAGGCGTGGCACGCCATCCAGAGGAACTCCGCGAGATAGGATCACGCGGCCTCAAGCTCTCTCTCAAAAGCCAGGTCATGATCGAGCGCAGCCTGCTCGGATGGAAAGAGATCGAATACGAAGTCATGCGGGATCATAACGACACCTGCATAACCATCTGCAGCATGGAAAACTTCGATCCGATGGGGGTGCACACGGGAGACTCCATCGTCGTGGCACCGATCCAGACACTCACCGACAAAGAATACCAAATGCTCCGCAGCGCTTCGCTGAAGATTATCCGAGCCCTGAGGATCGAGGGTGGCTGCAATGTGCAACTGGCCCTGAACCCAAAGAGCTTTGAATACTACGTGATCGAGGTGAATCCGAGGGTCAGCCGATCGTCAGCGCTTGCCTCCAAGGCCACCGGCTATCCAATCGCCCGGGCAGCCTCCAAGATCGCCATCGGCCTGGCGCTTGACGAAATCCCGAACGCTGTCACTGGAAAGACGATGGCCGCGTTCGAGCCCGCTATCGACTACATAGTGGCAAAGATACCAAGGTGGCCATTCGACAAGTTCTGGCAGGCAGACCGAACCGTGGGAACGCAAATGAAGGCGACCGGCGAGGTAATGAGCATCGATCGGACTTTCGAGGCGGCCATTATGAAGGCCGTTCGTTCACTGGAAATCAGCCTCAATCATATCTCTCTCAAGAACGCCGATCAGCTTTCAGAAGAAGACATAGACTCCAAGCTTCGGGATGCTACTGATGAGCGGCTGTTTGTGGTTGCGGAGGCAATCAGGCGAGACTACACGATTGAGCGTATCGCGCAGATCACCAATGTGGATCCGTGGTTTCTGTCGAAGCTCAAGAACATAATAGATATGGAACGCGAGTTGATCGCCCGCTCTGATGAAATCAAGGCACTTGCATCCGGACTCATCACAAGCCGCCCAAAGGCGATCGAGCTGTTCACAAGGGCGAAGAAGATGAGATTCCTGAACCAAACGATATCTCAGCTCACAGGAGCACACGCCCAACAGCTTCGATTCGTGCAGAAGAAGCTGGGACTCTTTCCATCTTACAAGATGGTGGACACTTGCGCGGCGGAGTTCGAGGCCGAGACTCCCTACTTCTACTCGTGCTTCGAGGACGAAGACGAAACCGGATGTGTGGGCGCCGGGTTCTCGCACGATTTCGAGACCGCCCAGACGCAGAAGAAAGCCATCGTCATCGGGTCTGGTCCCATACGCATAGGCCAGGGCGTTGAGTTCGACTACTGCAGCGTCCATTCGGCCTGGGCGCTCAGAGAGGCCGGATATGAGTCGATAATAGTGAACAACAACCCGGAGACTGTCTCCACGGACTTCGACACCTCAGACCGCTTGTACTTCGAGCCTCTGACCGTCGAGGACGTGATGAACATCATTGAATACGAGCAGCCGGATGGGGTCATCCTGCAGTTCGGCGGCCAGACCGCGATCAACCTGGCCAAACCACTCCACGCCCGTGGGGTGCCCATTTTCGGCAGCGACTCGCGCTCGATTGACCTTGCGGAGGACAGGGAGCTTTTCGAACAGGTTCTCCGCGATCTGGGCATACCAAAACCCCCTGGGCGAGCGGTGACCACGGTCGAGGCAGCGGTTCTGGTGGCAAAGGAAGTTGGCTACCCGGTCCTCGTGCGGCCAAGCTACGTGCTTGGCGGACGTGCTATGGAGATCGTGTATTCCGAGAGTGAGCTACTCACCTACATGACCTATGCGGTGGACGTCAGCCCGGACGCGCCCATACTCGTTGACAAGTACGTGATGGGCAAAGAGGTCGAGGTAGACGTCATAGCGGACGGCGTGGATTGCCTGATCCCGGGGATAATGGAACACATTGAGAGAGCCGGCGTGCATTCCGGTGACTCTATGGCCGTGTGTCCGCCTCAAACGATCTCACAGGACACTATCGACCAGATCATAACCCACTCGATAAAGCTGGCAAAGGCGCTGGAAGTGCGCGGCCTGATGAATATCCAGTTCGTGATTGATGAGGGCGAAGCGCAGGTCATTGAGGTCAACCCGCGTGCCAGCCGCACGGTGCCTTTCCTGTCGAAAATCACCGGGGTTCCTATGATACAGGTGGCTACGAACGTCGTGCTCGGCCAGACGCTCAAGGAGCAGGGATACGGCAACGGCCTGTACAAACAGCAGCCATCACTTGCGGTGAAGGCTCCGGTGTTCAGCTTCCAGAAGCTGACCGAAGTTGACGTCTCATTGGGGCCCGAGATGAAATCGACCGGCGAGATAATGGGCATAGACTACGATTTCCCGAGGGCTCTTTACAAAGCGATGGTGGCGTGCAGTCTGGATGCGCCTGTTGGCGGCAAGATGATCGCCACTATCGCTGATCAGGACAAGGAGGAAGCTGTCGAGATTATCCGAGAGTTCGTAGACATGGGCTATGAAGTATATGCCACGGAGGGCACATCAAGATACCTTGCCCGGCACGGCGTGCCTTCGACTGAGGTTCGGAAGATTGGCGATAAGGATGCGCACAACCTGATGGACCTCATCTCGAATGGGCAGGTCGATCTGCTGGTCAACACGGCATCAAAGGACAAGCGCATTGAGCAGGAGGCGGCCGTCATTAGAAAAGCAAGTGTGCAACGTTCGATCCCCTGCCTGACTTCTCTGGACACTGCCAGGGCGCTTCTGAAGGCTCTTCGCTCCAAACAGAGAGGCGAAAGGCCGGAATGCTTGCCGGTGGATGACTACCTCAGAGTGTAGTCTCCAAGAGTCTGTGGGCCAGGCAGTATAAGTTCCAGTCAAGGATACCTGTACAGGCGCGGTAGGCCACCGAAAAAGCCCCCGACAACTTTGCCATAATGGCTGGAATGGCACGTTTCTTGCACACAACGGAAGTACGGGTGAGTGGGTGTGCGGCAGTATCTGTGGCGCATTGTGGCTCCGAGCTGTGTGGCTCAATCCGGCTGTCAGGAGACGCCAGGGCAACGTCCGCCCTCGCGTCAACACCAATCAACCACGAAAGGCACGATATTCAGATGACGAAAGGATGCGTCCTGATAATCAGCGAAAAGATGGGAGTTTGCCGTCTCGCCGGAGCTAAACTGGCCGGAGACGGCTACGCAGTTGAATTCGCCCAAGATGCCCCCCAGGCTCTGGCGAAGATCCGAGACGACAAGTACGACGCGGTGGTGCTGGATTTTGTGATCCCGGGCAGCGACGGGCTGCAGGTACTGAGCGAAATCAGAAGGACAAAGGAAGATGTCCCAGTGATCGCGCTTACCGCCGGTGACACCGACGAGCACACGGCTGAGGCCAGACTCTACGGAGCTTCGGTCTGTGTAAGCCGACCATTTGACGTCGACAGCCTGGTCTTCCTTATCGAAGATGCAATCGAGTCCCCCGCTCCAGGTCTATGTGAAAGGCTGCCCGACTCCACTAGACTCTTCCCGAAGGGCCAGGAGATGTCGCTGAAACTGGTGCGCGAGCGTAATGCGGCTGTTCACTTCGTGACCGTCCAGGACAAGGGCGACCGTTCGATCAGCCTATCTCAACCCGTGGACTCCGACGGGCGTTATCTCCAGATCCCCCCGCAGACTCCGGTCAGAATCGGTATCGCCGGGGCCGATGCCTACTACACGTTTACCGCCCAAGTTCTCCAGACTTACCCGGATCAGCAACTCCTGGCGGTAGAAAAGCCCAGTGTGATATACCGGATCCAGCGCAGGCAGCATCAGAGATTCGCTATGACCATCCCTCTGACATACAGCATCTACTCCGATGACCACGCGTCCGATCCGGACGTGCTGGAAGGGGAAACCGTGGATATCAGCCTAGAAGGATTATCGTTCATAGCCAAGCAAAGCGTGCCAGCCGGTGAGACCGTAACTGCACAGCTTCGGCCCGACCCTCACGTCGGTCGCATTGACGTCACAGGCTATGTGCTACACTGCGAGCCCGGCAAAGAGGGCTTTGCAGTGCGATGCAGGTTCACAAAAATCGACGAAGCCCTGGCGGACATGCTGGGCATGTAGCATTTATCGTCCGTTTGCCACATGTCGTGTTTACGGCTTGTGCGCGAGGGCGCAGGACTTCTTGCACCCGTCGCAACCTGTCTGACACAACCTGCTTCCGCAGCGGGGACAAGTATATGCCGGCAGTTTGTCGTATATGGCCCCGCATTCCGGACAGACAATCTTGCCGTCATCGGTCGATGTTGTGCTCGATTCTTCCACGAAGATCACCTCAGCGAATGATTAGCTGTGAAACGATGCCGCCGACGCCAAACGCGGCAATCCAGGAGCCGACCCATATTAGGGCGGCGTCTCTCTTGCCTCGTTCTTTGAACAGTATCATCACCGATGCGATGCACGGCACGAACAGCGTGACGGCCACAAGCGCCACCAGGGTCTGAGGGGGCGTCAAAGACATACTCGCGAAACCAGCGGCGCCAAAATCACGCCGTACCATACCCATCACAAATGCGTTGGAAGCCTCTCGCGGCAATTGCAGCCAGCCTGTCGTAAGCGGGGAAAGCGCATTCTGCCAGGCAACCAGAGCGCCTGTGACCTGCATCAGCGCCACCAGGAACGATCCCACCAGAAACCACGGGTAGGCTTCTTTCATAAAAGAGGCAACCCGAAAGAATGTCTTCCTTAGTACATTCCCGAGTCTCGGCAACCTCATTGGGGGGATGTCGATGAGCAGAGGCGAAGACTCGCCAGGGAGAAAGCGGTGAAGAATTGTCCCAAGCAACACCAGACAAGTCCCAATCACCGCTATGTATGCAACCGCGTACTGCACACCGATTCGCCCTAGCAGCAACGTAATGACTCCAAGTTGCGCCGAGCAGGGGATGGCGAAGTTCAGAATGGCTGTCGCTATGGTCTTCTCACGGCGCGTGCCCAGAAGCCGTGTGGTAATCGTGCCCATGGTGATGCAGCCGAAGCCAAGTATGATCGGCACTACCGCTCTACCGTTCAGCCCCAGCCCTGTGAATGACCTGTCCGCCAGGGCTGCCAGACGCGGCAGGTAACCGCTGTCCTCAAGGATCGACAGCACCAGGTAGAACCCGGCAACCAGTGGAAGAAGCAGGCCGATGAGATAGGTGATTGTCATGGTCAGCAGTCCGAACTGACCGGCCAGCATAGTGCCCGCAACGGAGCCCTCGGGCAGCCAGCGGAACACAACTGCTCTCACGGCCGGCTCCCAGTGGCCCTGCATCACGGTATCCTCGGTGAATCCAACGATGGTCTGCGCCAGCAGGACACCCACAATCTGATAGATCGCGTAGAGCACGCACAGGAAGATCGGGATGCCCGTCCAGGGATTGAGTGTCGCGCGACCAAGAACGGATGCAAAGCGGCGGGAGCCGCCGGACTCGTGTACAACCTGACCGACGATATCATTTGCCCTCTGCCTGCGTCGAACATAGATTTCCTCACGGTGCTGCAGAGGTGGAGTTCCATAGCGTTCCGAGACTACCTCGTCCCCTTCGGCGACCAGCAGCGCTTCGGCCACGGTCTTGACGGTTCCGAGAACTGGGGACACCTGCTCGCGGGTCTGCGGATCCGCGTGTCCTCGCCTGGCAGACTGCAGAGCTGGCCGGAGGCTCTCAAAGCCCACCCGCTTCACGGCGATCGTGGAAATGACGGGAACTCCAGTCATTTCGGAGAGTCTCGCGGTGTCGATCTTGAGTCCCGCCTTCTGAGCTTCGTCCATGAAGTTCAGCGCGATGACCATTGGGATATCCATGTCCAGGAGCTGGAGTGTAAGAAAGAGGTCTCGGTCAAGGTGAACCGCGTCCACCACATTCAGTATAACGTCGGCGCCCAGGACAATGTCTCTGGCCACACGTTCTTCGTCATTAAACGAAGAGACTCCGTATATGCCGGGGGTGTCCATAACGATATCGTCGCCCGAACGGCCGCTGGATATCTCGATGGTAGTGCCGGGGTAGTTGGATACTTCAGTATAGATGCCCGTAAGATAGCTAAAGAAAACAGACTTACCAACGTTGGGATTGCCGACGAGTACAACTCTTCTGACGCAGGCTTCCGCCGGCGGAGTCTCCGGCTCGCCCTGGCGGTCACAGCCAACAGACATTATGCTCATCATTTGACGTGAATGCACTGCGCCAGCTTGCGCCCGACTGCGATCTCCTGGCGCTTACAACGCAGAACAACGGGCCCTCTCGGCAGCTTCTCCTGGCATATCACACTACTTCCCTCGGATATGCCCATACGCATCAGCAAAGACCGGCTGTGTGGATCAGATATCGATAATATCTGGATTTCGGAACCTCGTTTGGCCTTGTCTAGAGTCATAACGAATCTCCCCGTCACGCTGGAGTAAATGCAACCCAGTCGCAACTAGAAACGCAAAACCACCGGATGGCGCTCGCCCACCATGCTTGGCGGACGTTTGTCCCGTAGGGGAACACTTCCACGTGTTCCCGCAGCGCGGCCGCTCAACCTACGGGAGGGCGTGGAAGCCCTCCCCTACGGAGCTCAGACCACCTGCCGACAATTGTCGCACAACGCACTCACTTCTATCCTGACCGAGTCAACCTCACATTGCGTCTGATCAGCGATCTGGGCTTCAAGGCGCTCCACAAGATCAGTCTTGAATTCGAATATCTTTCCACAGCGGGTGCAGCCGATGTGCACGTGGCCTCTGCCCTGCTTGAGTTCGTAGTGATGCTCGGACCCATCCAGATGGAGCAGATCCAGTTCCTCAACCAGACCTTGTTCCTTGAGCATCGACAAAGTGCGGTAGACCGTTGCACGATCGATCCGGTCATCCTTTTCGCGAGCAAGCCTGAGAAGGTCGCTGGCGTGCAGATGTTCCGACGCTCGCTCGATAACGTCCAGAAGGATGCGCCGTTGGCTGGTCATACGCATTCCTTTGGCGGACAACTTCTTGGCCAGGACAGATTTGTCGGTGCATACAGACATTATATACCCACCTGCGACTGAATCGCAACTACATGTATTTTATCAGGTCAATTGGTGTTTGTCAACAGGTTGGAGAGGGATTTTCTCGCTGACTCGCGGCAGAATCGCCCGCCACCCAACCTGTGGAGAAAGCGGCCTGGAGATTGTATCCGCCGGTGCGGGCGTCTATGTCCAGCACTTCGCCTGCGAAATACAAACCCCGAACGATCTTGCTCATCAAAGTGCGGGGATCAACTTCTCTCAGGCTAACACCGCCTGCCGTGACTATCGCCTCATCCAGCGTGCCCATTTGGGATACGGTAACGCGGAAATCCTTCAGCAGCGCGACTATGCGTTCGCGCTCGGCGGCAGTAATGGAGTTTAGCGGCTTGTGGGGATCGATTCCCGCCAGTTCCACAAACACATCAATCAGAAGGCGGGGCAGCAGTTCCGGGAGATAGTTGCGAAAGTGCTTAGTGCTCGAAAAGTCTCGAATCAGGCGATCGTGAAGCTGCCTATCGGCGAGGGCCGGTTTGAGGTCGATTGACACAATAACTCTTCCCTGCATCATCAGTTCGGGAACAGCTCGGCTCAGGGTAAGCACAATCGGCCCGGATAGCCCAACGTGCGTAAACAGCATTTCTCCGAATTCGGAATCGACCCGGCGTTCGCCTTCGGCGGTCGCTACAAGCAGATGCGCCTCCACATTACGCAGAGACAGCCCTGCAAGCCGCTTGACCCATTTCTCAGAAGTCACCAGCGGAGCTAGCGCAGGTCTCGGTGGCACGATCTCGTGCCCGGCCTCTCGCGCGATCGCGTAGCCGTCGCCTGAGGATCCGGTCTTTGGGTATGAAGCGCCGCCGGTCGCCACAATCACGGCGTCAGCGCTCATTCTGCCGCCGTAGAGATCGACTCCTGCGACGCGGCCATCCTCGATCAAAACGCTCTTCACCCGGCTGTTTGGCCGGAGCTGTGCACCATTGCCGGTCATCCACTTCAAAAGCGCGTCGGCCACATCCCCTGCCCTGTCTGAAACCGGAAAGACGCGTCCGCCTCGCTCGACCTTGGTCTGAACCCCCAGACCCGCCAGCAGCTTCAATAGATCATCACGGAAGAACCGGCTGAACGCTCCGTAGAGGAACTTGCCGTTGGGGGAGAACGCTTCGATGAAACCGTTGAGTTCGGCGGTACTGGTGATGTTGCCTCGGCCCTTGCCGCTGATACGGAGCTTGCGGGCGGCAACAGGCCCTTTTTCCAGCACAATGACCCGCGCGCCAAGCTCGGCTGCCCTACCCGCCGCCAGAATCCCCGCCGCCCCGCAACCGACTACGAGCACGGTTTTCGGAGAAACCGCGTCAGAAGCCATTAGGTTGTTTCGGGATTTTGGACTCATCAAACCTCACAGCATGGATTCCAGGCCGTTCTGTTGCGGGCTGGATTCCAAATCCGGCCCGATCGGGCAGTCCGTTCTGTTGCGGGCTGGATTCCAAATCCAGCCCGATCGGGGGCCTGCGGGCAGACACACTGGTCTGCCCCTACAACATCCCTCTATTCTGATGAGCGCGATCACTTGACGGCTACCGTGCTCTTGTTCTTGTGGGAATCCAGCGCTGCGGTGAACAGGCTGTGGCTGAGGGATGTCTCTTCAGGAGTCACGCATCCCGCGAAGGGCTTGAGCGGCTTTCCATTAACCAACTCATAGAGATAAGCCGCCCACATCTGAAGGATTGAGTCCGAGAAGCCAAACTCGAAGATTCCGCCTGTGATGCTCTTAAACGCGACTTCGTGGCCCATGTCTACCTGCTGCCAGGCCTGCTCGCCGCCGTGCGTGTAATCCAGAATCTCGATGGAGTTTGTGTTCTTGGAAGAGTATCTGGCGCACTTCTTCATTCCCAGCACTTCCGTATACCAGGTGTCTTTCTCTCCGGGAGCGATGCGTTGGGTCTTGATTGTCCAGGGAAAGGTCTTGCCATCTACGGGGTTTGCGGTCTCACAGAAAAGCGTGGCGTTATCCCAGGTCTCGCAGGGAACCATCCCGCCCTTGCCGTCCGGTCTCTGGCAGACGAGGTTAGAGAGAATGGCTCGAACGTTCTGTGGAATCCAACCGGCTCTGAACGGCACGTGGCAAGCGTGCATTCCGAGATCGCCCATGCAGCCGTATTCGCCGTTAAGGTGGATCATGCGTTTCCAGTTGATTGCCTTGCCGGTGTCAAGATCGCTTGAGTGTACGAAACCCGTGTTTACCTCGATTATCTCCCCGAACTCGTTCGCTTCGATCATACCGCAAAGCCGCTGCATCGCGGGCACAAACGGATACTCGGATGAACACCTCACGAAGACGTTCGGATGGGCGTTAATGCAATCGAGTATAGCGTCATTTGCGGGTTTGTCTATGCCGAAAGGCTTCTCGCCCATCAGGTGCTTGCCAGCGGAAATGACATCTATATAGAACTGCTGGTGGAGGTTGTGAGGAACAGCGCAGTAGACCGCATCCACATCGGGATTGGCAAGAAGCTCCTTATAGTCGTGGGTTATCTGCTTGATCGATGAGAAATTGTCAGTGAACCACTTGAGCATCGCATCGCTCGTATCGCACACAGCAACTATCTCGGGGCGCACTTCCATATCCGGAAGATGACACCAGCGCGCCGACGCGCTGGCGAACTCCCTGCCCATAAGACCACAACCGATAACGCCAAACCGCACAGTTCTCATTGCCAATA
>CAYSLA010000049.1:0-5132 GCA_964431685.1 uncultured bacterium | reverse complement strand
AGCACTTCAACCCAATCGACGGCATCTCCAACCTCAACGCCGCCCTTCATGGCGTGGATCGTCTTTGCCTCGGCGATCTTAGAAAGATTGTGCAGACAGGTCTTGGTCTGCGCGGAAGCCTTTGATCTCGCAAACTGTGGAACAGCAATCATCAGAAGTATCGCGATGATCCCCACAACTACCATTATCTCGATGAGTGTGAGCCCGCGGCGATTCATAGTACCTACCCCCTTGGTCGTGTGTGTAGTCTATGGCGTCCGACCAGACCAGTTTCGCCAAGAACAGACTGCCCGACATGCCTATCATTCCACAGGCTCTACCTGCTCAACTATACAGGTTTCTCGCCGTCCACGAGGGTCAGACTAACGCTCAACGCTCCTTCGGACACATCAAAGTATCCATTATCTCTTGAAGTGAGACCGTTCGATGCTTCTTTCACACTGAAGTGATCCGGAACCCTGATCGTCCTGGGTAGCTTGCCGGTGTGTTGAGTGGAAATTTCCACCCGACAGCAGTCGCCATCCACCGCAGCTCTGATATCCACCACTCCGTGCGGGGTGCGTAGCCCTGTGACGGAAGTGACGCCATTGTCCTCGAGCCACGCATAGGGCATCCCGCCCAAAATGGTCACGCACTCCCCTTGCTCGAAGTAGATTGAGTCCAAAATCACCTCGATCGCGCGGCCACTTCCGCTTCCGTTCGGCTGCCACGGCGTGTAGGCGGGATTGGACTTTGAGAAGCGCTCCTGCACCAGCAATGCACCAGGGGTAATAGCGTATCTCAGACTGTTCTGGGCTGCGGCGAACGCCTTCTTCCACTCGCCGCGTCTGAGGTATATGAGTTGCCAAGCACGCTCATTGACGCCAACGTAGAACACGTCGCGGTCCATCGGGCCGGCAAAGTAGCCGTTCGCAACGTTCTTCTCCGCATACTCCACAAACCTCTCGAACACATCGGAGTCCGTATCGATAGCGCCTATCTGGGCAGGATGGACGGCGCTAACCAGCAGGTCAAACTTGGTGCAGATATCGTCGCCCTCCACGCGAATAGCCCGCTCGATTCTTCCGTCAGGCCTGGCGAGATGATCTATCGCGGCGGCAATGTCGGAATAGTACCTTGCAGCCTCCTCTGCCAGTTCCGCTGCCCTCTCGTGACCGATCTCAGTGAGCAGCGCCGCGACATTGTCGAGTCCCCACCAGGTGTAGGAATCGCTGAACATTATGACGAAGCCAGTGTCTCCATCTGTGGAGCAGCCAAACGGCATCAGTCCGTAGGTTGCGGGCCTCGTGCCGTCAGGATTGAGCACCCTCGTTGCCCTGATCTCTCGCAATATCCAGTCTGCCCCGCGAAGAATCCTGGGCAGATACTCTTCGGCGAACTCTTTGTCCCGCGAGCAGCGAATGTAGTCCGCCGCCAGAGCAATCGCTGAGCCCGTGGAGTTCATCCAGCGCGGGCCGGTGGTTCCTACGGCGCCCTCCAGGCTGGTGAAGCGGCCCTCAGGGGGGAAACCGCCGTCCTGAAGCTCAAAGAGGCACTTGAGCGCCTCTCGCACTGGCTAGAAGTGACCGGTTCGAAGCAGGGGCTTGAGCATGCACACCGCCTCCCATACCCAGACGAAGTAACGTTCCGAAGTGCCGCCCTGGGTCGGCGTCAGGTAGGTTCTGTCGGGAAACTGAACCAGAAGTTGGTGGATCTGGTTCACCATGGCGTCCATCAACTTTCCGCGTCCGCCTGCCTCACACTGCACACGGGTGTTGTTCTCCGTGAGCCCGCTGAAGTGCGAAACTGCCTGAGCACGAGACTCGATCACCCCTGCCCCGCGAATCTTGTCGACGAGGGTCTCTGACGAGTTCTCGTAGTCCACGGCTATGGCGACGGCAAATTCCGCGCTCTCTCCCGGCGCCAGATCACTGGACAATCGAATGACGTTGTCCAACTGCGCGAACCGCATCGAAGACTCAACAAAGTAAGGGCTCCCACAACCGAAACGAACGTTGTAGTCGCTGTCCTCAAAACTAGCATGCTCAACCCACTCGCAATCGAAGCCGCCGGATTCGATTGCTCCAACCGGCTTGCCGTCCAGCAGGACGGACTGCCCATTAAGCGATACGCGATCACAGGATATCCACCTGCGCGCGTTCCAGTGGAACGGCACATAGTGGTAGTCGGGGAACAGGTCAGACTCGCGGTTGAAGTTGGGCTTCACCCACACGGTGCCTTTGGCAGGGTCTTCGCCTTCATTGGTCACCCGACCGTTCACCCACAGCGCAGTCTGTCCTGAATCGCCCACGCCAACACAGAAGTACTCGACCTCGTAGTATATATCCCAAGCGTAGTAGGCCAGCTTGACCACCTGGAGCCGTCCATCGTCCAGCGATACGTCCGTGAGCCGGAAGTCCGGCTGGAACGGCGGATCGTCGAATGCGAACTGCACCGCGAAGGTCTCGGCGTCCTTGACAGCCTTATAGGCGTCCGCGTCATAGCAGCTCAGGTCCGGGTAGTTGCGCCGGCGGCACACGTTGAACGCGGTGTCCACGTGCACGAAGTCGCGCGAGTGCGCCGGGTGAATCGGTATATGGACGCTGATGGGCCGCTGCCATTGAGCGCAGTCCTCACGAAGAATCTTAGTCCAAGTTTTCGTCGAAATGTTTGTATAAGTTGGATTCATATCAGTACCCCATTAATGTGCCGACGAGCGTTGCGAGCGTCATCAGAGTCAGTATTGCGACGAGTCCCCAGACAACCACGTTGTAGAACCTGCCGTTAACATACGTGCCCATCACATCCGAACGATTGATCAGCGAGAGCATGAACACAAGTATTACCGGCAGGAGTATTCCATTGATGGCTTGAGCGCGGATCATCGTATCGATCATGTTCATGGGCATCAAGACGACCACAACCCCGAACAGAATCGAGAACGTATATATGCCGTAAAAGACAGGCGCTTCTCTGAGCTTTCGCGAGATTCCGATCTCCCAGCCGAACGCTTCAGAGTAGGTATAGGCGGTAGACAGCGGCAGCACAGCCGCCGCCAGCAGAGAAGCACTGAATAGACCTATGGCGAAGAGTATCTCGGCGTAGTGACCGGCGATTGGCCTCAGAGCCTGCGCGACCTCTGCCGCGTCCTTCACCCTCTCACCGCCCAGCGTACCATAGACTGTGGCTCCCGCGGCAACTACGATAAAGAAAGCCACAAGGTCAGTCAGAAATGCGCCGACAAAGACATCCAGTTTCTGGTAGCGATAGTTGTCGATATGCACCCCTTTTTCCACAACCGTTGCCTGCAGAAAGAACTGCATCCATGGAGTAATGGTGGTCCCCACGACGGCGATTATGATGAAGAAGAAGTACGAATCAGCGTGGAAGTTGGGGGAGACTGTCGCATTGAATACCTCGCCCCAGTCTGGTCGGGCAAGCACTCCCGAGACGATATATGTGGAATAGAACAGCGTGAGCAGGATGAACACGCGCTCCACGGTCTTGAACGTGCCCTTCACAACAAGCAGCCATATACCTATTGCCGCCACAGGAACGCTTATGTACTTGGGTATTCCGAGGAGTTGGCAACTGGCTGCTATCCCGGCGAACTCAGCGACCGTCGTAGCCAGATTCGCTACAAATAGTACTCCCAGCGCAAACATTGTCCATTTGACGCCGTAGTTCTCGCGGATAAGCTCGCCCAACCCCTTCTGGGTGACAGCGCCCATCCTCGCGCACATTTCCTGAATCATGGCGAGCGCAAAGGTAATGAGCACGAGCACCCAGAGGAGGTCGTACTTGAACAGAGCTCCAGCTACTGCGTATGTCGTTATCCCACCCGCGTCGTTGTCCGCGGCAGACGTGATGATACCAGGGCCAATTACTGCCAGGAGTATCAGCAGCCGGGTCCGGCTGAAGCGTTTCAAGTCGGGTACCTCCTTTCTTACGGGGCCTGATAGAGTTTATCCTGATGCGCACAGGCATCCTTATTGTGCGGTTCACTGTTGGAAGCATCATACTCATCGCTTTGTAGGGGCGGACCAGTGTGTCCGCCCGAGGGGCACGCGCCCGCGAATTATCCTCCTCGACACTAATGGTAGGTCCGACACTAACGGTAGACCCGACACCAATGGTAGGCCCGACACTCCTGTCGGGCATTTCAGTGCCATATTCTGGGCACCCGTTTTCGCCACTCCTCCGGCACAATCTCCTCAAGCACATCGTCCACGGTTATGATACCCTGGAGAGTGTTCTCGTCGTCAACCACTGGAACGGCCAGCAGATTGTAGTCGTTGAGAGCCTGCACGATCTCCTCGACATCCGCGTCAAGGTGCACGTGAATCACATTCTCCCTCATGAAGTCTTGCACTGGGGTCTCAGGCTGAGCCATAATAAGATCACGCAGCGAAATGACTCCCACAAGATGCTCCATTGGATCGACTACATACACGTAGTATATGACCTCGGTATCGGAGGCCGAATCCCTGAGCTTTTCGATAGTCTCCTGGGCAGTAAGGTCCTTTGGTATCGCGGCGTACTGGGTGGTCATCAGGCCACCCGCCGATTTGTCATCGTAGGCCAGAAGTTCCTTAACATCCTCAGCCTCGTCCGGTTCCATTTCCTCCAGAAGATCTTCGCGCCTGGCAGGACTCACATCACCCAGAATGTCAGCGGCTTCGTCCGGCTCCATCTCCTCCAGAATATCGGCCGCGAGTTCGTCTTCGAGATTCTCAACAATCGACACCTGAACCTCGGGGTGCGTTTCACCCAGCACGTCCGCCGCAGTCTCGACGTCCAGTGTTTCGAAGACGTCTGTGCGCTGGGCCGGATCAAGCTCGTTTACGATTCTGGCAATGTCCGAAGGATGCAGCCTGCCGAGCTTTTCGGCGCTGACGCGCAGCTTCAGCCGCCCCATACCACGCTCGAAGGTCTCCACATCGTGCCACGCTATGAGCTTCGAGCCAATCTTCGATCCAAACAAACCGACGATCCGGTCGGCGATGTGCGTTAACCCCATTCGGCGAAGCAGCCCGCGCGCTCCGGTGTCCACCCCGACCAGATACAGCCGATTGCCCGACGGCTCGATTCGCACATCGTTAACTCGGACCACCCGATAGTCGTGAACGTCCACAATCTGCTTGTCGATTACG
>CAYSLA010000048.1:0-21899 GCA_964431685.1 uncultured bacterium | reverse complement strand
CTTCGGGACAAGCGTCCGCGAAGCATACTGGACTGGCGACCGCGCTTCGGGACAAACGTCCGCGAAGCATACTGGACTCGCGACCACGCTTCGCTACAAGCGTCCGCGAAGCATACTGAATCGGCACGTCTGTAGTAAGCTCCTGCGGCAGGACTCGACAAGAAGCGCACGATTGCTTATACTTTATCCATCAAACACTTCACAGCACATAACGAGGCGAGATGCGAGCATCACAGTTATTCTTTCCCACTCTGAGAGAGGTTCCGGCGGACGCGGAGATTATAAGTCACAAACTCCTTCTGCGAGGTGGCTTCATTCGCAAGGTTGCAGCCGGTATCTACAACTACCTGCCCCTGGGTTACAAGGTGATTCGTAAGATCGAGGACATTGTCCGTCAGGAACTAAACGATCACGGCGCCCAGGAACTTCTTATGCCCGCGATCGTACCATCTGAGTTGTACAAGGAAACCGGCAGGTGGGACCTCGATGTGTTGTTTCGTCTGAAAGATCGTGGCGACCGCGACTACTCCATCGGCTTCACCCATGAGGAAGTGGTAACCGACATCGTGCGCAGAGACGTGCGTTCCTATCGCGAACTCCCTCTCAATCTGTACCAGATTCAGACGAAAGGCAGGGACGAGGCGAGGCCAAGGGCGGGTCTTGTGCGCGGTCGGGAGTTCATCATGCTTGACTCCTACAGCTTTGACCGCGGGCACGAGGATCTCGCACGCACCTACGACCGAATGTACGTGGCTTTTTCGAGGGTCTTCGCCAGATGCGGGCTTCAACCACTGGTGGTGGAGGCGGACTCCGGCGCCATTGGGGGTAAGGAAAACCACGAGTTCATGGTACTGGCCGATTCGGGTGAGGATACCGTGCTTGAGTGCACCAAGTGTGGATACGCTGCAAATGCGGAAAGGTGCTCAATAGGCCAGAGACCGCTCAAGAAGTCGGATGAAGCAATGCTCGACGCTGAGGTCGTGGACACTCCGAACGCCCGAACCATTGAGCAGGTCTCATCGATGCTCAAGAAATCTCCCAAGAAGTTTGTAAAGACTCTGCTCTATATGGCGGGTGATCAGACTGTTGCGGCCCTTGTGCGCGGGGACAGAGACCTCAACGAGTCGAAGCTGGCCAGGTTCCTTGACGTGAAGAAGATCGAGATGGCCGACGCTGAGGCTGTCGAGAGGGTGACGGGAGCCCCCGTCGGGTTTGCGGGACCCGTTGGCCTGGACGGAGTGCGAGTGGTCGCGGACCGTGAGATTGCCGGGATGGTAAACTTGGTGGTGGGGGCAAACAGCGCTGACGCCCACATGATAAATGTCAATCTCGACAGAGAGTTCAGCGTAACGGAGTTTGCCGATCTGCGGGTAGCGGACAAGGGAGATCCCTGCGATCGCTGCGACGGTGTGTTTGGCGTGCGGAGGGGTATGGAAGTTGGGCACATATTCAAGCTGGGTGAGATATACTCTGAGAAGATGGGTGCCAAATTCCTGGATGTTGACGGGATTGAAAAGCCATTTGTTATGGGGTGCTACGGAATGGGAGTAAGCCGGACGATGGCTGCCGTAGTTGAAGACAGCAGTGATAGCGACGGCATGATCTGGCCCATTGAGATTGCGCCTTTTGAGGTTGTTGTCATGTTGCTGAACAACGAGGACGAAGCACAGTGCAATGCGGCGATGCGGATGTATGAGGAACTGCAGGATGCCGGTGTAGATGTGCTGCTCGATGAGCGCGAAGAAAGGCCCGGAGTGAAGTTTAAGGACGCTGATCTGATGGGCGTGCCGATTCAGATCGTTGCGGGAAAGCTCGCATCGGACGGCAAGCTGGAGATCCGTCTCCGTCGCGATAAGCAGAAGATCGAGATTGGCGTGGATGAAGCTGTGCAGAAAGTGATGGACTTGCGTGACGGTCTGTACGCTGAACTGGGCGAACGGGCGGACGCGTTCACAGCCAAAGGCGGTGTGTGATGCATCTGATACCGACTGGCGAGATGCTGCTGCGACTACTGATTTCAGCATTGCTTGGTAGCCTGATCGGTCTGGAGCGGGAGACACACGGCAGACCTGCCGGTCTGCGCACCCACACACTGGTTTGTCTCGGTTCCACGTTGTTTACTTTCTGTTCATATGCTATAGCCGGACCAGGAAATGACCCGGGTCGAATCACTGCTCAGATTGTCACAGGCATAGGCTTTTTGGGTGCCGGGACGATCATTCACGAAGGCAGTATTGTAAAAGGCTTGACCAGCGCAGCCAGCATCTGGACAGTGGCGGCGATCGGAGTCGCGGTCGGTATCGGAGGGCAGATGCTCTACGTGGCGATTGCCTGCTCTCTTGCTGTGATTGTGGTTCTGCATCTGGTTGCCAGACTCGAAAAGCGCCTGGTCGGCAAGCGTTCTGAGCGGATTCTGGTGGTTACTGTGACCGACCGGGGGAACTCAGTATTGCGCGTCATCGGAGCGCTCGCCGAACACGGAGTGCAGATGAAGTCGCTTGAGGTTGAAAGAAGCACGGATAGTGAAAAGGCATATCTCAGGATACGGACAGACGGGGAGTGTGACGCTTCTGATTTGGAGAGTGTCTTGGGCCGCATGAATGAGGTCCCCAGCTTCTTCTGGGAGGCTTAGTTCGGTTCGCCTTCCGTGGAGAGTTCTATCCGAAGGTGGTTGGTGCTCAATTGGATTTTACGAAGACACAGCGTGCGACACTGTATACGTTGGTTGCTGTCATTGCACTGGCTTCCGGATACGTGCGCACCAAGGACGCGATGGTTCGCAAGTCCCGAACAGGCTATACTGGATCAGCCAGCAATCCAGCATATCCGAGCCAGAGCAGACAGGCGGACGCTCGGGGTCAGCGGTTGGGTGGGGCATCAGCGGCTGTCAACATTAACACGGGCTCGCAGCGAGATCTGGAGAGGCTGCCTGGAGTGGGGCCGGTGATCGCGGGCAGAATTATTAGTCTGCGACGCAGGCTCGGCCGTTTCAACAGCGCTGATCAACTATTGGAGGTGAAGGGAATAGGTCCAAAGACGCTGCAGAAGATCCGTCCGTACGTGGCGCTGTAGTGTGTGTCGCTGAGGGCGGGCAGAGTAAGAAACTCGGTGTTCTTGGAAGTTTTGTATCACGGATGTGGATTGGTGCAGGAATACTAGCGTGGTAGAGCTAACTAAGACTAGGTAAGTTGAATCACTGAATACAGGAGTTGGAACCCAAATGAGAAGGATCCTCGTTGTGGCGGCGGCTTTGGCCGCGGCAGTAGTATTGTTTTCGGGCTGCGGTGTCAAAGTCAAAGGCGTTTCTGGAACCGTGGCCACCGTCGATGGTAAGAGTATAAGTGCGGAGGAGTATTTCGATACCCTCCACAGACGGTTTGGCAAGGATATGCTCAGCGGCCTGCTCCAGAACGCTATTCTGGAGAAATGGGCTGAGGATGAGAAAGTTCCCGTCACCGACAAGCAGCTGGAAGCGCAGATCGAGATTCTGAAGCGCAATGGCGTTTATGAAGATCAGGTCAAGCAGGTCGGAGAGGCTGCAATCAACCGGGAGATGCGAGCGGTGCAGGCCAGGATCAACCTTGCGAAGAAGCTCGATCCAGTGACTAAGGAAGAGCTTGAGGAAGCGTATGAGAACATGAAGCCTGGCTTTGTGCACGGACCGCGTGTTCAGGTTGAGGTCATAGTCAATCCGGAGGAGAGCAAACTGAAGGATGCGAAGATAGCTCTTGATGACGGAAGAGAGTTCGAGGACGTGGCGGCGGAGTTTGGAACGAGCCCGATGGGCGGTTCTTCGACGATCAAGATATGGGTTGACCTCGAGAAGCCCGGCTTGCCGAAGAACATAGTAGACGCGGCCAAGAAGCTCGAAGTTGGCAAGTATAGCGATGTCCTTGGCATAGGCCCAGAAGGTCAGACGACGCAGTTCCTGATTATGAAGGCCGTCAATAAGCAGGAGAAAGCGAATCTCAAACTGGCTGATGTCAAGGATGAGGTGGAAAGCAACGTTGCTGTTTCTAAGTTCCAGCAGAATTTGTCCGAACAGCTTCGCGATAAGATGAAGGAAGCCAAGATCGAGATCAAGGCAGAATCTTTGAGTGATGTGAAGTACAAATTCATGTACCCTCCGGAACCGCAGATGGGAATGGGCGGACAGTAGCTGACATCTGTTGCGGCACCAGGTCGCACGTCTAGCTGGCATTGAGGCCGCGCCATCGGGCGCGGCCTTTCCCATTTGTGCTCTGCAATGCACCGTGCCGGGGAACGAGATGGGTTACTGCGGAAAGATGGGCGGGCACCTGGACGGTCAATCTTGTTTATTACAACAATGGGCGTCAGTTTCAGTTCCAGTGCTTTCTTGAGCACAAATCGGGTTTGCGGCATAGGGCCTTCGCAAGCATCGACCAGCAGCAATACCCCGTCTACGCTGCGCAACACTCGCTCCACCTCTCCGCCGAAGTCGGAGTGACCGGGGGTGTCTACGATGTTGATCTTGATGCCGTCGTAGTGAACTGCAGTCACCTTCGACAGGATCGTGATCCCGCTTTCCCTCTCCCGATCGTTGGAGTCCATTACACGTTCGGCCACGACCTGATTGTCACGAAAAGTCCCGCTCTGCCGCAGGATAACGTCAACGAGGGTGGTCTTGCCATGGTCAACATGCGCGATGATCGCCACGTTTCGCGTGTCCTCCCTGTGACCTTCTCTTGGGTTGCTCTTCACCATCGGTTCATCCACTACCTGTTCCAAGCTAATCACAAATCCCCATCCGGCACCAAAAAAGCCGGAGTCCCAAATAGACCCGGCTGTTCAAGAAACGCCATTATTTAGTAATACATCTTAGCATCCCGTGAGCTCAGATGTCAAGTTCACTCGCGCGCTGGGTGATCGGCTTCCTGCAACACGTCTTGCCGCATCGGGCCAGATGCACGCGTACGCAAATGCTGTGTGAAGAACTCCGTCTGACCTTGCCTTGACTTCCTGGCAGCTACACATTAAACTCTAGTGAAAATGCTGCTTGGTCGTGAGGAAACCGTATGCCAAACAAGTTGTTTGCCAGGAAACCGTTGAATGTGTTGTTGGACGAAGTTCACGGCGAGAACCGGCTGCGCCGAGTTCTGGGACCGCTGGCGCTTACGAGTCTCGGGATCGGCTGCATAATTGGAACGGGCATATTCGTTCTTACGGGAGTCGCCGCACACGACAAAGCCGGCCCTTCTCTTATGCTCTCTTTTGTTGTGGCTGGGCTGGCGTGTATATTCGCCGCACTGTGCTACTCGGAGTTTGCCTCGATGGTGCCCGTGGCAGGAAGCGCATACACATATTCGTACGCTACGATGGGTGAGCTGTTTGCGTGGATCATAGGCTGGGACCTGGTCATAGAATACACTGTGGCTTCGGCGTCCGTAGCTTACGGCTGGAGCAAGTATTTCCAGAACCTGATGGGCATTTTTGACATACACATCCCGCCTATGTTGGCAAGAGCCCCAATTGACTATGACCCGGAACTGGGCCGGACGGTGGTGACGGGCAGCGTAATTGACCTGCCCGCCTTGCTGATTGCCGCCCTTGTTACCGTTGTACTGGTGAAGGGCATACGGGAAAGCACGCGATTCAACTCGGTTATGGTTGTGATCAAGGTGATGGTAGTTCTCTTTGTCATCGCAGTCGGAGCATTCTACATCGATCCAGCCAACTGGAAGCCTTTTGCACCTTATGGATATACCGGAGTCAGTCTGTTTGGAAAGACAATCCTGGGAGCCACGGGCAAAGGCGGCGAACCCCTTGGAATGCTTGCCGGGGCCGCGATGATGTTCTACGCATACATCGGATTTGACTCGGTGTCCACGCACGCGGAGGAGGCCAAGAACCCGCAGCGTGACGTACCCATCGGCATAATCGCCAGCCTTCTGATATGCACCGTGCTCTATATTCTGGTGACTGCGGTGGTGACCGGTATGTCCCCGTCCAGCCAGATAGATGTTGAAGCGCCAATCGCCCACGCGTTTGCGGCCAAGGGGCTCTATTGGGCGCAGTTCCTTATTGCGGGTGGTGCAATCGCTGGAATTACGAGTGTGCTTCTGGTGCTCATGCTCAGCCAGCCGAGAGTTCTTCTCGCTATGGCCAGAGACGGTCTATTGCCCAGGAAGTTCTTTGGCGCGGTACACGAGAAGTTCCGGACTCCCTGGAAGTCCACGATTCTCACCGGGGTGGTAGTTTCATCACTGGCGGCCGTAGTTCCGCTTCGTATTCTGGCCGAACTGGTCAACATAGGCACGCTTTTCGCATTCGTGATGGTGTGCCTGGCGGTCTTGGTGATGAGGCGCATACACCCCGACGCCCACCGGCCATTCAGAGTGCCTCTGGTTCCTCTGGTTCCGATACTGGGGATCGCGTTTTGCCTGCTGCTGATGTTCTCTCTGCCGCCCCAGAACTGGCTGCGGCTGTTTGCCTGGATGCTGATTGGCCTGGCGATCTACTGGTTCTATGGACGCCGTCACAGCGCACTCCGAAAGAACTACTCCGAGCCGCCTGAATAGGGGGCATATCCGGGTTCCGATGAGCTCCCTTGCTTGCCTTGTGGTGGTTTGGCGAGACAGTCTGAGCGGAACCGCAGGAGATGGTGGTCTGTCGTTCGGTCTTCGGACAGAGCACTGCTTGACATCATATTGTAAAAATGTTACATTGTCAACTGCCAATACCGGTCGTTTCTTACCATCAATCGCCGGCTTGCCGGCGGCACGGAGGGGGCACAATGCCAGAAGCAGACGTCAGAGAAGAGAAGAATTTCTATCTCGATATCCCGCAGACCAACGAGGTCTTTCCGCTCAAGGGTTGCAACAACCTCGACTGGGGACTCAAGAACAGACTCTCCCAGATATTTGACCCGAAGACCAACAAGACAGTGATGCTGGCAATAGATCACGGTTACTTCCAGGGCCCTACTACAGGCCTGGAGAGGGTGGACGTGAACATCCTGCCGCTGACTCCCTATGCCGATACGTTGATGCTAACGCGCGGCATCCTCAGATCCGTGGTCCCGCCATCGTTTTCCAGAGGCATCGTTCTTCGTGCCAGCGGCGGCCCCTCAGTCTTGAAGGAGCTTTCCAACGAGCACATTGCGCTCGATATCGAGGAGGCCATTCGACTGAATGCCGCTGCAATGGCGGTGCAGGTCTTCGTAGGCGGCGAGTATGAGACTCAGTCGATTCACAACCTGACCAGACTCGCGGATGCGGGCAACCGTTACGGGATTGCCACGCTGGGTGTTACCGCCGTCGGCAAGGAGCTTGTCCGAGACGCGAAGTACATGAGGCTGGCGAGCCGTATGTGCGCGGAACTGGGCGCTACCTATGTGAAGACTTACTACGTTGAGAAAGACTTCGATACGGTTACTGCCAGTTGTCCGGTTCCAATCGTAATCGCCGGAGGCAAGAAACTGCCGGAGCTTGACGCGCTCAAGATGGCCTGGAACGCCATAAACGACGGAGCTGCTGGAGTGGATATGGGCCGCAACATCTTCCAGGCGGAGGCTCCCGTGCCAATGATAAATGCGGTCCGCAAGGTCGTGCATGAGGGCCTGAAAGCGGAAGAAGCGTACGATTTCTATCTTACAGAGAAGAACGCGCAACCGTAGGGGCCGTGCCTCTGTGCCGGCCTTAGACCCATGTCCGTAGGGGCCGTGCCCATGTGCCGGCCCGAATTTGGTGGTAGATAATGCAGACTAACAAGGCAACGGATATGCTGAAAGCCCTGGCGCCTACCATTGGCGTGGGCGTGCTTACGGCCAATCTCATGAAGCTGGGCGACGAACTGAGCGCGCTTGATGGCACTGGTGTTGGTGTGCTTCATTTCGATGTCATGGACGGATGCTTTTGCCCGTCCATGACCTTCGGCCCATCGTTCGTAAGAGGTGTCAAGACCTCTCTGCTCAAAGACGTGCACCTGATGATAGCGGACCCTCTGAACAAGGTCGCGGACTACGTTGCGGCCGGGGCGGATATCCTCACGGTGCACGTGGAAAGCGAACCGACGCATATCCATCGCATTTTTCAGGCTCTTGGAAAGATGACCAACGCCAACGATCCTGACAGGGGCATCGTCAGAGGCGTCGCGATCAACCCCGGGACGCCGTTAGAGGTCCTGGAGCCGCTCTTGGACGACATTGAGATGGTGACTCTGCTCGCGATAAACCCAGGGTGGGGAGGGCAGAAGTTCATCCCGTCCACCAGGGATCGCCTGGGCAGGGTTCGAGATATGATCGGGAGCAGGGACATCCTGCTATGTGTCGATGGCGGCATTACCCGCGACAGTATCGCCGAAATCGCGTTGATGGGAGCCGATCTGGTCATAACGGGCAGTGCCGTGTTCGATGGCAAGGCTCCAACCCAGAATGCGATATATATGCTTGATACGCTGAGAGGTAAGTGAGGTGGATATATGAGTTACAAAGACCCGATATGTAAATACGACATGGATGGAAGAGTGGCTTTTGTGACTGGTGCCGCCGGAGCGATTGGCGCCGGAGTATGCCGCGGTCTACTCGAGGCAAACTGCCGTGTAGCTGCGACAGACCTTGCCGGCGAACGGCTGGACAGCCTCGTGAGGGAATTGCAGGAATCGTACGGCGAACGGGTCATTGGGGTGCCGATGGACGTTACGAACGCCAAGTCGGTCGAGTCCGCCATTGCCTCGATTGCTCGCGCCTGGGGTTGCATAGACATAGCGGTGATCAACGCCGGAGTCGCGCATGTATCTTCTCTCAAGGATATGGATCTTGCCGCGTTCCAGAGGCTTGAGCGGATCAATGTCGAGGGGACGTTACTTGTGCTGAAGGAAATGGCTCGGGTCTTTGAAGAGCAGGGCACAGGCGGAGATGTCGTGTTGGTTTCTACGAAGAACGTCTTCGCGCCAGGCGCGACATTTGGAGCTTATTCGGCGACTAAGGCCGGTTCACATCAGCTTGCCAGGATAGCCAGCCTCGAGCTTGCACCGATTGGCGTGCGTGTCAACATGGTCGCGCCGGACGCGGTCTTCTCTGACAGAGAGCGCAAGTCGGGATTGTGGCAGGAGGTAGGTCCCGGCCGGATGAAGGCCAGAGGACTCGACGAGCAGGGACTTGAGGAGTACTACAGAAGCCGAAACCTGCTCAAAGCGAAAGTAACCGCGGACCATGTGGCAAACGCGATTCTGTTCTTCATATCTCACCAGACACCGACCACCGGCGCCACGATCCCTGTTGACGGGGGCCTTCCCGACGCTACGCCAAGGTAACGCTGGCGTGCGTGAGTCTCGCTGACCTGCTTGACACCCATAGCCTGCCTTTCATATACTGCTTGTGGCATCCAGCTTAGTTCATCGTGCCTGGGAGAAATCGTTGGCTGATCGTAAGTACCACCTTTTATGTAATGCTCACCTCGACCCAATGTGGCTTTGGGAATGGGAAGAAGGCGCCGCCGCGGCTGTTTCGACTTTTCGAACGGCTGCTGACCTGTGCGAAGAGTTCGACGGTTTCATTTTTAACCACAATGAAGCACTACTCTATCAGTGGGTAGATGAGTATGAACCGGAGCTTCTCCGGCGCATCCAGCGACTCGTTAAGGCTGGGAAATGGCACATCATGGGTGGGTGGCACGTTCAGCCCGACTGCAACATGCCAAGCGGAGAATCGTTTGTAAGGCAGATGCTGGTCGGAAAGAGGTACTTCAAAGAGAAGTTTGGCGTCGAGCCGACTACGGCTATAAACTTCGATCCGTTTGGGCACACACGAGGCCTGGTTCAGATCATCGCCAAGGGCGGCTACGATTCGTATCTCTTCTGCAGGCCGAGCAAGAACTTTCTTACGCTGCCCGGCAACAAGTTTGTCTGGGTGGGATACGATGGTTCAGAGGTCATGGCCACAAGGATGCGCGAGTACAACTCTCCTCTGGGCAAGGCCCGTGAAAGAGTGGAGGAGAGAATCGAGGCGTTTGCAGACGATACTCTGAGCGTCATTCCCTGGGGAGTGGGGGACCACGGCGGCGGACCCTCGCGCAAGGATGTGCAGGATTTGCAGGATCTCATATCTCAGACCAGTGGTTTTGAGGTGAAGCACTCTACTCCGGAGATGTTCTTCGCGGACCTGTCCAAAGAAAAAGACGGGCTTCCAAGAGTAGAACGTGACCTGAACCCCTGGGCCGTAGGCTGCTACACGTCCCAGATACGCATCAAGCAGAAGCACCGTCTCCTGGAAAACGAGCTCTATGCTACTGAGAAGATGGCTGCGGCCGCGTCATTCCAGGGTGTAATGGACTACCCTGCACAGGACTTTGCCGCGGCGCAATACGACCTGTTGACCAGCCAATTTCACGACATTCTACCCGGGTCTTCAATCCAGCCGGTGGAGGAAGCGTCTGTGCGATTGCTGGACCACGGTCTGGAGACTGTCGCTCGAGTGAAGGCCAGGGCGTTCTTCGCTCTTGCGTCCGGGCAGCCAGTGGCCCAGAACGATGAGATTCCCGTATTGGTTTATAATCCTCACCCGTATAAGGTTCGGGCTCAGGTCGAGTGTGAGTTCATGCTTGCAGACCAGAACTGGAACGACAGCTTCACGCTCACTCCAGTGTTCAAGAACGGAGTCAGGTTGCCGAGTCAGAACATCAAGGAAGACAGCAACATCAATCTGGATTGGCGAAAGCGAGTGGTGTTTCTCGCCGATCTGGAGCCGAGCTGTATGAACCGCTTTGACTGTCGGATGGAGGTAGTTCCGGAGAAGCCTGAACCTGCTCACTTCGTTTCAGGCGACTCGATCGTTCTAAAGACTGAGAAACTCAAGGTTGTCGTCAACACACAGACCGGCTTCGTGGATAAGTATGCGGTGAACGGTGTCGATCAGACAGGGGCAAACGCCTTTGAACCCATCGTGATTGCGGACGATGAGGACCCGTGGGGGATGAATGTTAGAAGCTTCCGCAACGTCGTCGGCAAGTTTGTGCTGATGTCCCCGGAAACTGGGACGAAGTTCTCCGGCGTGAAGGCCGGGCCCATACCCAGCGTGCGGGTTATCGAGGATGGTCCTGTTAGAACCGTTGTTGAGGCTGTGTTCGAGTATGGTAACTCCGCCGTTTGCCAGAGGTACTTGGTGCCCAAAGCCGGGAATGAGCTTGAGATCCGTACTCGCGTTCACTGGAATGAGAAGGACAGCATGTTGAAGTTGTCCGTGCCGATGCCGGAGACTGACTGCAAGTATTTGGGCCAGGTGGCGTATGGGGTGGCCGGGCTGCCCGACAACGGCGACGAATCGGTTGCGCAGAAGTGGGTTGCGGTTGTATCGCCTGACGGGTCGCGCGCGCTGACCTGCATTAATGACGGTATCTATGGGTCTGATTACTCGCAGGACGGTCTCAGAATAACGCTGGTTCGCTCTCCTGCGTATTCGGCTCACCCGGTTTATGAACGTCCTGTTACTCCCCAGAACCAGTATCTGGAGCGCATCGACCAGGGAGAGAGGTTCTACCGGTTCTGGCTGACCGGCGGCCCCGCCAAAGACCGCCTGGAGAGAGTTGACCGGGAAGCGGCGGCCAGAAACGAGAAGCCCTATGCGGTCTCGTTCTTCCCCCACGGCGGAGGTGAGCGACCTGATTCTCTGGTTGTGCTGTCGGATGACTCGGTTGTGGTGTCAGCAGTGAAACGAACGGAAGACGGCCACGGTCTAGTTGTTCGGCTGTTTGAACCCACAGGTGAGCCTCGCGAGACCGTTGTGTCATTCCCGTTTGCACAGTGCGAACGAAAGGTATCATTGTCTGCGTTTGAGATTAAGACGCTGAGATTTGACCCGGCGTCCAAAACGATCGTCGAAACGGACCTTCTGGAGAGAGAGTATTTGAAGCATTGAGCGGACGATTCCCGGTTGAGCTGACGGCCCCGGCATCGACGCTTGTGTCTTCACGAGGCGTCTTGATATCTGACGGATGCTGTTGACAAACGGATTGGTTTCGCCAAGAATGTACAGTGCAGTGTGCTTTGGAGACGCCATAGCTCATTGCGTGAGATGATGAGGCAAAGCAGTTGGAACGGAGGACTTGGGGTATGTGGGCGGCCAGGCGCTAAGGCAATGGTTTTACTCCTATCGAACTTCTTGTAGTGATTGCTATCATCGCCATCTTGGCCGCGATTCTGTTTCCGGTTTTCGCAAAGGCACGGGAAAGAGCCCGCATGGCAGGATGCACCAGCAATGAGAAGCAGATAGGGCTGGCCATAAACATGTACGCTCAGGACTATGATGATACGATGTGCGGCCAACCCGGCGACTACAAACTTGATGTTCTCGAATCAGTGACCTGAGTGCGGAGCGGCAGCCCGCGGCTTGAGGCGAATATCGGTATTGGTTCTGACCGACAGGTTTGCGGGGTGACAGGTCAGAAGTCTGGAGATTCCATCGTTGGAATGTTTAAACCTCGGCGGGTCGCCGAAACACAAGATTCTGCAGGAGGCATTCAGAAACTCAATCTCGTCCGGTGAGTTTGCGCCGGGTGAACGCTTTCCAAGCCAGAGCGAACTGTGCGAAACCTACGGAGTAGCAATCAACACAGTTCGTGAGGCGGTTGCTGGTCTTGTCAGCGAGGGACTGTTGGTCCGCATCCACGGCAAGGGGACATTTGTGGCTGAGCCTCCGGCCCGCCAGTTGACAATAGGGCTCGTACTGGACATACTTGGCCCAAACCCGCAGTTTGACCTGTTTCCCACCTCGAACATATCCGTTTCCTACGTCCACTATTTCCACGAAGTGCTTGTCCAGAACAACGCTGCGATGGTGCTGTCTCTGAGCAACGAGTGAGTGGATATGGAGCGAAGGAATCTGCTCGATCTTATCGACCGGAATGTTGATGGCGCGGTGGTCTTCTACGTAGATGGGGCTGCGAATCTCGATTGTCTGAAGCTTGTTCAGGACTCGGGAATACCGTTGGTGCTTATCGACCGGTACGTTGAAGGCTTTGAGAGCGACTACGTTGTCGCGGACAACTGCACCGGAGCGAAGCGGGCGGTTGAGTCTTTGATCACACGCGGCTTCGAGAACATAGTGCATTTCACCTAATTGGATCGTCCAAGTTCGGTTGTTGACAGGGAGGCCGGCTACAGGGACGCTCTGGCGGGACACGGTCTGTCGGGCAATGCGACCGTGGTGCCGATCTGCGGCATGGACCTGAACTGGGACTACACGAAATCCGTGGAGGTGGTTCAGCGCACTCTGGACAGAATGCAGGGCAGATGCGGAGTCTTTCTGGTCCATTCGGGCCTGATTCCGCACGTCTGGCCAGCGATAGAAGCGGGCGGCTTCTTGCACAGCGATGTAGGCATAGCCTGTTTTGACCAAGTGGTTCCAGGGTGGTTGCCCGACGATGTCCTGTTGGTGAGAGCGCTGATGCCAGTTGAGAGCATGGCCCGTAAGGCGATCGAAATCCTTATGGAGAAGCTTGCTGGTAGCAAGCAGTTGAGGCAACTGAGTCTCAAGCCGAGGGTGTTGATTCACGAACCAACGCCAGGAGCGGGCATATCTGCGATTTGAGGGGTCAGCTTGTTGCGACGTGCGGATTCTGCGACCTCAGAACCCTCGCCCGTGTGCATTTCAGTTATCCCTACCGCCGGAGTAGCCGAAGAGAATGAAGGAGCGCGTGCGATGAATCCAGTCAGTATCCCATACTCAAGAGATGATCTCTACAGCACTGGAGATCAGCGTCACTTTTCCGGAAAGACAGCTCAAGAGGTGGCATTTCCCCTCGGGGGCATCGGCACCGGCACAATATCACTGGGTGCACGGGGGGAGCTCAGAGACTGGGAGATATTCAACCGTCCGAACAAGGGTTACAGGTTGCCTTGGGCCTTTTTCTCGATAAGGACTTCAGTTGCCGGCGAAACCAAGCCTTGTTTCAGGGTTCTTGAGGCGCCTCTGCAGCCGCCGTACAACGCGGGTTACAACGGCTTCTACGACGGTAGCGGATTTGGGCCTCCTCGGGATATGGCACCCGGGATTCCTCACATGCGCGATGCGGAGTTCACAGGCGAGTATCCTTTTGCCAGAGTGAGCTTTGCGGATCACGAACTGCCGGTTTCCGTCTCGCTTGAGGCGTGGAACCCTATGATACCTCACAATGCCGATGACTCCGGCATCCCAGTTGCGATCTTCGCGTGGAAAATCACCAATTCCGGTAGCATTCCGGTAGACGTCACGCTATTGGGGAATCTGCCTTCAAAGGCAAACAACACCGCCGGCAGAACTGCAGTGCGCCGTGATGGATCTTTGACGGCATTGCAGGTTAGCTTCGATGAGGACAAGCCAGAGGAAGTGACACACGGTTCGATGGCGCTCTCGACGAACTGGCCGGACGTTACATACCAGACTTGTTGGACCGGGCGGGAATGGTTCAGCGGCCTGGGTAGTTTTGTTGCTCAGGTTCTGAGTTCGGGGCGTCTCACCGACGATGACACTCCAGTATCGGGCGAAGGCGAAGGACACGTTGGTTCCATCGGGGCAGTTGCGCGACTTGCTGCAGGGGAGACGGTCACGCTGCCAATGTTTATCTCGTGGAGTTTTCCCAACTTCGAGAAGTACTGGCACGCTTGCGCCTGTGCACAGTGCGACAGCAAGCCAGTTTGGCGGAATTACTATGCCGAGGCGTTCCCGGACGCGTGGAGCGTCGCGAAGTATGTTTCGAGCAACTTCGGCCGGCTCGAGCGGGAGACACGCCTGTTTCACGACGTGCTCTTTGACAGCACGCTGCCTTCGGTTGTGCTGGATGCAGTCTCCAGCCAGATGAGCATTATCAGATCAACGACGTGCATACGTCTCCCTGATGGCACATTCTACGGATTTGAAGGTTGTCACGGAAACCAGGGCTGTTGTGAAGGCTCGTGCACGCACGTCTGGAACTATGCTCAGACGCACGCGTTCCTCTATCCTGAACTGGAGAGAAGTCTGCGCGAGGCCGAGTACAAGTACAGCATGCTGGACAATGGAAAGGTGGAGTTCAGGATTCAGCTTCCCCTGGGCACCCGGTCGCAGGAGTTTATGCCCTGTGCCGACGGTCAGATGGGCGCCATAATGCAGGTCTATCGTGACTGGCAGTTGGGGGCTGGTGATGACTGGCTGAGGAATATGTGGCCAGGGGTCAAGACCTCACTGGGCTATGCGTGGGTTGGCTGGGATGCGGACCAGGACGGGGTTATGGAGGGCATTCAGCATAACACATACGATACGGAGCTTCACGGCCCAAACGCTATGTGTGGTGTGCCGTACCTGGGTGCGCTACGCGCGTGTGCCTTTATGGCTGATTATCTTGGAGATGCGGAGTTTGCGGAGAAGTGTCGAAGTATGGAGAGGAATGGCTCAGCACAACTCGATGCACTCCTTTACAACGGTGAATACTACATCCAGCCGTACGATCCCGATTCGGGGCTGAAGTATCAGGTTGGACGGGGTTGTCTGATCGACCAGGTCTTCGGCCAACAACTGGCGAATATCTATGGGCTTGGGGATTTGCTTCCGCACGAACACGTCAAGAGCTCGGTGGAGGCTGTTTTCAGGCACAACTTCAGAGATCAGTTCTATGACCACGTGAACTGTGCGCGCGTTTTTTCCATCAATGATGACGCTGGAACTCTGATCTGCACCTGGCCCAACGGGGGGCGTCCAGAGGTCAGTATTCCGTATTGCGATGAGACAATGATTGGCTTTGAGTATCAGCTTGCCGCTCATCTCATATTCGAAGGTATGGTCGAAGAGGGTCTTGCTGTGGTCAAAGCCGTGCGTGACAGGCACGACGGCGAACGGCGCAACCCCTGGAATGAGTTTGAGTGCGGCAACCACTACGCCAGAAGCATGGCCAATTGGGGTGTGAAACTTGCCCTGGATGGTTTCTCCTTCAAGGCATCAGAGGGCGCCCTGGGTTTCGCGCCCAGGGTGAACGGCGAGCTGTTCAGCACGTTCTGGTCAACAGCCACGGGGTGGGGGCGTTACAGTCAATCCCTGCAAGAGGGCACGCACGTCCTTGAGGTGTTAGGGGGGACGCAAGTCATCCGTCGTCTTGAACTCGCGGATTTGTCTGATGCGAGAGTTAGCGTGAGAGGCCCCTCCGGACCATTGCGCTTCAACGTCACAGCTAAGAGCGTGCTGCTGGACGAAGCGGTCGAGCTCTTGACGGGCGATTGTATCGTCGTCTCCAGGTCTGAAGATCGCACTCCCTGACGCGGCTGCGTCAGCAATCACCCAGAGCAACGCTCCGGCATACTGATCAGTCTCTGGTGAGCTTGTCGTCGCGTGCTGGATGCCGCAGTGGCGTTGACATCTGCCCCTCAAATCTGGTAACTTGTTGGGGTTGTTATCTTTCCGCGGACGTCACCCACGCTGCTTTGCTCCGGTTACTTCACTATCGAGACTGGAGCGTGTGTGTGACTTGGAGTGTCCGAATTTCCACAGGAGTTGATGTAGGATGGCAAATGTCGTAGTCGTTGGCATGCAGTGGGGTGACGAGGCTAAGGGTAAGGTTGTTGACTACCTTGCCCAGGAAGCGGACTACGTTGTGCGCTACAATGGCGGAAACAACGCTGGTCATACTGTAGTGGTTGGCGATGAAGTCTACAAGTTCCACACGGTTCCCGTTGGCGTGCTCAATGAAGGGGTTACGGCAGTAATTACCGATGGAGTAGTTCTTGATCCTTCCGTATTCACATCTGAGCTGGATGGGTTGAAAGAACGCGGGGTTACCGCCGATCGCATCAAGATCAGCGGAAATGCGCACGTGTTGATGCCTTACCACAGGCTTCTGGACCAATTGGAGGAAGCCAACAAGGGCGACGGGAAGATCGGCACAACGGGCCGCGGCATCGGTCCGTGCTATGCGGACAAGATGTCTCGGACGGGCATCAGGGTCTGGGAGTTCATTGACCCGGAACGCTTCCGGCCGCGGCTATCTGCCTGCATCAAGCAGAAGAACCTGCTTATCACCAAAGTCTACGGTGGGGATCCTCTCGACGAGAACCAGATATATGAGGAGTACGCTGCTTACGCGGCCAAGATGGCTCCGTACGTCTGCGACACCACGGTAATTCTCAGTGACGCTTCGAGGGAGTGCGCGAACATCGTTTTTGAGGGTGCGCACGGTTCACTGCTGGATATTGATCACGGCACCTATCCTTTTGCCACGAGTTCCCACTGTGTGGCCGGAGGGGCAACAATCGGCACGGGAGTCGGCCCGACTATGATTGACCGCGTCATCGGCGTCACCAAGGCCTACACTACTCGCGTGGGAGAGGGGCCGTGTCCCACGGAGCTTGCTGACAAGACCGGCGAGTATATACGGGAGCGCGGTAACGAATATGGCACTACGACAGGTAGACCGCGAAGGTGTGGATGGTTTGATTCGCTTGCCGTCAAGTACTCCGTGCGCGCAAACGGTGTCTCGAGTATTGCTGTCACTCTGCTGGACGTGCTGACCGGACTTGATCCGCTGCAGATATGTGTCGGCTATGAGATCGATGGAACAGTCGTTCGTGAGTTTCCGACTGATGTGGCTGTCCTTGGGCGAGCCGTGCCAGTGTATGAGCAGGTGGCAGGGTGGAGCGAGGACGTCTCGAAGATGACCACATTCAGCGAGTTGCCGGCGAATGCGAAGCACTATCTGGCACGGATCGCGGAGCTTGTGGAGGCTCCCGTCTGTATGTTGGGTGTTGGTCGCAGGCGCGATCAGTCCATCATTCTTGATGCCGACATGCTCAGAATGTAGTGTCCAAAGGTGCCACACAATGAATGACCCTCGGATGAAGAAGCTGGCCGACGTTCTCGTCGGCTATTCGACAAAGGTGCAGCCGGCTGAGCGCGTGTTGATCGATGCGTACGATATCCCTGTGGACATGGTTGATATTCTAGTCCAGGGTGTCGTTGATGCCGGCGGAATACCGTTTGTAGACACCATGCAGACACGTGTGCGTCGGCTGATACTCAGGAATGCGACCGAGGAGCAGTTGGCCATCCTTCGTGAACGGGACCTTGCGTTTATGAGGGAGATGAACTGCTACATAGCCATTAGAGGCAGCGACAACATCAATGAGATGTCGGATGTGCCCGAAGACAGGATGAAGCTCGCGCAGGAGCATTGGCTGAAGCCTCTTACCGACCAGCGCGTCAACCATACCAAATGGGTTGTGCTGAGATGGCCCACCTCTTCGATGGCTCAGCTTGCAGGGATGAGCACTCAGCAGTTCGAAGACTTCTTCTTCGAAGTCTGTACGCTGGACTACGGCAGAATGGCCAGGGCAGAGGCTGTCTTGCGGGAACGGATGGAAAGAACCGACAGAGTTCGAATAACAGGGCCGCTGGATACCGACCTTCATTTTTCCATCAAGGGCATACCTGCCAGGGAATGCGTGGGCGATCGCAACATACCCGACGGTGAGGTCTTCACGGCGCCGGTTCGCGACAGCGTCAACGGAGTCATACACTATAACGCTCCCACGATATTCAACGGAAGGTCGTTCGACGACATCCGTCTGGTTTTCCAGAATGGAAGAATCACCGAGGCAACCGGTTCCGATACGAAGTCTCTCAATGAAGTGCTCGATACGGATGAGGGCGCGCGCTACATCGGCGAGTTTGCACTGGGCATCAATCCGCTGATTAATCGTGTGATGCGAGATATTCTGTTCGATGAGAAGATCTCGGGCTCCATTCATCTGACCCCCGGACAGGCCTACGAAGAAACCGACAACGGCAATCGCTCCAAGATTCACTGGGACATGGTTCTGATCCAGACCCCGGAGATGGGTGGTGGAGAGATCTACTTCGATGATGAGTTGATCCGTCGCGACGGGCGCTTCGTGCCTGACTATCTCCAGTGTCTGAACCCCGAGAGCCTGCTATAGAGCTATCGTGACACTGTGAGGCGTGCTTCGGGCAGTGATCATCCTTCTTTGGTTCTGCCGAATAACTGCTCGTCCCTGCAGACCGTCGAGCGCCGTACTGACAAATGATGGCGTCTGTCCACCCCGAGGGAATTGACAGTGCGGATTCCGTTCATGTATAGTGAAAGTGGTGTTGCGGGACCGCGTTAGTGGTTTCCGCACTCGTGATAGATAGCAAATTGGCGTCTTGGCGCTTGGAAGGTTCGGCTCTTTTGGTACCGAAGTATCAACAATTGCTTGATGTTCTAAAGAGTGACATCAAACGGAATTTTGAGTGTGGGGACAAGTTCTACAGTCAGCGCGAGTTGATGAGAGAACACCACCTGAGCCTTGCTACCGTGGAACGGGCACTGAGCATCCTGCGTAGCGAAGGAATCGTCGTTCGTACGCTTGGCAGCGGGACTTACGTGGCTTCCAAACACGAGCGGCCAACGGTGTCGCCTGATGTCAAGACCATCCACATGGTTACCAGGCACTCGGAGAACGTGCTCTCATACTACTTCTACGCGGGTATCTTCGATGGCATTATGAGTATGCTGGTCGATAACGAAATCAGCGTAGTATTCTCCAGCTATGATAATGGCCATTACGTGAAGTCCTTGGATATGTGGGGCCGGGACGGCACGGTATTTGTTGTTGATCAGCACGAGCACAAGCAGTTCATAGCCGAGTTTGAGGGTAGCGGCATGCCCATAGTGGCAGTGGGGGGCTACTGGCCGGACGTGAACTTTGCAACGGTGTGCAGCGATTCTGCGGGTGGAACCCGGCAGGCTCTAAAGTACCTCGCGGACCACGGCCACAGGGATGTGGCATTGGTCAATGTGTCTGATCCAAGCATCGATATTGCTCTGAGGAGTGAGGTATTCCTGGAAAGCTGTTCAGAATTTGGCCTTGTAACGAACAGCGAATGGAGGTTTGACTTCGGTACGGAGTGCCTGCTGAGAGAAGATATGGACAAATTGCGCAGTGTCTTTCTGGCCAGGCAGCGGCCGACGGCGCTGTTCTTCTCTGCATTGTACCCCATCGTAATGCCAACAATGGCTGCATTGAGATCGATGAAGATCAGAATCCCCGAAGACTGCTCAATCATCGGCTACGACGACCCTGACTGGTTGTCTCACCAGACTCCGTCTATAACGTGCGTCAGACAACCACTTGTAGAGATGGGCAGACTTGCGCTCACGAAGCTGGTCTGTCAGATGGAAAAACGACCGGTTGAGTCTCAGATGGACGTGCTCCCTGTCGAGATAGTTGAGCGTGATTCCGTGACGCAGCCTTTGCTCACTGATTGGCAGGTTAGTGAAAAGGTTGGCGGACGATAAAATTTTCTCTGCTACCTATTGACACGCATCCAAAAGCATGGTATAACTAGAATATGGGAACGAAGCAGTATGGCGTCCGGGGTTACCGGCCAATAATCTTTTGTGTAGGCCCAAAGTGAATCGCATCACTCGCATAGACAATACTTGATCCTTCACACAATCGTGTGAATCGAGCCGGAATGCGCAGACCGGCTGTAAGGTCTGCCAGCTGAAAGGAGAGCAAGCAATATGGAGATTTCCGCTGTGAAGTCCTTGGACTGGCGTCGCAATCATGCGGGATGCTGTCAGGTACTTTCGCAGCACTGCTGCTTTCGCGGTACAATCTCGGATTACTGTAAGGAGAGGAAAAAATGAACACTACCCGATTATGGGCTACCGCGGCGTTGGCGGTTGCCGTCATCATTCTGGCTGCGGTTGGCGCTTTTGCTGCCATGGACGACGTGATCGTCTACAGCAGCGCCCTCAGCAAGCTGTCAATCGAAAGCACTTTGCAGGGTGGGAGTGGCGCCAACGGCGCAAATGCGGCCTTGGATGAAGTGGTTGTTTGGAACACAGCCCGCACAAAGGCCGAGATCGAGGATACTCTGGTCAACGGGTATGCGTCCGGAGCCAGCGGAGTAGGAGCCGGCATAGACGATGTCGTGGTCTGGAACAGCGCCCGCACAAAGGCCGAGATCGAAGATACTCTGGTCAATGGATACTCCGGAACCGCCGGCATGACTATATGGTGGCAGTTCAACGATGCAGGCAACCTCATCTATGACCAGGTAAGCAGCGGCTCGCAAGGCATAGTCAAGGGCGCCCCTTCCTCGCTATCGACCTCCACGCCCAACGATGCAACCAATCGAGCGGTCGGCGGGTTCTCGTCAACGGCAAACTGGCTGACCGCGAACATACCGCAGAACTCTTTCAGCAGTTGGACTTGTGAGATGTGGGTCCGCAACCCGCAACTCAACGGCGACGCCGTCATCTGGTCGCTTACGGGATCGGAGGACGGAGGCTTGGACGCTGATTACCGCAGGCTGTGGGTGAATGCCGACGGCAGCCTGACCATGGGTGACCGAGGCTACTACACCGGGATAAATAACTATTCGTCGGCCCCGCTTACCTGGGATGCCAATAAGTGGTATCAGATCACCATCGTACAGACCTATATACACTGGACGAATAACAACATCAAGGTATACCGTGGAGCCGAGGGCGACACATCGGTCAGCCTGCTGCTCGACTACAGCAGCTCCCAGCAAGCCAATGACGACTACTGGATTGCGGTAGGCGCGCATCCCCAAGGATACTATTCCGACTCCGTGGGCAAGGGCGGGTACCTCGGTCCCGCGGAGGCTCCCACGAAGGTGATGCAATGGTCATTCGACGACCCTGGCAATCTGATCTATGACACGGTCAGCGCGGGCTCCCTGGGTGTGATCAAGGGATCGCCTACTTCCATAGCCACCGCGACCCCGTTCAACCCAACCGGCCGCGCCGCCAGCGGTTTCACAACCACAGCAAACTGGCTGGCCGCGGACATACCGCAGAACTCTTTCAGCAGTTGGACCTCGCAGATGTGGATTCGCAACCCGCAACTCAACGGTGACGCCGTCATCTGGTCGCTTACGGGATCGGAGGACGGAGGCTTGGACGCTGATT
>CAYSLA010000047.1:13391-22333 GCA_964431685.1 uncultured bacterium | reverse complement strand
AGGATGACGTGGTTTCTCACATAGTCTGAGCTCTTACTATTCCTGTGGGCTGCCGTCAAGTTCCGCAAGTCTGTCTCGCAGCGCCTGCACGCTGGTAGACATATCGGTCTGCGCTTCCTCGATTAGACGGGCGGAAACGATAATCCTGGACTGCATTATCGGAACCTGTGTGGAATCGCCGCTGGCCGCATACTGCTTCGCCATGGAGGCAATTGTCTGTCTCTCTTCCAGGGCTGCGGTCAGTTTGTCCCTTGCAGGAACCATCTCCGCCGCCAGGGCCATAGACTCCAGTCTCTCTATCGCAGTTTCCAGACTGTAAGCTCTCAAGATCTTACCGATAGCCTCGGTGTCTCGTGAACCAAGTGCTTCATTCAACTGAGAGGAAAGAGCGTTACTCTCGGCAACAATGGTCTCCGCCGCATCTTGAAAGGCAATGGCGTCGGCAAGGTTCGCACGGACGCTCTGGGCGGTGACGGCCGGCTTGCGCTGGGCACTTGGCGCCTGATGTGAACTGCTCAGGGTGCGCATCGGCCCAATTACTGCCACACCCGCCAGAGCCATTGCGGCAAGAATGCCGATCAGCACAAGGGTAGCGGTCTTGCTTGACGATGCCGGTTTCTCCGGTTTCGGGAGTCTGGGATTGGGGCGGAACTCCGTCGCCAACTGGGGCGCAGGCTCGCAAGTGTCCTCAGTGTCTGAGGGTGGCCTGTCCCCCCTGGCTGCCGCTTCAGCGCCGTCAAGTCTTTCGTCCAGTCTCTTCAAATCGCCGAGATCATAGCGTTCACTCGCCGGTGAAGTGGTTGGTCTAGACTCAGAGTCTTCTGTCTGGCCAGAGCCGCACCCTGCAGGTTGCGTGTCCGGTTCGGCCTCATCTGCAACAGACTCGGCAAGCGCAGGTCTTTCGTCTGCAGCGGGATCGGGCACGGGGTACAGCGAGCTGGCTTCTTGTGGTGCGGCAGTGGCCGCGGGCTCTTCTACGCGACCGGTTATGTCCGCGTAGATCTCATCCGCGAGCGACCGTCTCACCAACCCAGGCGAGGACTGCGGCGACTCAGCCTCGGGTTCAGGTGCGGTTGGCTCAGTCACATCAGCCTGCTGCGCAGGATCAGTCTGCGCCGATTTCGACGCGCCTGCTCTGCGCGGACGGACTCCTGATACGGGATCATTGGCGGCACTGGAGTCCGGTGTTGCCGGAGCTTCAGGAGCGTTTGCAGGCGGTGGGTGAATGCGTTCGATGTCGATCCGCATCGCCTCACTGATTCGTTCTACGATGCTTTCAGCCTGCTTCACCCTCTTGTCACCGCTAAACACTACAAGGTTCATTGGCGGTTGTCCGGGCGAAGCGGGAGGGGCGGACTTGGAGAGTATCTGGATGACGGCACCCATCGGTCCCCGGCGCAGCCTTATGCCGGTGACTGACGCGTAGTCAAACGAAGCGGTCTTCTCGGCGTTCATCTCGCCGGCGGCCGCAAGTCCGATCTTCACAACGATCAGCCTGGAATTGGTCAGAATGATTGACTGGCCCTGATCGCCGGTTTCCTCGGCAAGAACCGATTCTCCCTCGGCCAGGGTGCCGGCCAACAGAACGGCCAGCCGCTGATCATTGCTGCCATCGGCTTTGGCCTTATCGAAAGACATCGCGGCGATACCTCCGAATATCGTTGGGACATTCCCACATATTCTAGTTTCGGAGAATATCGCCGCTTACTGTAGCGTTTCTTTCTACAGCGCCGCGTTGAGTTGCTGGGTGATATTAGCTTTGGGCTGCAGGCCCACCATGCGATTGACTATCTGGCCGTTCTTGAACAGAAGCAGCGTGGGAATGCTGACAATCCCGAACTGGCTGGCGACGGTCGGTTCGTTCTGGACATCCAGTTTGACAACCTTGACCTTGCCCGCAAAATCCCCGGCGATCTCGTCTATGGTCGGCCCAAGTGCCTTGCACGGGCCACACCACTCCGCCCAGAAGTCGACAAGAACCGGTATGTCGCACTTGATGACTTCCTGCTCAAAAGTGCCTGATGTAACTGACTGAGCTGCGCTCATATTACTGGTAGCCTCCTTTGGAAAAATGGTCAATACCGGCAGTACGTGAACGTGCCGCCGATTCTTTCCGTCTGTGTCTGCTCCCGAGAACTCGATGGCGTCTATCCGCACACAAGTCTTCCACACACGCGTTTCTGATCCCTCGGAATTCCCGGCTAAGCCCGGAAATCCTGTAACGGGCTGTCTCCGGCGGCCTATTCGGCTGATGCGCGGTATTCGTCCAGTATTTCCTTTATCTGCTCCGGCTCGACCCGCGCGTAGACTCTCTCGTCCACCGTCAGCACAGGCGCCAGCCCACACGCTCCGACGCAGCGGGTTTCGTCTAGCGTAAACTGCATGTCCTCTGTGGTCCCGCCTACCTTGACATCGAGGTCGTCTTCGATCATCTCCAGCAGCTTTGCCGCACCGCGAATGTAGCACGCAGTGCCCATGCACACGGATATGCGATGCTTGCCCTGCGGAGTGTGCTTAAAATAGCCATAGAACGTTGCCACGCCGTATATCTCGGCCGCAGGAACTTCCGAGACCTGGGCGATATGCTCCATGATATCCTTGTTCAGGTACCCGAACGACTCCTGAGCATAGTGCAGAACTGCAATGAGCGAGGACTGCGGATGCTCCGAGTTCAGATTCTCCTTGATGTAGTCTGTCAGTTCATCGAATCTGGTATCGCACGCACAAGACATAAGCGTGGTTCCTTTCCTTTCTTCACGATGCCGCTTTCACAATGCTAGTCAGCCCTCATAACATCCGGATTCCACACCCCGCGCGGGAGTCTGGGAACATAGGAGGTGTGCAGCAGCTTGTGAGCCTTTTCACTGAGCGGTTCGCCGAGGTACTCTTTGTAGACGCGGGTTACGTCAGGGTTTTCGTAGGAGCGCCGCAGGGTCTTCGAGGCATCTATCTTGCGCAGTGCCTCTGCTCGCTTCCGCAGGTTCTCCACATCCAGCGGTATACCCTCGCCTGCCCGCGCGTATGGCTGGCCTCCTCCTCCGATGCATCCACCCGGACAGCCCATGATCTCGATAAAATGGAACTCCTCTTCTCCGCTCGTGACCATCCGAAGCAACTGATGTGCGTTGCCAAGGCCGTGCGCGACCCCCATGTGTATCATCTGGCCCCCGATCTTCACCGACCAGCGCTTTATACCCTGTGCCACACTGCGCACGTCTTCGACCACGATGTCCGCCAGAGTCTCGCCGGTGAGCATCCAGTACGCTGTCCGGTACACCGACTCGGCCAAGCCCCCGGTTGCTCCAAATATCGCCCCGGCTCCTGTAGATATGCCCAGTACTGGATCAAATTCCTCAGGAGGGAGGGCTGCAAAATCAAGTGATGCGTTCTTAATCATCCACACCAGTTCGCGGGTAGTAATGACTCTGTCTATAGACGGCACCATCGCTCCGCTCGCGACCTCTATCTTCTGTTCCTCGCGTGCGGCTTCGAACTTCTTCGCTGTGCAGCACATCCCTGCAACGTTGAATATCTTCTCGGCGGGTATGCCGGTTCGCTCAGCGTAGTATGTCTTGATGAGTGATCCCAGCATGCTCATTGGCGACTTCGCCGACGATATGTTCGGAAGCAGCTCGGGGTAGAAATGCTCAGCGAACTTCATCCACGCGGATGAGCAACTCGTGATCAGCGGCAGCGGTCCGCCACTCGCCAGCCTCCGGGCAAACTCAGTGGACTCCTCCATGATGGTCACGTCCGCGCCCATTTGGGTGTCGAACACCTCGTCGAAACCCAACCTTCGCAGCGCCGCAACGGTCTGGCCGGTCATGGGGATTCCGGAAGCCATATTGAACCCCTCGCCTATGGAGGCGCGCACGCTGGGCGCAATCTGCACAATGACGTGCTTGTCAGGGTCGGCCAGAGCCTCCATTACATCGCTTGTGTAGTCTTTTTCCAGGAAAGCGGCAACCGGGCAGACGTTTATGCACTGCCCGCACGCCACGCACACGCTCTCAGAAAACGGCGCGTTGTAAGCGGGTGCCACCACGGTCTTGAAGCCGCGGTTGATATAGCCCAAGGCCGAAACGCCCTGCACCTCGGCGCACATTCGCACACATCGTCCACACAAGATGCATTTGTCGGGCTCACGTATAACCGACGTGGAGCTCAAATCTGACTCGTAGTGCTTCTTCTCTCCCTCGTAGTGCCGCACCCGCACGCCGCTTGAATATGCCAGGTATTGCAGTTCGCAGTTTCCGTCTCGCTCACAGGTCTGGCAGTCTTCGGGGTGATTGTCCAGAAGCAGTTCGACTATCGTGCGCCGGAGTTCGCGGATATCCGGGGTGTTGGTGCGCACAACCATTCCCTCAGAGGCCGGGTAACTGCAGGACGCGACCGGATTGCGCATCCCGTCGACTTCCACCAGGCACACGCGGCAAGAACCCTCAAGGTGCAGACGCGGATGATAGCACAACCGTGGAATACGGATGGCCAGCCGTTCCGCCGCCTGCATGATAGTGGTCCCTTCCGGCACGGTGAGCTGGTGACCGTCGATGGTGAGAGTGATCTGGTTTTCAGGCATAGACTAACTCCTAAGCGCTACCGCCCCTGATCGGGCTCCGCGCGATTGACAGGACCGGCGAAACGCAACTATGGGCCAAGTGAATTATACTCACCCGGCCCATAATTCTCAACATCAGCGCATTAATCAGGCAGCAGCTACAGTCTTGCGTTTAGCTGAGGGCCGCCCTCTTCTCCTGACAACAGGAGCCATCGTCAACTCCCTTATCCTGCGAGCTCTGTAGTTCCGCTCATACCGGGCGAACTGTTGCTCGATCTGTTCCCTCACTACAGAAGATTCATCCGCTTCCGGTTCTTCATCCTCGAGGTCGATTTCGATACCGTTCTCTATCCGGTTGTCGTATTCAGTTATTTCGTCGCAGGCATGGGGAGCGACAACAGATTCTTCAGACTCGTGAACCATCGTAGTCGCCTCCATTCCTTGTATTAACTTCACTCTGGGACGAAACTCCGGAGTGCGGAGTTCCGCCAGAGCCACTTATTATACTGGCATTATACCGATAAATGGAAGCTTTCTTACCTCGAAACGCGAAAAAAAACGAAGTATTTTCGCAGTGGGCCCGAATTCGAGAGAATCTGCGCTATGTACCACCCCGTTTGATGACCAGCACAACCACGTCGTCCTGGAAATGTCCTCCCGTATGCCGGAGTGCATTGTCTACCAGGTGTTCAGCGACCTGTCTCGCGGGCAAGCCCGCCATCTCCTCGATCGCGTCGATGATCCTCTTGTCGCCAAACCGCTCCAATGCGATGCCCTTGGCCTCCGTCAGCCCGTCCGTATAGGCAACCAGCATTCCCCCTTCAGGCAGCGCAAACCGCTCAAGTGCATAGCTGGAAGACCTGTCGATGGCCAGCGCCGCGCCCTCTATCTCGAGCATGCGGCAATGACCGTCCCACACCACCGGATACGGATGGCCGGCGCTCACAAGGCTGACCGTGCCGGATAGATCGTAGGTTACCGCAAGGGCAGTTGCAAACAGGCCGGATTTCAGCTCAGAGGTCAGCACGCGGTTGAGTCTCGCCATGGCGTCCTGCATATCAGGCTTCTCGCGCATAAACCCTCTGAACAGAGATCTGAGCATCACGGAGTCCGCGGCGGCTTCCAGACCGTGACCCGCCAGGTCGCCTATGACAAAGGTGGCCCCGTCCGAACCGACCGTGAAGAAATCCAGGAAATCCCCTCCGAGCTGGGCTCTCTCCCTGGCCGAAAGATAGACGTGCCCAATTTCGAGACCGACTGCGCGTTTGGGTATCTCAGCCAGCAGCCCTTCCTGCACTATGCGTCCCACTTCGGCCCTGTCCATCAGTTCCTTGCGGTAGGCCTCAAAGTAACTTGTCGAGATGGACGCCAGGACGTAGTGAAGGAACTCATCCATCGCCAGAAGCCGATCCTGTGTGCAGCGGCGATCGGAATCGAGCAGAATGGGTAGATAGCTTTCCTCGAGAAAATGCACGCTTATTATGAGCGCCTCAAACGGATAGCGTCGGCGCGCGAGGTCCGCACCGATGGATTCGATCGCCATAAACTCGTGCTCGTTGGCTCTCCTGCAGAGCATCTCGAGCAGAGTCCTGAGGATGCGGCTGAAGATCTCCCACAACTCTTCTTTGGTCAGGCCGGGCGGCTGCCACACACTCCATTGCTTGTCAACCCAGGTGTCCAGTATGGACGGGGCTTCGGGGGCAAGTCGTTCATATATGTCGCGGAGCGCCTCGTGCGAGTCCTCCGAAAACTCAACGACTCTATACCCGACAAATCGACTACCTTTCACAGCGAATGACCGCCCATACTGCGCCCGAGAACTCGTGCATCGGTCACAGCGTCCTAAGCGAACTTGACCATGCGCACGGTAGTTCCCGACTCAAAATCAAAACTGACTTCATCCATCAGAGCATCTATGCAGCGAAGTCCCCTGCCGCGCTCAAGCATCGGATCAGTCTCGGAAGAGATCACACTGTCTGGGTCGAAGCCCTCGCCCTGGTCGCTGACGGTGATGCACACTTTGCGAGGGCTGGCAATACAGCGGACCGTAAACTCAGCGCCCTCGCCATCCGTCGAACCATAGTTAACCGCGTTGGTTACCGCCTCACCTACCGCAACGGCGATATCGCCGCAGGCGGAATCATCAAAACCCACAAGCCTGGCCATATCCGCTATTCGCCGCCTGGCCTTCCGCGCCACCGCCATGTCGCAGGGCATCGTGAAAACATCAGCAACAGAATGCTGCCGTGCGGTGCCGCACGTATCGGGCCGGCAGTCAGCACAGTCCTCTTCCCAACAGAAGGCATCGCTCAGAGAGAGCCTCTGCAGGAGTTCCTCAACAGGGCGGCTCACCCTTGCGATGCGCAGCCTGCGGTTTTGCCTGCAGAACTCGTTCGCACTGCAAGCCAGCCGCTCTACGGCGGATGTGTCGATGTGCTCGACCCCTTCCAGGTCGATTGACACGCACGTCTTTCCTTCGGCCGCAAAATGATCCAACACACCCATCACTTCGCCAATACTGTCACAATCCGCACACCCGCAAACCTCAACTACAGGATGCAAGGAGGATGCGTGTACACACACGCGCAACGGTCCCAAGTCTGCTATTTCAGCCTTCATAATCCAACAAAACCCGTGACTCCAAGATTATACATGTCCATATTCAGGTTACCACCTAAACTCGAGTCTGTCAATAGGGTGACTCATTCTTTTTTATGCATGTATGCTTGAACTGAGGTCGCTCGGCTGCTTTCAGCACTATCGTGCGCTTGACGTAGCGGGGCAAGTGGCATTATGATTCTTGAAACTTCCGAATAGTTCTGCGGAGGAGATGGGCATATGAGAACTGCGATACTGCTGGCTGTTGGTATCACTCTGATGTGGGCGACAGCTTGCCTGGGAGCCGGCGACATTAACAAGTCTCTCGGTTCGACCAAATCGACGCGGAACTTGGAAAAGCTCCAAATTGCGTCAAAAGGAAAGAAAATGACTGTTCAGGGAGAGAGCCTCGTGCTGGCCGGCACGATTCCCGGAAAGCTTTGTTTTGACAGCGTGGCCAAGGGAAGCGTTTTGGTGCGCAGCACCTACAAGTCTGACAACGAGAAATGTGTAGTCTATCGGGAAGGCGTTGACTATATCCTGGACTACGCAAAGGGCACAATTGCCCGAACTGGGGAGTCCAGCATACCTGACTTCTCCACGAACGTGCTGTACGGCCAGAAGGACTTCGACCACACTAAGTTCCCCGGCGCCACAAACCACCCGTTCTTCGTGTGGGTTGACTATACTACGACCAATGGAAGACCGTGGGCCAAGCCCAGCAACCAGGCCCAGTTCCTCAGCAAGACTCGATCCAAACTCAAAGCCGGCGGACCGTTCAAGATCGTCACTTATGGAGACAGCATAACATCCGGAGGAGAAGTCTCAGAACCGGGACTGACGTTTGCCTCGTTGTATCAGAAATACCTGCAGCGCAAGTTCCCAGCGGCACAAATTGAGACTCGAGACGTCTCCATCCCTGGCTATTGCAGCGCTCAGGGCATCGAGTGGTGGGACAAGCAGATGGGTGATACGAGCCCAGACCTGGTGCTTCTTGGATGGGGTATGAACGATCACAACCTGCCCGTCGGCGGAGGAATGGAGCCGGATGAGTTCAAGAAGAAGCTGATAACTCTTGTCGGCATGGTACGAGAGCGCAAGGGCGCGGAAGTGATACTATACTCCGCGTTCCCGCCGCACGACGACTGGCACTACGGCACACACAGGATGGGTGAGTTCGCGGAAGCTACCAGGCAGGCTGCTGCTGAGACCAGGAGCGCTTACGTTAACGTCTACGATACCTGGGTCATGGTGCTTGGGCGCAAGGATCAGTCTTCTCTGCTGGGCAACAACATCAATCATCCCAACGACTTTGGGCACTGGCTTTATGGGCAGGCGTTTGAGGCGATGCAATTCTGAGCTGACGACCGTTTCCAGATAGCAGCCGGGTCACCAACGTGAAGGCACTTACCGACTGGACAAATGTAATATCAGAGATAATGGCCCGGCCCGGAGTGGTGATGGTCATCGGGGCTGCGGACACGGGCAAGACCCGGTTCTGTGTCACCCTGGCCAACCGTGCCATTGAAGCCGGCATTCAGACCGCGATCGTTGATGCGGATATTGGACAGTCGGAAATCGGCGCTCCGGGAACGATCGGGCTGGCGATTCCTGAAGCTCAGTTCGAAACCGCGACCGAACTGCAAGCCCGCAGGCTCTACTTCGTCGGCAGCACCTCCCCAGCGGCCCATCTGCTCGAACACGCTATCGGGACAAAGAGGCTTGTCGACAATGCCCGTGAACTGGGGGCGGAGCTCATCGTTGTCGATACCACTGGACTTGCCAC
>CAYSLA010000047.1:0-13291 GCA_964431685.1 uncultured bacterium | reverse complement strand
TCAGGCTGGACGACGTGTGTTGCTGGAACACCTGGCTGGGAGCTGGCCGGCCCGTGAAGTGGCAGTACGTGAAGTTCATTGAGCGGTCTTTGAGGTGCCCGGTGGAACACGTCGAACTGGTCGGCGGCGGAATATACGCGGTGGTGGGTGGAGAACCCTACGAGCCCGGTCTGCGCGAGGTAGAAGAGCAGTTCAAGACCCATGACATCACTCTGATGAGAATCCAGTCGCTTCAGGGACTGCTCGTTGGTCTGGCCGATCAGAACGGACGAACGTTGGACGTCGGTCTGCTGCAGGGCGCGGAGTTCAAACAGAGGCTTCTCTATGTGTTGTCGCCGATTCGGACGGTATCGCCGGTGAAGGTGGTTCAGATGGGTTCGATCAGGCTTTCCCGTGAAGGCCGCGAACTGGGATTTGTCAAGCAGGTGGACTTATGAGTGTTGTCTATTTGGTGCGTCACGGCGAGACCGTCGCCAATCTCGAAGGCCGAATCCAGGGGCAGAACGACACCCCGCTGACCGCCCTTGGCCGCAAGCAGGCGAGGGCGATAGCCCGACGGTTGGCACGCGAGCCGATCTCAAGGCTGTATTCCAGCGATCTGGGACGCGCGCTGGATACCGCCGAGGAGATAGCGCGCGAGTGCGGTGTCAGAGTCCAACGGGATCCTCTGCTCAGAGAACGCCTCTTCGGCGTGTTGCAGGGACTAACGCGAGCCGAGATAGACCAGCATTACCCGCTCGAGGAGCACGAGTGGCGCAGACCTCCGCACTACACCGCGCCACCCGGCGCCGAAACACACACCGAGCTGATGGATCGGTGCCGGAAGTTCCTGGACAACCATTCGTCCGGATGGGGCGTGGCTGAGAGAGTGATCATAGTATCGCACGGCGGAGCGTTGCACGGGATGTTCAACACCATCTTCGATCTGCCGCTCTCGAAATGGATGATGTGGCATTTCTCAAACGCGTCGCTGAGCATTGTCGAGACCGGAGAGACGCCGCACATTCTGGCGCTGAACGATACCTGCCACCTCAGGGGCCTGGCGGTGACCGACGCTGATGCCGACGGTGAGGCTCCGGAGTAACTTCGTTGCATAGCCGGAAGGTATCTGGGTATAATATCGAAGCTGATAGCTCAGATATTGTGCTTTCCCAATAGGTCGCGATCTGAAATCGCGCCGTGTCGGGGGAGATTCAGAGGTGACCAAATGAAACCTACTGCCATACTGGCCGAACTCAAGAGCAAACACCGCGAAGAGGACAGCAAGTACAGAGTGCGTGTAGGAATGGCAACGTGCGGAATATCCGCAGGTGCAGATAGAGTTTATGAGGCGTTCAAAGAGGCGGTTGCACAAGAGGGACTGGATAACGTCGAGATCGTTTCCACAGGATGCGTGGGCCGCTGTGACCTTGAACCAATGGCGGAGGTGCTTAGAGGAGATGATCCTCCTGTGCTGTACATCCGGCTCGATGAAGAGAAGACTCGCCGGATAGTGACCGAACACCTGGTGGCCGGAAATGTTGTTCAAGAATATGCGGGGCCGAGATGAAACGTAAACTGGTTGTGTGTTCCGGGACGGCGTGCGCCGACCCCGGCGGCAAGAAACTCGAGAAACAACTTCGCCATTCGCTTGCTAAGCACAAGGCAACGGGCCTCGTCGACGTAGAGGAAGCCGTATGCTATGGCCAGTGCGGCAACTGCCCGATGCTGCTTGTGGAGCCAGATGGCGTATTCTACGGAGAGCTCACGCAGGAGAAGCTGGAAAGGGTCGTGGAGGAGCATCTGATCGGCGGCAAACCAGTCGAGGACTTGTTTGTGAGATGTGCAGTGGACACCTCCGACATTCGCGTCCTGGGTGACTCAAGCTTCTTCGGCAAGCAGGTGCGAATTACGCTGCGCAACTGCGGAGTAATAGACCCGGAGTCCTTTGACGACTATCTGCAGATGCGAGGATACGAGGCTCTGGCAGACGTGCTGGAGAACATGAAGCCGGACGAAGTGATTAGCGAGATTGAAAGGTCCGGTTTGAGAGGACGAGGAGGCGGAGGCTATCCAACAGGCCTCAAATGGCGCCTGACGGCCGAGGTCCCTGCAGAGAAGAGATATGTCATCTGCAACGCTGACGAAGGCGACCCGGGCGCATTTATGGACCGCAGCGCCATAGAGGGTGACCCGTTCTGCATTATCGAGGGCCTGACAATCGCCGGATATGCCATAGGCGCCGACCAGGGCTACGTCTATGTTCGAGCTGAGTACCCTCTGGCGATCAAGCGGTTGCGCAGTGCCATTACTGAAGCCAAGAAGCGCGGACTGCTGGGCGAGAACATCCTGGGGACCGATTTTAGTTTTGATATTGAACTGCGTTTGGGCGCGGGCGCGTTCGTGTGCGGAGAGGAGACTGCACTGATCGCCTCAATCGAGGGACGCAGAGGCATGCCTCGACCAAGGCCGCCCTATCCGTCGGTCTCCGGACTCTGGAACTTCCCCACCAGCATCAACAACGTTGAGACGCTGGCCAACGTTCCGGCGATATTCCTGAACGGTGCGGACTGGTTCGCGGGAATGGGTACCGAGAAGAGTAAGGGCACGAAGGTGTTCGCGCTGGCCGGCAAGATCAAGAACACCGGACTTGTGGAAGTGCCCATGGGCACCAGCCTGCGCGAGATCATCTTCGACATAGGGGGCGGTATACGCGGAGACGGGCAGTTCAAGGCCGTGCAGACAGGCGGACCATCAGGCGGATGTATTCCCGAGCAGTACCTTGACACGCCAATCGACTACGAGTCGCTGGCCGCGGCAGGATCGATTATGGGAAGCGGCGGCATGATCGTGATGGACAATCACACGTGCATGGTTGACGTGGCGAAGTTCTTCCTGACCTTCACGCAAGGCGAATCGTGTGGGAAGTGCACGCCGTGCCGTGAAGGAACAAAGAGGCTGCTGGAGATTCTTACCCGCATAACGGAGGGCAAAGGTGAGGAGGGCGATCTGTCCAAACTGGAGACGCTAAGCAAACACGTAAAGCGCGCATCGCTCTGCGGACTTGGACAGTCAGCGCCAAACCCCATTCTCTCGACCCTGCAGAACTTCCGTGAGGAATATGAGGCTCACATAAACGACAAGAAGTGTCCTGCAGGTGTATGTCAGGCATTGCTGCAATACTTCATTGATCCGGAGAAGTGCGTCGGTTGCAGCCTCTGCGCAAAGGTCTGTCCGGTCAAGTGCATATCTGGTGAGCCCAAGCAGGTCTACCATATAGACAACGATGCGTGTATCCGGTGCGGGGCCTGCAAGGAACGGTGTCCCGTGAAGGCGATCTATCGCAAGTAAGGTCCGATGGTCGGATGCGCAGGGGAGCACTTCTACGTGCTCGCCAGCTCAGCCGATGGGAGGACGCAGCGGAAAGCCAAATGAAACCCGGCAAAGGGTTTGTTCGTCTACTCTAGGTGTTTGTAGGCAGTAGTTGAGGTTACGCGGGAGTCGCGAACTGAAAGGGAGGATTCTGCTATGCAAAGAGCATTGTTTCTTGCGGGAGTGGCCTGTCTGATCGTCATAGCGATCGTAGTCTTTGCGGCTAACGGCACTCCGCCGCCGGTCCGTGACGTTGGCCCAGGAGTAGGCGGGCCGCCGCCTGGCGCAGCGGGTATGCCGGGAGCGCCTGGTGCACCAGGACGGCCAATGATGAGACCTATGCCATTGCCCGGCACTGTGAGCTCCACGATGCCGCCGCAGCCGCTTGTGCTGATGGACAACGACAGGATGAAACTGTCCGAAGATCAGCGCGCCAAACTTGATGCCTTCTACAAAAATAGAGAAGAATCGCAGCGAGAACTCAACGAGAAAACCCGGGCCGCGATTGAAGCCCTGCGTGATGCTCTGCTCGCGGTGGACAGCAACGACGCACGCATACAGGAGCTTGCCAAAGCCGCGCAGAAATGTGAAGCCGACGCAGTAGCTGAGAACCTGGCAGCCTGGAAGACCATCCGGTCCATCCTGAATGCGGAGCAGTTCAAGATGCTGATTGAGAGGATGAGGATTCCTCAGGGCCCCAGGACTCGAAGGGATGGGCGCGTTGGCCCGCCTCCAGAGGGTGGAGCTCCGCCTGTGCCGCCGCCCCCCGGGCCTGCTGCGGACTAACAGAGTTTCGCCGCATTCTTTGTTGCCGGTTGACGATGCCGGGGAACCGCCGCCCCTGCTGTTTGTGCCATCCTGAGTTGGCCGCAGACATCTCGTCAGCACGTGTGCCTATGCCAGCGGAAGGATTTCTAATGATTCCTACAGGACAGACTACGGAGGCATGATGTCCGTAGATATGCAGACTGCTCTGGGCGAAGTGGCCCGGAACGTAGATTCATACCTCGCCGAGTCTCGAGATAGAGCAGGGCTTCGCCCTGCTCATCTCGCTTCGACCGCGTATGCTTATCTGGAACGTTCCGGCAAACGCCTGCGGCCTGCAGTGCTGCTGTGGTCGTGCGGTGCCGTGGGAGGCAACCCTGAATCTGCTTTGCCCGCGGCAGCAGGCGTGGAGCTCTTTCATACGTGGACACTTGTTCACGATGACCTGATTGACAACGACGACAGCAGACGGGGCGGGCCAAGTGTTCACGCACTCGGACGAAGACTCGCCAAAGATGAACTTGGCTATAAGGGCCAGGCTGCCGTAGACTATGGTCGGGACATCGCGGTACTCACTGGCGACTGTCAGCACGGCTGGACCGTGAGCCTTTTCTGCGAGTTGGCGGAAAGAGGCGTGGACTGCTCCGTTGTGTTACGCGTCATCCGGATGCTTGAGTCCGAAACGGTGAACACGCTGCTTGAGGGTGAGCTTCTGGACGTGCAGTACGCGGGTATGAGCATAGACAAAGTGTCCGGTGACGACATTGTCAGGATGCTGTGGATGAAGACCGGGGCTCTCTACAGATTCGCGGCGGCGGCGGGCGCAATGATCGGACTAGGCACCTCGGACGCGTCACACCCGCTGGTGGACGCCCTGGCTCGTTTTGCGAGTGAGTGCGGTACCGCGTTTCAACTGCAGGACGATATCCTGGGCTTGATGGGTGACCAACGGAAACTGGGCAAACCGGTAGGCGCTGACATCAAGGAAGGCAAGAAGACACTTCTGGTCTTCTACGCACTGGAGAATTGCAGTAGCGCCGATCGGCACTTGCTTCTGGGGACACTGGGCGACAAGTCCGCGTCGGAGTCCGATATCACACGCGCGAAGGATATCATCGTGTCAACCGGGGCGGTGGATCACGTGAGGTCAAGGTCTCACCACCACCTCAGCCGGGCAATGGAAAGCCTTGACACGGTTCCGCATTCGAAATACCGTGACCTGCTGGCCGCCTGGGCCGCCTATATGATAGAGCGGACGTTCTAACCGGTATGTCGTTTCGAGCACCAGACCGCGTGGCTGGCGCGGTTGTTTTGCGTAGGAATTCCCCAAAATCAGGGGGCTTCCTTAGGACCAGCGGGAGAAAGCCCCCGAGATGTAAGAGCTCAGTCTCACTGAGTAATACGTCATGCCGGACTCGATCCGGCACCCATCCGGAGAAGGGATGGGTCCTGAACCAAGTTCAGGATGACGTGGTTTCTCACATAGTCTGAGCTCTTACCCCGAGATTCCTCCCCGCAGGTCGGAATGACAGGATGTCTCTTGGGATGGCGTAGTATTTGGATCTGGAGTGTATTAGTGCGAGAAGAGTTCGCAAGAAGACAAACTTACGAGTTCTGCGAAATCAAGAACACTATGGTGAGGCTTGAGGTCATCCAGTCGACTGCAATCATGCCCGACATGGTACACTCCGAAGCAAAACTGGTGCCTGTGTCGTGCAATCGACAGGAAGCCTGCCGGCAGGATGGTTTCCATTGCATCGTCTACGACCCGGATGGCCGAGACCCTTGCCCAGGTCTCTGGAAGAGCGGGCCGTAGAGTCCGACTGTGCAGATCTTGCGGACGTGCCAGCTTCGGGACAGACGTCCGCGAAGCATAGTGGTGTTTACACTGGCAGTTCGATCGGACAGGCTCCTCTGCTGAAAGTGATTACCCTTCGCTGCTCCTTTATGTTGGCCAGCGCGTTATCCAGTATCTGTTTGCGCTCCTCGGCTGATTCGTGTTCAATGGTCCCTGGGGCGCTGAAGCGGCTCTCGTCCTGCAGCACCTGCCTGTAGAACTCGAAGCGCTCGGGCCGCCCGTAGTACTCGCGGTCCAGATACTCACACATTGCGTCAGAGTCGCTCTCACGAACCAGCAGCGACACACATCCGCCCTTACCCGCTCCGGTGAGCTTGCCGCCGAGGTAGCCCGGGCCGCGCCGCGCAATGGTAAGCAGGAGGTCGAGTTGGGGATTGGACACTCGGAAATCAAAACTGAGCGCGTCCTGAAGCTCATCAACCAACTGACCCACCAGAACACGATACTGATCGTACTCCGGCGAATCAGACAAGAGCTCCCCTGCCCCGACTCGCCGCTTGGCCTCCAGAAAGATGCTTTCCAGCGTCCTGCCAATGACGTTCTCCCTGTGGAAGAAGCGCGCCGTGGTGCGGATGTGATAGCCGCCGATGTTCCGCCTGGGAGTCGTATAGATCCTCTCGATCGCAGATTCGTCCCGGCCAAAAATGGCCCCAGCCTCTTTTGGAGTTATCTTGACAGGCAGCAGGAGAACCAGCTCGGAGATGGCCTCGTCAGGTATGCCGATGATCCGGGCATCGAGACTGCCGAACTTGTTGTAGTTCTGCGATATCTTCTCCCAGTAATCGGGCCTCGATTCCAGCATTGGCAGCGCACCACCCGCGTCGAAGTCAAATCTCTCCTTGACCAGTCTGGCCAACCAGCCCTCACCGGTCGCCTTGCCATTTCCTTGAGATGTCTGGACTTCAGCGATTATCAGGCGCATCAGCTCATCGCCCATCTGCATCCAACCCTTGCGCATGTTGAAGCTCTGATTGCCGCCCAGGGTCTTGTTGACTTCCCAGAGCGAATTCGCAAGCACAACGTGCACTCCATCGAGAAATGGCAGCGGAGTCGAGCTCAACTCCACCTGCGAGTGTCGGTTGTAGAGGACGCAGTTCGCCGGGTTTCTGAGTATGGTAGTCTGATCGTTGGCGCCGCCGTGTGTTCCGACATACCATTCCGCCTCTCCCAGCAGCCTGCACACTTGCTGCATCTGCATCCGGGGAAGCCAGTCGCGGTTCGACAGGAACAGCGTGAGAAAAGAGAGGACCACCAGTGCCGAGCTTGAGCTCGTACCTGCTCTGAAGGGAGCAGTGGCCGGGCCAAAAGTCATGTCAGCTCCCCTGATCCCGGCGGACGGACTATCCCACAGCAGCCTCATGTACGGGCAGAGAACGTAGTTCAGCCACCTGCCCTGAGGGCGGCCGTAGTAAGGATAAATCAGCGAGCGATTGTCCCAGTTGTCCTCGAGCGTCTCGGCGTGTTTATCCCACGAAGCCGATGCAAATCGCCCAAACTCCTCCAGAACCGAGATCGTGTCCGGCGGGAATAGTGGGTTTGAGTTCACCACCTGCAATAGATCGTCTTCGCGCACCGAGACCGCGACTGGGATATCCCCGTCTATCGTGGTTGACATGTGGTCACCGGCGCACATATCCAGGTATTCCAGGAACGCGTTCAGCCGGCCCGGAGCCCGCAGAAGGTAAGTGGGGCGATCTCCGACACGGTCCGCATGCAACCTCAGCGTATCGGCCAGGCGTTTTCTCTGTTTTGAAAGATACTCGGAGCTGCAGTTGACGTATATCTGCTCACCGAGGTAGCGGTCTATCTCCAGATCACCGGATTCCAGCGCCCGTGCCATATCCAGCGCGGGTCGCGGCGTAACGGTCAAATCAAATATCTCACTCAAGCTAAAGCCTTCCCTCCAATCTTCACGATATGCTGCGAACGTCCTGAATCGAGTTGCCGGATGACCTTCATCTATCTCGGGAACCTGACCACACTCACGGTCTTCCCACCTGCGGACTTAAGGCTAAACTCTCCAAGCAGATTGTCACGCACCAGACTCTCCACTATCCGCAACCCCAGGTTTCGGTTCTCACGAATGTCGAAGTCCGAGGGCAGTGGTTCCCCGTCATTGGAAACTTCTATGGTCACGTTGTCCTCGTCCTGCAGCACATTTACGTTGATCTGGTTGCCGACGTGACCGCGCAACCCGTGCTCCACAGCATTCTGAATCAGCTCGTTCAGGATCAACGCTACGTAGGTGGCCTGTCCGCTTGGCAACAGAAAGTCCTCTCCGCTCACGGAGGTATTGGCGCTTCCCGCGTCCGGCAGCAGTCCTCGCGCCGTGGCCGACAGTATGCGCTCCGCCAGTTTCCGCGTCGATACATTGTCGAGATTCTCGCTGGAGAGCAGTTCGTGTACAGCAGCGATGCTCTGGATACGGTTGATGCTCTGAGTAAGCGCCGCGGCCGGCGATTCGAATTTGCCGCTTCTGACCTGCAGTCGCAGAAGGCTGGCTATGGTTTGCAGGCTGTTCTTGACCCTGTGGTGCATCTCCTGCAGAACCGCCGTCTGCACCATCAGCTTGGCGTTCTGGATAGAAATGGCTGCCTGATTGGCGAGAGCAGTGAGCACCGCGATTTCTTCGTCAACGAACTGATGAGGCGTCGACGTGTAGCAGTTCAAGACACCGATTATCTCGTTTTTCACCGACAACGGCACTGATATGAGCGAACACAGTCCTTCTTTCCTCGCGATGTCAGGGTACTGATAGCTTGGGGTCTTCCGAACATCCATTATCGTGACCGGCTTGCCCTCAACAACAGCGCTGCCCGCAACGCTTTCCGTCAGCTTGACGTTCGGCTTCTTGACATATGCCCGGCTGTGGCTGGAGGTGGCCTTTATCACGAGCTCCTGCCTGCCCTCGTCGAGCAGCATGATCGAGCAAATGGTGAAGTTCATGCTCTCCGCTGTCATCTTGACAATCAGTTGCAGGATCTCTTCCAGATAGAGGTCTGAGGTGATGCGTTTGCTGATCTCGGAAAGGGTGGTGAGCTGCGAAGCTCTCTGTTCCATCCGGCGGTACTGCTTGTAGTTCTCGACGGCGCCGCCGACCTGCCGCGCTATGCTGTCCAGAAGGCTGATCTGAATGTTAGTGTAGTGGGTCGGAGGGTTGGTGCGTACGTTGATGACGCCCACGAGCCCCTTGCCGCCGCGAAGTGGAACGCTGAGCATCGATTGGTATCTGTCCTGAAGCAGTATGGGGACCGGTTTGAAACGCTCGTCCCGCCAGGCTTCTTTGTTGATGACAACGTGCTGTCCCTGCTGGGCAACCCACCCTGTAATCCCCTCACCGACCTTGAGCCTTACCTTGCCCACCACGTCCTCGGTGGACCCGCTTGCCCCACGCAGGACGAGTTCCTTGCCGTCATCGTTCATCAGGTAGATGAGGCAGAGATCGGTGCCGGTAACGCTGACCACAATGTCGGCGACTTGCCGCAGCATTTCGTCGATGGCCAGCATGGAGCCGATGGCTTTTCCAACCTCGCGCAGAGCGTCCGCCTCAAGAGTCTTCTCGGACACCCCGCGCTCCAGGTCCGAGACACGGATTCGGAGGGCCTGCAGCTCCTGTTCGGGCGGCAGCTCCCGAAGCGCCGCAGCGGTGGCTTCCTCCTCGCGGCTCCTGCCCGCGTTCCAGGGACTCATATCTCGTGAGCGATAATTATCGCTTCGGCGATCTCCTTCATTGACCGCCTCTGGTTCATGCTCTGATGCTGAATTCGGCGAAACGCATCCGCCTCGGACATGGTGTACTTGTCCATCAGGATACCCTTGGCCCGGTCGACAATCTTGCGCGTTTCAAGCTTCTCTTCGAGACTGCCAACCGTTGATTCGAGCTCCTGCAGTTCCAGATACCGCGCCATTGCAATCTCTATGGCCGGCATGAGGTCGGACTCCTGGAAAGGTTTGACCATGTACGCGAAGACTCCCGCCTCCTTGGCCCGCTCGATCAGGTCTTTCTGACTGTACGCGGTCAACAGGACTACGGGAGCAATCTTCTCCCGAGCGATGACCTTGGCCGCATCCAACCCGTCCATAACGGGCATCTTGATATCCATGATTACGACATCCGGGCGGTATGTCCTGGTTAGTTCGATGGCCTTCTGACCGTCAGCAGCTTCACCCAGCACAATGTGCCCCATGTCCTCCAGAAGAGCTCTCAGGTCCATTCTTATGATCGGCTCATCGTCAGCGATGACCGCTTTGATCTGACTCATTAACTACACTCCATCTCCATTGAGGGGGGATCTAACAGTGAATTCTATACCGCTCCAGAGGTCGCTGTCAAAGAACATCACGTATGATACTCCGCATTGATCTTTACATAGTCATACGAAAAATCACAGGTGAGCGCGGTTGCCTGTTCCTCACCAAGCCCAAGGTCAAGGGTGATGACCAGGTCTGGAGCCAACATCGGCTGGCGAGCGGTGTCTTTGTCAACGGCCAAAGGCTCGCCTTTGCGGACCACTTCCACGTTGCCAAAACGAAGCGAAGTCTTCGCGGGGTCAATTCTCGCACCGGAGCGGCCTGCTGCGGCAAGCACGCGTCCCCAGTTCGGGTCCTGGCCAAAGACAGCCGTTTTCACGAGCGGAGAGTTCGCTATGGTCATGGCGGCGGCCTTCGCATCCTGGCGAGACTGCGCATTCACCACGCGTACTTCAACATACTTCGTGGCTCCCTCACCATCTCTGGCCACGGCTCTCGCCAACTCCAGGCATACAAACGCCAGAGCTCCCTCGAAGACCCCTTGGTGCACTGAACCGGCTGCTATCATCTCGCAACCGGAGGCACCGTTAGCAAGCACCAGTACCTGATCACTGGTGCTGGTGTCGCCGTCCACAGTGAGGCTGTTGAAGCTGGCATCAACAGAGCTGACCAGAGATTGCCTGAGAGCCAATGGCTCGAGCGCCGCATCGGTCGTGATGAAGCAGTGCATAGTAGCCATATTTGGACAGATCATTCCGGAGCCCTTGCAAATCCCGCCGATGCGCACGGTCTTTCCGGCGATCTCAAACTCCACAGCGCAGGTCTTGGGAACGGTGTCAGTGGTCATAATCGCCCGCGATGCCCCGTCCCAACCGTCTTCCGACAACTCTGCTGCAGCCAGCCGAATGCCGCGTTCGATCTTGTCCATAGGAAGCGGCACGCCGATTATCCCAGTCGAAGCATTGAGAACCATATCGGCCGGCACGCTGAGGAGTTCAGCGGTCAGCGCGCACATTCGGAGTGCATCTGCCATTCCCTGCTCGCCGGTGCACGCGTTCGCGTTTCCGCTGTTCGCAACCACAGCCCGGGCCCTGCCTGACGCCACGCGCCCCGCGTTTACCAGGATAGATGCAGCTTTGAACGCATTGGTCGTGAACACGCCCGCCGCCGCGCAATCGCGGTCTGAGGCGATGAGGGCCAGATCCAGCCCATGTTCCTTTATGCCACACCGCACTCCGGCGGCGCGAAAACCCACTGGTGCTGTAATGGCACCATCAATCTTCTTCACTGAAGGCTCCTGTCGTGCACAGCAGACTGTGCTTCGATTGCCCGAGATGGGGCATAGGACCTATAGGTCATATAAGTCCCATACGTCCCCGTCTTCCGAAGTCCTACGGGTAGACCGGTGGGGCTAGCAGGCCCGTTGCTTCCGGGAGACCAAGCATGAGGTTCATATTCTGTATGGCCTGGCCGGCAGCGCCCTTTCCCATGTTGTCGATGGCACAAGTCACAATGACCCGGTTCGTGCGTTGATCCGCCGCAACCCCAATGTGGCAGAAGTTCGTGCCGAAGACGTTCTTTGTGCATGGCTGCTCGCCGGGCGGCAGCACAGCAACAAACGGCTTGCCTTTGTAAAAGTTTGAGTATAACTCCTGCAGGCAGTTCGTCGGGCCGATATCCGAACCGGCGGGGGCGGAAGCGTACGCTGTGGCAAGAATGCCGCGGTTCATCGGAACCAGATGAGGCGTAAACTGAATCATCACGTCTTCACCGGTCAAGACCGACAGCTCCTGTTCGATCTCGGGAGTGTGCCGGTGCGTGGCAACCGCATAGGCCTTGAAGCCTTCGTTCACCTCGCAGAAAAGCCCGCTAGAATCCAGTTTCGACCGACCCGCGCCGGAAACCCCCGACTTGGCGTCAACGATGATAGTTGATCGGTCCACCATCTTGCCGCACACCAACGGCGCCAGAGCAAGTATCGCAGCCGTCGCATAGCAGCCAGGATTGGCCACCAGCCTTGCTGACGCTATCTCAGCGGCGTGAAGCTCGGGCACACCGTAGACCGCCTCAGCAAGCGCTTCCAATGCACTGTGATCGGAATTGTAGAACCGCCGGTATGTCTCAACGTTCTTGAGGCGGAAGTCCGCCGGGACATCGATCATACGTTTGCCCCGGGACAGGAGCTTCTCGGCAATCTTCATGCCGACGCCGTTGCCCTGAGCCTGGAAAACAATATCGGATCTCGCCGCGATGCTGTCGAGGTCCATCGATTCGCAGACCGGCAGATCCTGCCCCAGAAAGCCCTTGTAGACCTCCGAAATAGGATTGCCCGCATTGCTTTCAGACACAAGGCACGACACCCGCACACACGGGTGAGCCAGCAGATACCGAATCAGCTCAGCACCCGCGTAACCCGAAGCCCCGATCACTGCTACATTTGTCTTTTGATTGCTCATAACACCCTCAAATATACCATATAGCCGGACTGGAACTCAAACATCCACGCCTGCTCAGCGTTCTGAGAATGAGGTCCGAATTCACCTCGTTGTCTCGGGAGACGCGTGTCTCGAAACATAGCGCACCCGGTTTCCGGACAGGGGTGTCCCGAAACATCCTGACCGCACTTGACAAGAGTGATAAGATGTCGCATAATATAGTCACATCTCTTTTTCTCCTTTCTATATGTGGCTCGGCGCTTGTCCAGGATGACAGGCGCCTTTTTTTCTTACGTCCGACTATTTCCGGCGGTCCAGAGGTTTTCTTTCGCGCCAGGGCACTTTTCGGGCGGATGTTGCGTCTATAGACTGTAGGTACATTTCTTTTTCTCCTTTCTATATGTGTCTCGGCGCCTGTCCAGCAAGACGGGCGCCTTTTTTTTCTTACGTCCGACTATTTCCGGCGGTCCAGAGGTTTTCTTTCGCGCCAGGGCACTTTTCGGGCGGATGTTGCGTCTATAGACTGTAGGTACATTTCTTTTTCTCCTTTCTATATGTGTCTCGGCGCCTGTCCAGCAAGACGGGCGCCTTTTTTCATGCTCATTGACAGTGCGATTAGCCGATAATATAA
>CAYSLA010000046.1:0-22525 GCA_964431685.1 uncultured bacterium | reverse complement strand
TGATTCGGCCAAGACCTAATCGCATAATTTCAAGAGGGGCTTTTTCAACAGCCCCACCGTCCCGCCGATCTGTTCGCGGAAAGAAAATCGGCGACGCTTCTCATATACTTCTTCGTGCTGTAACTGAAGACCCGTAACGCAACTACGGCCCCAATGATAATGACCCAGTCCAGCAGATACAAGTTGCCAAATTTCTCCAATATCATATCATCCTTGCTCTGTATCCCAATCGCTCACACGAACGCAATTCTGCACAGTAGAACTAACGATCATAAGCGCTCATCTCTTTTAGCACTCTATGTCTCCAGTCAATGTCTAGCACTGTGGAGACGCCACACTCTGGACTGTCAACACTCTGCGCTACGGTCTTATCACAAACCATCTACTTACCTTCACCGAATCCAGCGTGAACCGTACAAGGCCGTCTTTCACGTTCAGTTGCTTGGGTTCGCCGGTCCCAGTGTCGCTGACTTCATACAGCGACACTTTGTCAGTCCAACCGTCTGGCATCTGAACAGTTACCGGCACGTTCTTTATCGGCTTATACGCAAACCCTTCCTCATTTGCGATGTATTCGTTGTTGCACACGAACAACACGAGGCCATCCGGTGACCAGATCGTTGCGCACCACACTCTTACCGGTCCCGACGCAATCGGGTGATAGCGGGGTTTTCCCGGCACATCAGCTTCTGCCCAATCGGTTGGTATTCCGTTTGCGGCGTACTCGGATACTTGCCGCACCCTCGCGTTGACTCGACCTATAGCACGCATCAATGCCGGATTGTTGGCCACGCTGCGGCTGTCCCTGTACCACCAGTAGCTTATCCCCTTTGCCCCCGTTGCGAGCGCGTACGCATTCTGAAGTTCAACCTCTTCGACCGTCGGGAACCTAGGACGGCCCTGCTCCGGTCTTGCAAAAGCCCCCAAGAGCTTGAATGTGGGGTTTGGTCGGGCGTTCTCGCCCAACACCCTCATAGTGGCGTATACACACATGGGGTCCTTCAGTCTCTGAGTATTGCCCGACCAATACGATGTGTTCGCGAGTATGTCGCCAAGTTGAGCGTAGCACATCCAGTTGAGGGGCGGGTATCCCGTGTCCAGATTCAGCATCTGCAGCGCCGCCGGATTCTGTTTCAACATCGTTTCTTTGCGCTTCGCGCAGTATTGGCCTAAAGTTCCAAGTCTAGACCACTCAGGGAGTTCAGGGCAGCCACTATCGTGAGCGTCCGGTTCGTCCGTGATCCACGTTCCATAGACCGTGGGGTCGCCAGGCTCTCCCTCGAATGTGCGTAGGCCGTATTGGATGTTCTTCTCGGGTCCGGGATTGGCCCACGCCATCGAGTTGAAGTGGTTCCTGGCGAGGTCTTTCAGGAACGCCTCGTAGTCGTACGGAGGACCAAACATGCAGATGGGGAAGAACGCGTCGCGGGCGCGTATCTGCGCCGTGTCCATCTTACCGTCTCCCGAGACAACCGTCAGAGTATGGAAACTGCCGAACTTGAGAGGTTCCGGCAGCTTCACCACGTAGCCGGCCACCCCACCCGGATTCCACTCATTTTGAAGAGAGACCGTCTGCTCCCAGACATCCTTGCCATCAAGCAATATGAGTCCCACCGGTTTCACCCTCTCCGACGAGCGCTCCACATACACATAGAGCCTGCGGATATCATAGGAAAAAGAGAACGACGTGATCCGAATGCCGTCATAGGCCTTTGACAGGCTCGCCTCGGCCGATCTCCCGGCCCCGGACACTGTGACTGAGGAGAGGGACGTAGGATTCAGCCGGCATCTGACGGTGACCTCTGCCCGGCCGTTAGCCGGGACAGGGTTTGGCTCTATGCTGTACCAGACTGGATCGCCGACTTCGAGGTACTTCTCGATTTCCGGGCCATCCGACGACAGTCCAAACCTGGAACTGCTGTAGAATGGCTCGGCCTCATTCACCCCGCCGTCTTCGCGGTTGGAGCGCTTGACGATGGCGTCCTGCAGATTCACCCTCTCTCCACTGGGGGACTCGAGGTCAATAGCTTCTATCTGCCAGGGCTCACTGCTGTTGTTGTACACGAACACCTTGAGGAAGCCGCCGGGGCCCGCTCTTTTCGGAATCCCTCCAAAATACCCAAAAAAATGGCTGGGCGGCATTATATCTGCTCGGTAGAACCCGTGGATCTGAGATAAGGAGTGATCTCTTGCTCTCGCTACCGCCGCTGAGACCTCGGCACAGTACGAAGACCGCGGCATCAAAACAAGAGAAGCTACTATGCAAAGCATGGAAGCTGCCATTCGGTAGGATACAATGATCATTCGATTCTCCACTGTAGTCTCCTTTGTCATCTGTCGAGCTTTTCAGACCGCGAACGCGCGGGTGAGCGGCTGTTGAGGCAGAGCGGGTTCCTGCGGCACAAGAACTCACTTCGTTCCAGCCCAGTTTTGGCATCTTCGAGCACAATCCGACGGGCTCAGCGTGCGCAAACATGCAACTCTAGTGGCTAACATCCAGCCGTCAGAGCGGGAAGATCTTGCCAGGCAGACCGAACTCCATATCCGCCACCACGTGTTGCTATGGCTTTATCACAAACCACCTGCTTACATTCACCGAATCCAGAGTGAAGCGCACAAGGCCGTCCTTCACGTTCAGTTGCTTGGGTTCGCTAGTCCCTGCGTCGGTGACTTCATAGAGCGACACCTTGTCAGTCCAACCATCCGGCATCTGAACAACTACAGGCACTTTCTTTATTGGCTTATAAGTAAACCCTTCCTCATTTGCGATGTATTCGTTGTTGCAAACGAACAACACGAGGCCATCCGGTGACCAGATCGTAGCGCACCACACTCTTACCGGTCCGGACGCGATTGGGTGATAGCGAGGTTTTCCCGGCACATCAGCTTTTGCCCAATCGGTTGGTATTCCGTTTGCGGCGTACTCGGATACTTGCCGCACCCTCGCATTGACTCGACCCATAGCGCGCATCAATGTCGGGTTGTTGGCAACAGTGCGGTCATCCCTATACCACCAGTAGCTTATTCCCTTCGTCCCAGCTGCCAGCGCATACGCATTCTGAAGTTCAACCTCTTCGGAGGTCAGGAACCTTGGAAAATAACCAATGTCCGGTCTCTTGCCAGCGAAAAGAAGCGTAAAAGTAGGCTTCGGCCTGGCATTCTCGGTCAGTATTCTCACGTTCGCATAAGCGCACATTGGATCGCGCTTTGGCATATGTGGCCAATAAGGATCGTGTGCGATTATGTCGCCAAGTTGTGCGTAGCACATCCAGTTGAGGGGTTTGTATGTATTGTCCAGATTCAGCATCTGCAGCGCCGCCGGATTCTGTTTCAACGTCGTTTCTTTGCGCTTAGCGCAGTATTGGCCTAAAGTTCCAAGTCTAGACCACTCAGGGAGTTCGGGACAAAAATAGTCTTTCACGTCCGGTTCGTCGTAGATGAAGGATCCGTATACCGTGGGGTCGCCAGGCTCTCCCTCGAATGTGCGCAGGCCGTATTGAATGGCCTTCTCAGGTCCGGGATTGGCCCACGCCATCGAGTTGAAGTAGTTTCTGGAGATGTCTTTCAGGAACGCTTCCTCGTCCAGCGGAGGTCCGAACATGCAGATGGGGAAGAATGCGTCGCGGGCCCGTATCTGAGCCGTGTCCATCTTGCCATCGCCGGAGACAACTGTCAGAGTGTGGAAACTGCCGAACTCAAGGGACTCAGGCAGCCTCACCACGTAGCCCGCCACTCCTCCCGGGTTCCACTCCCTCTGAAGAGCAGATGTTTGTTCCCAGACATCTTTGCCATCGAGTAATACGAGCTCTAACGGTTTTGCCTGTTCCGATGAACGCTCAACATACACGTAGAGTCTCTTGATATCGTAGGAGAAGGAAAACGAAGCTATCCTAATGCCATCATAGGATCGCGACAGGCTAGTCTGGGCTGACCTGCCGTCACCTGAAACTGTGACTGACGACAGGGATCTGGGATCCAAGCGACATCTGATGGTTACTTCGGCGCGACTGTATGCTGGAACTGGATTAGGCTCTACGCTGTACCATACAGGATCACCGACCTCAAGATACTTCGTTAGTTCCGGGCTGTCCTCGGGCAACCCGAACCTGGAGCTGCTATAGAAGAGTTTGCTTTCGTCCAGCCCTCCGTCCTCAAGGTTGGGACGCCTTACAATGGCATCCTGCAGCCTAACACTAGATGCACCGGGAGAGCTGAGGTTGATGTCATCTATCTGCCAAGGCGAACTGCTGTCGTTGTGGACAAACATTTTGATGAATCCTCCGGGGCCGGATCCATCGGGAAAAGCTGGGTCACCACTGCGCCATTTCTCGAAATAGTATGGCGCGAAATGGCTGGGCGGCATTATATCTGCTCGGTAAAACCCGTGGGACTGAGATAAGGCGTGGTCTCTCGATCTCGCTACTGCCGGCGCTACCTGCGGGACAATCACGATGTCGCTTAGCGTAGGATGCACGAAACCCGCCGGTGTAATCTCATAGCGAATGTAGCGTGTGAACACAGGGTTCATCTGAGGCTCGAACTCCCACGTCCGAGTCGATCCTCTGTCCACTTCATGACTGGGATAGCCCGGTTTGGAGCCGATTTCGGTCCAATCGGTACCATCCAGGCTTACAGAGAACGAAGCCTTCGCAAAGTTGCACCATGGAGGAACAATAGACCTAGCTTTGAGCCTTACAATCGTGTTTGGAGCACCGAGATCGTAGGTCACGGTGATCGTTTTGTCACGAAGCCTGTACTGGCTGTTGTCCCATCTCGTTACGGCATTGCTTCTGGTCGACAGTGCCCCCGACCTGGCGGAAACAGTTGTCTTCCCGGCGTCCGGACCTCCGGACGGCGCAATGTTATAAGTGTAGGTTGCTTCCGCGCATTGCGAAATCTGTGGAATGAAGAGAAGAAGAGAAGCTGAAGCACCCAGCAGACACACCGCTATCCGGGATGCCGTGTTGCTTATCAGTCCTCGTGCAGTACTTCTTCCTGCTGACGCAATACTACTTACAAACGAGACTACGTTGTTCATGTTGGTTGCCTTTCTAACGATACTAATTACCTTTGTTATGCGCTACGCTGTCAACACGTCACTGGTCCAGTTTCACTGAATCCATTTCATATCTGTCTGGATAGCAAATCGCCTCAGTGTGTTCGTGTGGTGACCCGGAAACACAGCCACGTGATGTGGCATACCGGCGTGGCAGAGTGCCTCAAACCACTGCATCACATCAATACCGTCTACTTTGACTAACCCGTTTGTGCCCAGCAACTTTCGCTTGGGAGGCACGCTGACTGCATCGCGAGAAGTGACCATATATTCATTGTCGCAGTGCCACAAACGGAAGATGGTGAGCGGCTGGTCGGACTTCATTTCCGCGTTGACCACAAGTGGCTTTCTGTTGTTGAAATGTCGAGCCAATCTAGGACCATTCGGTGTTCCTACTGGATCGCACAGGTCTAGCGATCCGTTACCGGCATGCCACAGTGTTACAGTCTCGTGATCGTGTTCCAACCAATCGGAGAGATAACCCGCGCCAAATCCAAGCAGATTCCCTATCAGGCAGGATATTCCGCCATCGGTGTCGCCTTCGCAAGCAACGGATACTTCCTCGCTCAGCAATCGCACCATTGCCAGATATGGCCACTGACCCACGAGGTTCGGTAACTCGGGCCACTCCCGCACGGCAAGCACGTCCAGTCTTTCTTCCCGTATGATGTCGGACATGGCCAGATAGTACCTGCTCGCAACCGGCAAGTCGGACTTATCGAGGTCTTCGAACGGTACACCCATTTCCAGCACCTGTTCGACATCGGTCAGCAACCTATCAGGGCAAATGTCGTTCATCCGGTCGACAAGATCCTGTATCCCCGTGTGCCACAATTGCATTCCGAGTCTTTCAGACATTAGAAATGGGTCGGCGTGCATATCTATGAAACCGGGCGCGTGGTACCCGATGATACCAACTCTGCCCCTCCTCAGTCTCGTGGAGGCATAGGCAAGACGCACTGCACGGTCCAGTTGCATAGTGGTCTCCTTCTCACCGGGCATACCATATACAATCTCGAACGGCTGCTTGAGCTGGCGCATTGTAGAAGCGTATGCGTGAAGCCCGACAAGAGAACAGGAGCTAATCATGGAGTAGTCTTGCTTCTCCGGGGTCGCCCACAATAGAACAGGATCCTGCCACAGTTGACAGATAGTGGGGGCAAATCGCCCGTCACTCATGGTGGGCTGTAGAACCAATAGTACATCTACATCCGCAGCTTTGAATCTGGAGATGGTACCCAGCAACGCTGCATCATCGCTAACGGGCTGCTCTCCAATAAGAACCTCATATTTCGTGGTCGAGAGAAAAGCCCTGACGGCCTGCTCCATCTGCTTGCCCCACTCAGGATCAAACCCCGGCCTCTTGCGCCCAAGAAAAACAACGCCAAGTGTTATCATCAACCTAACTCCCTAATCTAACTCACAAGCGACCATATCAGCACAATGCCGGACGCTGTCAGCACCGAATATATCACCCTGCGGAATGCAAGCTCGTCTATCCTGTAGTGCGCGTGGTTGCCAAGAAAGAATCCTGCCAGCGTGAACGGCAGGCAGGCTCCTGCTATCTTCATAACGTGTGCATCCAGCTTAGATATCACTACCCACTGAACTATGAGACCCGTGTTGAGCACTGCCCAAAGAAGACACAATGTCACGCGGAATAACGATTTATCTGTAAGAGCTTTTGCCGCATATATTACAATGAGTGGACCACCAGATCCGAATGCACCATGGATAATGCCTCCCAGCGGCAGGAACAAGCTGGCCACAGCCTTTGTCCTGGGACTGGCGTCTTGCCCAGCGACGTTGGGCGCGAGGTGTTTTATTAGTCCCTGCGCGCCAACCCCCAGCATGAACACAGCAAGAACCCATCTAAGACCCATCTCGGGAATCGCTCCGGACATCCACATCCCCACCGGCATTCCGATGCCAACCAATAACAAGAGCTTGCCGAACTCGCTCCAGACTATCTTCTTCCTGGACTCAATTACTATCAGCAGGGCAATCAGCCACCCCTGCAGCACAAGGACCGGTACCGCAGTGTTGAGACCAAGGAGCAATGTGACAAACGGCAAGGCGAGCACTGTACAACCAAATCCAGTAACACCTTCCTGGAAATGGGTGAGTAGAATAACCAGCGCAGTTAAGCCATAGCGTAGTGCATCACTCACTGCAGCTTCTCGATCTCACGATCATCAGCCTCAACGCCTCTTGCGAGTATTTCGTCACGAGCCTCTGCCCAGAATGCCCTAATATGATCGGGAATGGTCGGAGCATCCTGAAACCTACTCTCCACAAACGTCTGCACAATTCTGCACGCGACGTCTGAACTAACAAGGCTCTCTCCCATACAAATGACATTCGCGTCATTTACCTTGCGCCCAAACTCCGCGGCCAACGGTGTCTCCGCGCCCACAGCACAGATGCCCCTGTACTTGTTTGCGGCCAAGACCATGCCTGTACCACTTCCGCAGCAGAGCACACCCAAGTCCGCCTCTCCCCTCTGAAGAGCTCTGGCTGCGCGCTCAGCCACAGACGGAAATTTGGCAAAAACCGACGTATCGTAACAGCCGACATCGATCACTTCGTGGCCATTCTTTTCCAGATAGTCTTTTACGACGCTCTTCAGTGCGAATCCCTTGACTACCGACCCCACAACTATCTTCACGACTCTTCTCCTCGTCCATTCAAGCAAGATAAACAAACCCGGCCGACAACGGAGAACGTCCCGGGCCAAAGTGCTTGGACCGTTCTAGCCCTCCGAAACTGCAATTGGGTCGGCAGCGAACGATCTGCGTTCAGCCATTTCACGACACGCCTGCTTTATATGCTCCAGACCAAACCCGTGCTTCTCGAAAAGAAATCCCTCGGTTGCCACCTCGCCGAACCGGTCGGGAATTCCCAGCCGCTTGACCGGAACAGGCAGATTCTCCGAGAGTGTTTCACACGCCGCTCCTCCGAGCCCGCCGATAATGCTCTGATTCTCAACCGTCACCACTCCGCCGGTCTTTTCAGCCGACTCTATCAAGCTGCCAGTGTCGAAAGGCTTAACGCAGGGGGAGTGCAGCAGATCGACATTTGTGCCTTCCCCTGCAAGTTCCTCTGCTGCACGGACTGCGAATGATGTCATATAGCCAGTGGACAACAGAGTGACGTCTCTGCCGGAGTGAAGTCTCACGGCCTTTGCGGGATAGAACTCGTAACTTGCGTCAAACACCTGCGGCTGTTTCATACGAATGAGCTGCATATACACTGGTCCGTCGTGTCTGGCCATCCAACGTACACACTCGCTAAGTTCGTAGCAGTCGCAGGGGGACAGAATAGTAATGTTGGGCAGTGCGCGCATTATCGCAAGATCCTGAAAGCACATATGAGTGCCACCGTTGGGACCTGCAGTAATACCCGGAGCGGTGCCGACTATCTTTACGTTAGTGTTAGCATATGCAACGGATATTGTGATCTGATCATAAACACGGCGACTGGCAAAAGGGGTGAAGCTCGCACAGAATGGTATCTTGCCCTCAACGGCCATACCTGCCGCGATGCAGATCATATCGGCCTCAGCCACTCCGCAATTGATGAAGCGATCCGGATGCTCATTGGCAAACGTCGGGTTGGTACCGGACGCCTTGGAGAGATCGGCCTCCAATACATAGATGTCGGGACTCTCATTTGCCAGTTCTACGAGCGTCCTGGCGTAGACGTTTCTCATCTCAAGTTCGTGCAGGCAATCCATCTTCTTCGCTCCTTCAATACGGCAGGCAGTAGTCAGTGCAACTCAAGGCAGCAAGAAATCTGTTGTGGGTCTCGCGGTCGTCTACCTTGATGTTATGGCTCTCAGGTTTGTTCTCTACGAGCGAACAGTGCCTGGCCTTGACGGTGTGTGCGATTACCATTACCGGCCTGTCCTTCACTTCCTTGGCCCTGTTGATGGCAGTATAGATCTCATCCCAGTCGTGGCCGTCTATCTCGATGACTTCCCAACCAAATGCCTTCCACTTGTCCGCAAATGGCTCCAAGGTGAGAACATCATCAGTGAAACCATCTATCTGGAGTCTGTTGTAGTCGCAGACGGCAATGAGGTTACCCAGCTTGTTGTGACCGGCAAACATTGCCGCTTCCCATATCTGGCCCTCGTTGCATTCTCCGTCTCCGATTATGCAGTAGATCTTATGATCTTTGCCATCTTTCTTGGTCGCAAGAGCCATTCCACAAGCGCAGCTCAAACCCTGACCCAGGCTTCCCGCTGTCATGTCGATACCGGGTGTGCGAGTGCGATCGACGTGGCTGGGGAGATTGGTGCCGTCACAATTGAGCGTACAAAGCAACTCCTTGGGAAAGAAGCCTCGATAGGCAAGGGCCACATAAAGCACTGGGCCTCCGTGTCCCTTGGAAAGCACCATCCTATCCCGGTCTTCCCAACTTGGGTTCTCCGGATCAACATTCATAATCCGCCAGTACAGGCTTATCACAATCTCCACCAAGCTCAAGGCTCCGCCAAGGTGCCCTGATCCTGCTCGGCAGATCATATCGGTTATTATATACCGGAACTCGCCGGCCAACCGATCGAAGTCAGCACGGATGAAAGTCTGCTGCATATAGGTTCCCCTCAAATCATGTTATTGTAGATTGAAAGTAAGTCGGAATGAGTCACTTCCCTGGGATTGTTGCTCATAAGCGCGTGGAAACTGGCTGTAACAAGATCATTGAGATCGGATTCTGTTACGCCAATCTCGCTGAGTTTTGCTGGAAGCCCTGCTTGTCTTTTCAGAGCCGCCACTCCGTCTGCAAGAGCTTCCATATCAGCAAATCCGGCAGCTTGCGCAAGTGTGGTCCCGCGCTCACCCATAGCGTGCGCATTAAACCTGACAAAGTGATCTAGAGTCATTGCGCAGGCAGCCCCGTGCGGCTGGTGATATATGCTTGAGAGCGCGAAAGAGCACGAATGTACAGCCGCGTTCTTGGGTACTTGAAAGGCAAGTCCGGCCAACAACGCGGCCAGACTCATTCCTTCTCTCGATTGGACAGACGAACCGTCCTCCAACACGACCGGCAAGTGCGTAAAAACGAGACTTGTGGCCCTTAGAGCCAGTGCGTCGCAGATCGGTTGGTGGTTCTTCGACCAGTAACCCTCCAGTGCGTGGCTCAGTGCGTCGAAGCCGGTGCAGGTAGTGATGTTCCGGGGCATGCTCACTGTGAGTTCCGGATCAACTATGGCGACGTCGGGATAAAAACCCTCGTGTGCCATCGGAGCCTTGACGTGTTTCTGCGGGTCGTCAATTACCGCTATGGATGTTACCTCACTACCCGTACCGGCGGTCGTGGGAAGCGCGATCAAGGGGAGCCGTCGGGCATCGAGCTTCTTACCGCCCGTATGATAGTCACCCGCGCGGTTGCCTTGAACAACGACAGAACCGGCAACCTTGGCGCAGTCAATGGCGCTTCCTCCACCGAGCGCTATCAGCACGTCGGCGCGTGCATCGTTCAGCGCGGAAACCAATTCATCTACCAAGCCAACAGTCGGGTTAGATCTAACCTGCGAAAACAGCGATGCGCCGGCACCCAGCATTGCCATCATCTCGGAAACGGTGGGCAAGCCAGCCATGGTCGCATCAGTCACCAACATCGCACGCGAGCCATATCTCGACACGACATCGCCAAGAGAACTCCTCGTTCCCCAACCGAAGATGATCCTGGTCGGCTGCGTGTAAACCCACTCTTGCCGCGTTATGGTTTCCGAGCCAAGTGTTTGAATAGTCTGCTTCACGTCTTCTCTGATCCTGTCCTTGATTCTCCAAGGCTCAGTGAATGCTTCACCGGAGCCGCATTCAACTATCTGTAATCCCCTATCCACTTTGTGCGGAAGTCAATTTCCGGGGGAGGAGGGAACTCTCGAACAACCCTTTCTCTTATCGCATCGTCTACTTCACAGCCCATCTCAGATGCCAAACGCCTCTGATGCAACTCAAACCAGAGGTCGGTTAGGATCCACTCAGCCTCTTTGATATTCACGAAGTCGTGCTCAAGTATTATTTCTAGAGCACGATCGAATCTATCCGTACGAATTGAGCTGGCTGCCTCAGCAAGTAGTATTCGGTCGTGGAAGCGAATTTCATTTTGCAGACTGTCGATAAACCTGAGAGCCGCGGCATCGTCGCCTATATCCACCAACACTCGCGCGCACTCCACCGCAAGCGATGTCACCCTGGGTCCGATATCCCACGCCCTGAGGAGCAGATTACAAGCGCGCCTTGGTTGCCCTTCGTGTAGCTCCACCACTGCAAGGTTGCGCATCGCCCAAGATGTAGGCATTAGCTCCAAAGAGCGCTGCCACGCATCCACTGCACCAGCGGCGTCGAATGCCTCGTACCGCATGTTGCCAACATGATAATGACTCAGCCAGTGATCGCCCTTGCCGCTGTCAATGCTTTGCTCAAGCAAGTCACGCCATTCCTTCTGTACCATGAAATGCCCGGGCTCGCATTGTGGCGACACTTCGGGCAACACGCCCGTTTCCAGCAGCTCAAGCCACTGATGCTGGTCATCTTGAAGAGACTCGTCGTCGAATACGAGCTCAGCCGGCAGCCGGTCCTCGCCACCCAGTTTCGCCACACGTCGCCTCTCAAGCGCTCCCCAACCCGATCCACGCGATATGATCTTACGTGGGGGTCTGCTTGTGACAGGCGCAAACATATTGTCATAATCACCAAGCGCAGACACAGGTAGAGCGGAATCAAGGGCCGACTCGACTGCGCCAACCGCCGCCTGCCAGTCATCTGAGTCAACGACTCGTGGGTCCGCCTGGATAGTGCCAAAGGCCTCCGTCCACGTCCACTGACGTCTTGAAGGCATGGGTATCGACTCATGCTGAGTTCGCGTTAGTCCTGCCTGCATCTCGATGAAAGTGCGATCTGGATCGTATGAAAGATACTCGCTCCAACGACGGCCACCGCGACGAGTTCCCCACGTGAACATCTTTCGACCCATCAGCCTTGGAGTAGAAGTTTGAACTAATCCATGGCCGTCTCTCATAACGGCAGCAATCCACGGACGCTTACTCTCATTGAGTCTGAAATACAGTTCCCACGCTCGGTTTATTCTACTCGGATAAGTCACCTGTAGATCGTCAATAACTGGCAGTTCTCTTCCTCTTAGTACCAAGTCGTATCCTGCGCAGATTACACTATCGGCAGGAGTCAGAATTCTTGCTCCATTCGTTTGACCAACTCCAATGTTCGTCCACCAGTACATCGGAATCTCGAAATCGTGCGGGTTGACAATCCTGACTCGCGCAAATAGGAACCGGGAATCAGAAGGCAATACAAAATCCACCTGCCACGGGAAACATTTGACCCTGTCCCATTCATATATTCGCAGTACCGGATCACCGTTGGGCCCGTCCACCTGCGCGGCAAACACAGGTGAGCACGTCAAGTAGGAGTGTCCGGATTGAGACGCATTCCATTCGACGCCTACACTGAGCCACGCCTGCCTGAGAGCGAGGTTTCGCGGCTGAAACGTATGTGGGCACGCCAGCAGCTCACAGTTTCTGGTCTTGTCAAACAGTGATTGCATCCTGCCACCGATCTCGGGCAGAAACACTGCCCTCAGAAACTCGTTTTCCAAGACAATGGCCGTGAACTGGCGGGGCTGAACGTCCTTGTCAAAGCCGTCCTGAAGCCGGTACGGAAGCACCCTGTTGCCAACCTGCCATCCAAGATAACGCTTCTCTTCATCCGTGATGCTATCATCCGTCAGAAAAGACCCGTTCTCATTCCTGTCCCTGAAGACAGGAAGCGGGTTCTCCGGCCCCAGATTCGCGGCGGGCATTGCCAAGCGCTCTACGGTCAACCGCGCCTTCGTCCCCGTAAGTTTTTCTTTTTCAATGACTGCCTGCATATGCGCACCTCATTTAACAATCTTTGATCTACTGGCGGCTCTTGTTTTCTACCAGCATCTGCCACCTAGACAGCAAGGCAGAAACTGTCCCAGCGTCCCTGCTTATTACCACCAGTTTCCCGAGTTCAAGTGGACCAGCCTCAAACGTTAGAACGCCGTCTAGAAGCGTGTAAGGTAGAGCATTTGGGCCATTCGGCTCCACTGCCACCACTGTGTTTACATCGAAACCGCCTGGAAGCGACAGTTGTACCTGCGCACTCGTTAACGGGGTATAGCTAAACAACCCTTCGAGAGTGTTTTCGCTATAAGAGAAATTCCCATTCATCACGACGGCGACAAGTATATCAGAGCCGGCGGCAATCGTTCTGACCCAGACCCCAGCGGGCTTCACTGACGCTAACGAAACAGGGAAACACACACCTACATAGTCCGCCAGTAGTTTGAACTCGCGGTTTATCTTCCCGATCTCCTCCCATAGTGGAGCATTATACTGCACACCCAGGTTTGCATTGCAGTTGTACCAGTAGTAGCAGATTCCATTCATCCCCGCCGCGAGAATTGCGTAGGCCATTATCCGCTCTTCTTCCGGGTAAGGATACCTTACCCCCTGTATATGACTAGCCTGAAGAATCGTGATCGCGGGTTGAGGCATTCCTCCGGCTCGGCTCCTCTTCGCCACACTGTAAAGGCCGACAAGCGGGTTCCAGTTGTACGAATCGCTGTGGCGTGGGTAGTAGTGGTCAGCGCACGCAATATCCGCCAGCCGGCCATAGTGGAAGTAGTTATACGGTCTGTAAGTATTGTCCAGATTGAGAATCGTCGGATGCACTGTGTCCACGGCTCTCAGCGCATCGCAAACTCCGACAAGGTACTGTGCATACAGTCCGCTTCTTATCGGGTTCCATTGTTGTTCACCTCCGATACCCCACTCGAGGCCGGTGAAATAGTCTTTGACATCGGGCTCATCCATGAGGTAGTACGAGTGGGAGTATGAGTTCGGGTTAGCGATGCTCGTTGCAGACTCCGCAGTTCCTTCTGCCCTGGGCACGAATCTGACGCCGTATTCGGTGACCAATCCCTGCCAGACATCGCCGGACACATATCCGGTCCAAGCGTCGACATAGTGGGAGCGCAAATCGTCCAGGAAGTCCCTGGCTACCGTGGTGTCGTCGAGGTACAACGTGCCTGAATTCGTATCAATGCGCCAGTCGGCCTCGCTGGTCCCCTCGCTTGAGTAGTTGGACAAAGAGTCGGAAGTGAAGTTGTCCGTATAGGGCACGGCGCTCAAACTTGCCATCACACTGAAATCGTCGAACCAGTTGTTGTCTATTTCCACGCAGCCAAAGAAAAGCCTGCTATTCGTGTCATTCAGGAACGCAAAATACGGATCGGAGAGATCGACAGTGACCGGCGAGTCATCCGGCGTGAATGCTCCGCCCGCATAATCGAAATCGACTTGAAAAGTCACGTTCGCTCCAACCTTGGTGATCCGCACTCGTTCTGTTCCCCATCCAGGGAAGTTTCCGCAAGACCCCACAAGCTGTGGAACTTGGCCGGACTGACCGTTATACCTGTAGACACTCATTGCGCCGGTTGATGTAGTGGCAGGGGCGAAGTAAACACCTGTTGGCAGGCCATAGTAGCTGGCACTGTACGTCCCGTTGCCCAGTCCGACGTATTTGTAGTCTGCAGGGGTCTGAGCGCGCCTGTTGAAGGATACCTCATAGACCCAGTCGCCGTTGATGTAGTCACCACGTATCGTCCGCACATAGGTCCGGCCGTAATCATAGCCGCGGGTACCCTTCTTGGTGTGATAGCACGCCCCGTTCTGAACGGTCCAGGTGCCGGTTTCAGACTCTTCGAGACTGGGGGGCAGAGGAGGAATGGAAAAGTCGGTGGAAAAGCTTGCTGTGCTTACGTCAGGCACGAGGCTGACGCTGTCTATAGTACAATCAGTCGGCGTTGCCACGGATATCACACCAGGCTGATCCAACGCTACGGTGAAGCCGAATTCGCTGCAATTGGCCGTGGCAGCTCCGGACCACCACTTGAGCTGGCGATCGTTGAGATAAGCAGTGTAGTTCTTTGTCGAACCGATATTACTAGTATACTTTAACGAAAGCACATCACCCGGATGCAGTTCGTCCGGCATAATCCAGCCGCCATCGGGACCGTCAACATACTGAGCCCATGCTGAGATCACAACACTGTCTCGCGCAGTTTCTATTCTGAGTCCACCTCCACTCGGGTCCGAAGAAGGCACTACGTTAATACCTATTGAGTATCCATTAATGCTGCTTGATCTTGCTATCGTGCCCACCTGCATAATACTGCCGATTGCACCAAACTTCATATTCCATCGCTTGCCGAGCCCATCTAACAACCCAACATTTGCATTTAGAAAAAGTGATTTGTAGCCTCCTTCAGCAAGATAAGCTTTGCATGCCGATGACCACATCATTGTGCCAAACGCGTTCGCAGCCTTGAAAGTGCACGCGCTCTCCCGACCATCGCTCAATACGCATTCTAATACGTGATAGCTACCAGCCTCTAGAGGAGTTCCCATAGCAATGACGATCGGCAATACACCTGAATTGACAAATCCCGCGGGCATTTCAGATGCACTCGTGACTTCATTTCCATCAAGAAACACCTTGGAAACAGAAACCGTCTCTTGCGAGGGCAGAACAACATACGCAAAGATTCTATCCCTGGCTTCATTTACCGTAGCAAAACCGATTCGGGGCTGCGGAACAGACGGCGCGGAGACCGTCCCGCTAACAATCGTACCGTCCGCCATAACAGCCGAAACGGCAATAGATCCGGAAGCTGTGTTACGAAGCCTGATGGTTATTTCCGTATTGGGTCCCCTCAAGCCATCCATAGGTAAGACGCGATACCAGACGACGTCTCCCGCATCCAAGAGAGGCTGAGGAGGATTACATGCCAGTCCATTCTCGTCAACGCGGGTGCTGTAGAGCACTACCTCCGACCCAGTTACCTGTTTTGGCCGGAATGAACTATTGAGCGATACGCCGTTCACAAGAACATCGGTCACGCGATTGGTCGATGTGCCCTTGCCCATAAGGACAAAACGTATGTACCATCCGGTATTTGCCGGGACCATCACTGTACTGCCGTCACCTTCTGAGAGGTATATATCTGGCTCCATAAAGATCAGTGTTCGTTCTCCTGGATCACCACCAAACCACTGAACATCACTCATATTCCTGAGTTTCAGGAGCCGCCTGATTGTGCCTGAAGCCGGGTCTCTTTCGCACGAGCTGATACCTGTTACTACCGCAAGCTGGTACGATTCTTCAATAACAGGAAATGATTCGCCCGGAGGTGCTTTCACCGTCACACTCACGCCGGAACCGTCTTCAAGACTTGCCCGGTCAGAAGCAGTGATAGAAAGGGTTCCACATAGGCGGACGAGAATTCCGATGTTGTTGAGTCCGGATGCGTTTCCAACACCTTCCTGACCAGTTTTGACTGCGGGAGGTCCGACTTCCACTACCGAGTAGCCGAAACTGCCACCTCCAAGCGACCGGCAGGTCATCCCAACTGGCTCGATTGACTCGAAACCCACTTTGCTGATTGCTGATGCAACTATGTAGCGCTCGCCATTGGCGTCGGTGGCGGCCGTTCCATCTACATCGACTGTCGCAGGCATCAAGACGCCGTGGCCAGACTTGTCCACTCGAATTCCATAAGACCTGTCAGCCATCTCTACATAAAGACCGTCCGGGTCAACGGCCGTAACCACCATCCCCGCTATCGAAACGTGAGTTCCATCTTCGACTAGCTTGGGATTTGTCTCCAACGTATAGGGCGCACAAAACGCGTGGATGGCCAGCCCAGCGACAACGGCCTTGATTGCAGCAACGTGCAGCAGAGTTCTCGTTAGCATTCCGCATCTCCTCTTCCGGACCAGAATCTAGCCGTTTGGGCATGGGGCCGTGCTGTCGCGGATGACAAGCTCGGTGTCGACCACGCACCAAGCCGAGATGGCCCTCTCTGAGTTCAGACGGCTGAGAAGGCGATGAGCAGTGAGTTCTGCAATCTTCTTTCTGTCGCAACGAACCGTGGTAAGTGGAGGATCGGAATAGGCGGCCCATTCGATGTCGTCGAACCCGATCACCGATAGGTCTTCCGGAATCCGAATACCAGACCTCGATAGAACCCCCATCATTCCGATGGCGATCTGATCAGCAGCAACCACTATAGCAGTCGGACGTTGGGGACATTCCAGTACCTGTCGCGCCGCCGTCTGACCGTGGCGCATTTCGAGCGTTGGTACCTTCAAGACGATCTCGCTGTCTGGCCCCATGCCGTTTTCCATTAGCGCCAACCTGTATCCGGCCAGCCTGTCTGCAAGACTCGTGGAACCCTCGAAGCCACCAGTCACAAACGCGATCCTTCTATGTCCCAGTCCAATGAGGTGATGGACAGACTTCCTTGCACCATTAATGTTGTCTATGGTAACGAAGTCTATCTTTGAGTTGGGAACGGAGTGGTTCACCACCACCATCGGTATTCTCTCAAGTGCAAGACGCTCGAGCACCGGGTCTGCGACCCATCCGACAACTATCACACCTCGCATCACGCCATCGTTGCACCTGCGTACGATTCCCTCTATGCTCTCGTCACTCTTGACGTCCAGTACAACCATGTCGGATCCATAGCCCGCAAGCTCTTCTTGAATCGCATCAAGTACCGCATAGTAGAATTGACCCGTGGCTGTTGGGTTGTTCAGCGGGTGCAGCGCTATGCCCACAGTGGAATCTCTCAGCCCGCCAATCCGGCAAAGCTTCTCCGGATGGTAACCCATGTCACTTGCAATCTTGAGAATACGAGCTCTAGTTGCCGGAGCGACGTCTCCCTTTCCATTCAGGGCTCTGGACGCGGTCGCCGTGTGTACTCTCGCCTTTGCCGCAATCTCTGTAACGGTAATCAATTAGGAACCTCCTGTGCAATTTGCGTTCGGGAATCAGAGCACTATTGTACTACTATGTTCGCTGAGAAGTTCCCGGGAACTAGCCTGTACTCACCTTTCGGACCTGATTCATCGATCCTGTAGTTCGACCATTTGGCATGACCATCACCAAAGATGAAGTTTGCGCCGCGAATGTGGACTCGGTGCACTCCCCAACTGGCGAAGCTGGATGGCGACGACTCCCTGCGGCTATCGCTGTAGAACCCGATCATCCACGACTCCGATATCATCGGCGTCTCCGACAGCGACTGAAAACTGTCGCATCTGGCGCCGCAGAACGGCGCCGCCATGCCGTAGTCGCGGCCCGCTCTACTGTGAAACATCGACCCATGCACTTGAAGAACTGGACAGTCCCATACCTTCGCATTCTTCACATAGGGCATTAGCTGGTTTGAGAACCACCGCTCTGGAGTCTGGTAAACACCATAGGATGCGTATCCGTTATCTGGTAGTACGTCTTCGTAGTCGGTCGAATACATCACTAGAGCTGTTCCTATCTGCTTACAGTTGCTCAGACACGCGGTCTGATGGGCCTTCTTCCTGGCAGAAGCAAAAACAGGAAACAATACTGCTGCCAATATGGCAATAATCGCGATGACCACCAGCAGTTCAATTAGCGTGAAACCCTTGCCCTTCATCGTAACTCCTCACTTTGTGAAAGCCGGGCGCGGCCATCCTGGCCGCGCCCGGCGCCCAGCTAGTTCTTTTTGTATCTCACGAATCCTGCCATACCAGCTAGCCCGCAGGCTAACGCAAGCAGCGATCCCGGCTCAGGCACAACAGTCAGCGTAAAGTCAACACCAGCCAGTGTTCTGCCTCGTGGATAGACCGTTCCACTAACTGTCTGTGTTGAGCTATACGCGGCAGCCCATACCCTGTATGTACCAGGCACCTCAAACGCAGTCCCTTGAGTGTAAGCCTGCGCGCCTCCACCGTCCTTGCTGTAGTAGTAGTTCACGCCGCCGTCTTCGATCCCTGTAACCGCAAAACTGGGCGTTACCGGCCCGGCGGCTATAGTCGGGTAATTGGCGGCTACCATACCAGCAGGGTTCAGCCAGCCGCCTGAAACTGTCGGATACGTCGCGATATCCCCGTCATAAAGGAGCCAGCCATCGTAATAGAAGGCTGAAGCGGCTGCCCAGACTTGTCTGAATGTGTGACTCCCTGCGGTGATCGCCGAAGCTAGTTCCGCCTTGCCCCATCCAGTCGCACCGTCCTGCGGGATTGCCACTGCCGCCCCGCCGTCCATGCCCACAGTCTCGCTCCTTCCCGCAAAGTACCTAGTGTAGTAACGGGGTGCGGACATAGCGGCTGGGACAGCCACTGACCATTCAGCCCAGTTCGCCAGACCGTTTACATACAACGAACTATACAGACCAACAACAGGGCGTCCCGATAGGCCAGACCGTTCCGCCGGCCAGGCGCTTGACGGCTTCGACGTAGTGTCCTCAGCCTCAACCCACAGCCAGTGAGCTCCACCGGGGACACCGGTGATGCTCGCATTCGGCAAAGCCGAATAGGCCGATGTCGTCAGAACCGCGACAATCAGTAGCATTGCCGCACCAACCAAATGTACTCTTTGCACCATCATCTTGTTTTCCTTCCTTTTCTGTTTCTTGCACCATAGTCTGCGCGGGAGGCAAGCACGCCTCCCGCTACCGCTCTTCTGGACTTATTCTGATAGAACATCACCCCCAGTCGCGATTACCACTGGTACCAGATTCCCTCCGCCGTTGAGCTCACAAGAGACGACACCGGTAACCACCATATAGGGATTGCCTTCTGAAGGTATCGTCATTGCCCCGATCGGATTGTCCACTATCAGATCCGCACCATATCCGTCGGTCATCGCAAACCTCGTGTCACTGATGCGAGCGGCCAGGCGGCCCGAAGTTCTGATCAGCAGACCGACGTTGTTCAGGCCGGTCCCGTTAGTCATCCCCTTCTGCCCGACTTGAAGTGGAAAGTCGCTGTAATGGTAATCGCCACCGCCAACGGCTCCGTTCGGAATTGCGAGCGGATCGACCGTTCCCTGACTTGCCCCAGACCGCACGACCAGTGTCGCGGCAATATAGCGCTCCATGTTCTCATTGGTCTGGACCTTACCGGTTATGTCTACTCGGCTCGGCACAGTCACGTTGTGACCGGGATACTCCACCCGGATTCCGGTGACGCCATCCTGGACATACAAGTAGTCCTCGAACACTGCGGAAACCACCGCCCCGCTGATTGCGACATCGCTGCCATCAGGACCGAGTTTGGCATCCTCAACAGTCGTTGGGGTAATGCCTCGAAGTTCAAAGTTGGCACCGGCCACTATCCGCCGCTGAGGCATGGGGTTAATCGGATCTTCGGTGAACACCGTTTCCCAGGCAACAGCGAACACGGAGTAGTTGCCTGACATAACAAGAGCAGTGCCAGGATTAAATGGAGCGGCCGTTCCACCGTTCTTGCTGATCCAATAGGAAGCGCCGCCCAGTTCAGTTCCCGCCACAGTGAACACCGGCGTGACAGAAGTCGCGGTTAGCACTGGATAGCTGTTTGGCACCATACTTCCGCCCATCCAAACAGAACCATTGCCATGGAAAGTACGCTCTGCGTTCGGGTGTCCGGCGATACCCAAGTCTCCATCGTAAAGCAGGAGGCCGTCCCAGCCGTGGCCGTTGGGGACTGCAGGCATCGTGAACTGCAGCGTATGGTCGCCGGCTGTCAGGCTGAAGCCGGGCGGTAGTATGGCGCCGGACAGGTCAAACAAAGCCCATTCATAAGGATAAGCGTAGGTGGTAACAGGTACCGAGAATGAGCCCACCGCTACGTCATCAAAGGAAACCTCTACGCTCGACCCGCCGACCACCGATGTCCCGCATTTCACCAGCAACTTAGCGTTGTTGGTCATCTGTGCTGGAATCCGCAGACTCCAAGTAGCTGTGGGAGGGCTTCCTCCGCTATAGCTCTGGGCCAGGTAGTTGTTAGTGTAGGGTGGTCCTGTTTTCTGGCCTGAGTAGGTGTTGTCATATCTTCGAGACGGTCCACCCGTATTGACAACAGCATCCTCTCCCTCGACCCACAGCCAGTGGGAAGCGCCATCCAGGCCGCTAACGTCAATTCTTACTTTAGGCACCATACCGAGAATCTTGAAGTCAACACCAGCCAGTGTTCTGCCTCGTGGATAGACCGTTCCACTAACTGTCTGTGTTGAGCTATACGCGGCAGCCCATACCCTGTATGTACCAGGCACCTCAAACGCAGTCCCTTGAGTGTAAGCCTGCGCGCCTCCACCGTCCTTGCTGTAGTAGTAGTTCACGCCGCCGTCTTCGATCCCTGTAACCGCAAAACTGGGCGTTACCGGCCCGGCGGCTATAGTCGGGTAATTGGCGGCTACCATACCAGCAGGGTTCAGCCAGCCGCCTGAAACTGTCGGATACGTCGCGATATCCCCGTCATAAAGGAGCCAGCCATCGTAATAGAAGGCTGAAGCGGCTGCCCAGACTTGTCTGAATGTGTGACTCCCTGCGGTGATCGCCGAAGCTAGTTCCGCCTTGCCCCATCCAGTCGCACCGTCCTGCGGGATTGCCACTGCCGCCCCGCCGTCCATGCCCACAGTCTCGCTCCTTCCCGCAAAGTACCTAGTGTAGTAACGGGGTGCGGACATAGCGGCTGGGACAGCCACTGACCATTCAGCCCAGTTCGCCAGACCGTTTACATACAACGAACTATACAGACCAACAACAGGGCGTCCCGATAGGCCAGACCGTTCCGCCGGCCAGGCGCTTGACGGCTTCGACGTAGTGTCCTCAGCCTCAACCCACAGCCAGTGAGCTCCACCGGGGACACCGGTGATGCTCACCTCCGGCAGCGCCGCCCAGCCCGATGTCGCCAAACCTGCGACAATCAGCAAAAGCACAATCGAACGTCTCAACATGTGTTTCCTCCTCATTCCCAACCGTTTGGGTGCTTCGACCGCGCACCGCAACATATTGCGGCACAGTATTGCGGTATTCCGCACTGTCCTGCTATTACTCATTGTGCCCCAAAAACTGCGCATTGTCAAGTGCTTTTGCGATTTTTTTTCATTTTTTTCTGGTAAAGCACTTGATGGCGCTCTGGCTTGGGCTCGAAGATACGACCGCAGCATATTGCGCAAAGTCTTGCTGCGCGCCACAACACACTCACCTGCAAGTGGTTGATTTGGGATGGGAATGTTGTGGTCCTCCTCTTCTGGGCTCCGTGCATCTACGTTCAAGATAGACGGTTACTACATCGGCAGCGGATTGGAAAGTGCATGCAGGTAACACGGCCAAGGCAGACGCAAAGGGCCCAACACAGATTGGAAGAGACTTGGGATCGGGGCGCTGGCTCATCGCGGGTCGACTGTGCTAAGCAGACGAACTCAAAACATCACGAACGCCGCCAAGATTGTAGCGCGGTTCTGTAGATTTGAAGTGCGGCCGAACTCATGCGAACACTGGACACGTCCGCGCAGAATGTGATACCCTCTGCACAGGCGCCTGAAGTTCTTATTCACGCGCCATTCTGCAAGAGGCTCATATGAAATCAATGTCAGCGAATGA
>CAYSLA010000045.1:2123-22760 GCA_964431685.1 uncultured bacterium | reverse complement strand
GCCGGACGCGCGTCCGGCACTACGCAGATCGCCTTCCTTGAACCGGATGGACATGCCGTTTCTGGTTACCAGGATCACTTCATCCTTGCCGTGTGAGATCGCAACCCAGCGCAGAGCGTCTCCCTCTTCGATGTCAAATGCCCGCAAGCCGTTGCTCCGCAGGTTGTGGAACATGTTCAGGTCAGTCTTCTTCACCTCGCCGAGTTCCGTAGCCATTACCATAAACCCGTCCTGGTCGATGTCTTTGACCGCTATGGTAGCGGTTATGCGATCACCCGGTTCGATGGAGATCAGATTGATGACCGCGGTGCCCATGGCTGTTCGACTGGTCTGCGGAATCTCATAGGCCTTCAGCCTGTAAACTCGGCCCCTGTCGGTGAAGAACAGTATGTAGTGGTGCGTTGTGGCTACGAAGAGGTGTGCTAGCCGGTCGAGTTCTTTGGTGGTTGCTCCGATCTTGCCCTTCCCGCCGCGTTTCTGAGAACGATACGTATCCACCGGCACCCGCTTTATGTAGCCGTCTCGAGTGATCGTGATTATGGTCTCTTCTTCGGGGATCAGATCCTCTTCCCCAATTTCCTCGGCCTCCACAGGGAGGATGCGTGTGCGACGGGCCTCGCCATATTTCTGCTTGATGTAGCGCAAGTCTTCCTTTATGACCCCCATAACCTTTGTCGGGTCAGACAGGAGGTCTTCCAGTGAGGCGATTCGTTTCAACAGCGCCTTGTACTCTTCCTCGATCTTGTCTCTCTCCAGAGCCGTAAGCTGCCGCAGCATCATGTTGAGAATTGCCTCAGCCTGTATCTGGCTGAGGCCGAAACGCTTCATCATCTCGTTCCGAGCGACCTCGGTATTGGCTGAACTCCGGATGAGTTTGATTATCTCGTCCAGGAACTCCAGTGCGATCCGGAAGCCCTCGAGAACGTGTGCCCTTCGAAGCGCGGCACGAAGCTCATACTTGGTCCTTCGTACGATCACATCGTAGCGGTGATCGATGTAGTGCTGCATAACGGACTTCAGATTGAGTATGCGTGGGACGCTGTCCACCAACGCGAGCATGTTTACACCGAACGTCTTTCGCAGCTCGGTGTGTTTGTAGAGAAAGTTGAGGATCTTTCGCGGCTGAGCGTCGCGGCGCAGTTCTATCTGTATTCTAATGCCGTGGCGGTCAGAATAGTCCGGGATATCGGTAATACCGTCGACTTTCTTCTCGCGGGCAAGTCTGGCGATCTTCTCAATGAGTGAAGACTTGTTGACTTGGTACGGCAGTTCGGTTACAACAATTGCGGCCTTGCCGTTGTCCAGAGTCTCGATAACGCTCTGAGCCTGCATAATGACCTGCCCGCGGCCGGTCTCATAGGCGGAACGGATCCCCTTGGTGCCAAGTATCAGGGCGGCGGTAGGGAAATCCGGACCCTTTACGAATTCCATCAGGTCAGTTGCAGTAGCTTCGGGGTTGTCGATCAAGTGTACGATGCCGTCGCAGAGCTCAGCAATATTGTGCGGAGGTATGTTTGTGGCCATACCGACCGCTATTCCTGAGCTGCCGTTGGCCAGCAGATTCGGGAACTTGCCAGGCAACACCAACGGCTCCATTCGCGTCTGGTCGTAGTTGTCCTGCCAGTCGACGGTATCTTTTTCCAGGTCGTCCAGCATTTCTACTGCCGGAGCGGACATCCGCATCTCAGTGTATCGCATGGCGGCTGGCGGGTCGCCGTCTATGGAGCCCATGTTGCCCTGTCCGTCAATGAGGGGGTAGCGCGAGTTGAAGTCCTGCGCCATCCTTACCATCGTCGGATAGATTACGCTCTCACCGTGCGGGTGGTAGTTACCGGAGGTGTCGCCAGCGATCTTGGCGGACTTTCTGTGCTGTGAGGTCGGGCCCAAGTGAAGGTCGTTCATAGCGACCAGAATTCTTCGCTGGACTGGCTTCAGCCCGTCTCTCACGTCCGGCAGGGCGCGGGAGATGATGACACTCATTGCATAGTCCATGTAGGACTTCTTGAGCTCATCTTCTATGTTTATTGGAAAGACTTCGGGCGTGTTTTCAGTCAACGGTCGGGCATCCTCTCGCTTGTTTGCTGTGGCTTGGAAAAGCAACAATCGTCAGCACTTCATTATACTCTTCACGCGCTCGGAGGGTCAAGTTTTCCCGGCTCAGTCTGGCCTTGTTCAGACTCTCGTAGTCTATCGGGTGTCGATGTTTCCCAATGCCCATTCGGCGTGTTCGCGGAGTGTGGGCGTGTTGCATGTAGCCAGCTTGCGAAGCGAGGGGGCCGCTTCAATGGCTCGAAGGTTGCCTGCTACTATGCAGGCGTTACGGCGAACACGTGTTCGACCAATCCAGCCTATGGGCGAGTTCCGGAGGGTTGCGCGGAACCCGGCGGTCGACAGCTCAAGAAGTGGAATCAGCAGAGGATGCCTGCCGGGAGGACGTGAGACAGCGAACGCAGGTTCGGAATGCAGCACAGAGGCGTTATGCGGACAGACTTCCTGGCACGTGTCGCAGCCGTACAAACGATCTGCCAGGAGCGGACGCAGGTCGCATGGTATATGTCCTGGGGTCTGCGTAAGAGCCGAGAGACACCGAGTGGGATCCAGAGTGCCGTCGCCGCTCAGCGCGTGAGTTGGACACGCTTCAACACAGCGGGTGCAGTCGCCGCAGAGGGACGGGAGAGGTGGCACGGAGTCGGGAGGGTCAAGGTCAGTGATGATTTCGCCCAGCACGCAGAACGAGCCTGCTCCCCCGGCAAAGGCGCAGCAGTTTCTTCCTAGCCAGATGGTGCCTGCCATGTGGGCGATCAAGCGTTCAGGAATCGGCAATGTGTCGACACAGATTGCGCATTGAGCCCTTGAGCGCTCTTTGATGCGCTGAGAGAGGACGCTTAGCTTTTCGGTAAGCACGGTGTGGTAGTCTGCTGATGAGGCGAAGAGTGCCACACGCGCGCAAGGTTCTTCAGGTTTGGACAGGAGTTGTGGAGCGGGCGTGTATGCCAGAGCCAACGATAGGCAACTTCGCGCCCACGGGAATATGGAAATGACCTCGGGCAGCGGATAGGTTGCCCCGATGGAGGAGAACCCAAGATCAGAGGCCAGAATGCGGATTTCGGTGAGGTCGATCTCTCCCTTGCCCAATGCCTCGTCAGTTCACATTCTCCACCAACCATCGTCGGCCTGACTTGATGAGCTTGACGTGGCACTGGTAGATGGTCTGTCCCGAAGGATCAACAAGCGAAACGTCAACAGCGGCCTCAGTCGGCGCAGCCTCCACATCGAACGCTGGTTCGCCGGGTATGGCGTCGACATAGGCGTTGCCGCTCCGAGAACGAATATCATCAGAGATGGCACGGGTGTCAGTCATGCGCTCCTGCAGGTTGGTCGTAAGATTGGGACTGGCGTATTTCTGTGCATTAGCAAGCAAGCCCTGGGATATGTCGTCGCACCACTCAGCAGCCACGATCTGCGGCGGCATCACCCGAAAAGCGTTGATGATCAGGGACAGCAGAACGACTGCCGCAACCGCAAGCCCGGCGATGCGCAGCTTCCTGGAGTGGTACCAGCGGGTATGATCCTGATAGTAGAATCCGCTTGCCGGCGTCAGCGCACCGCAGATAATGCAGACCTTCTGCTCTTCTTTAAGCTCAGCCCCGCACTTGGGACAGTTGATCATTTGATTACCTCTGGAAACGTTGCGTGCGAGACCTTTCACGGCAAGGAGACAGACTCAGCGCCGTTCTCGGCTGTACACACGTATATGATTGGATGCAGTCCCGTTCGACGGGCGTATTGCACAGTCACATAGTCTACGAAAGCATCAACTTCTTTGTTCCACACAAGCCCTACAGTGCAACCACCGAAACCCGCGCCAGATATGCGTGAAGACAGTCCGCCGGGAGCGTTGAGGGAGACTTCAACCATGGTGTCGAGCTCGGGACAGCTTATCTCGTAGAGATCGCGAGACGTGCGGTAGGACTCGTTCATAAGATGGGCAAATCCGTCGAAGTCGTCCCGGGCGAGGTAAGACCTGCTGGCGTAGGTGCGGTTGTTCTCGGTGATGATGTGCTCGGCGCGTCTGCGCACGACATCAGGCAGCTTGTGTTGATGTGTGTGAAAATCCTCTTCGCTGACGTCGCGGAGGGCGGTAACGCCAGGGATCCACTGAGCCAGAATGCGCGCGGCTTCCTCGCACTGGCTTCGTCGAAGGCCGTACTCACTGTCCACCAGACCGCGGGGTTTCATCGTGTTGCAGACAACCACCTTAATGTCGGTTGTGTTGAGAGGAATGTTCTCATAATCGAGAGTGCGGCAATCAAGGAACAGCGCGTGGTTTTGCGCTGCCAGCCGAGACATAAACTGGTCCATTATGCCGGTGTTGACTCCAACAAAGCGGTTCTCCGCTTTCTGGCCGATTAGAGCCATCTCAGGGCCAGAGAGTTGGAAACCAAGAAGTCGTTGCGCGAGGCAACCAGTGGCCATTTCTATAGCCGCGGAACTGCTGAGGCCGGAACCCAGGGGAACGCGGCCGTCGATGGCGATGTCCATCCCACGGAGTTCGACGCCGGCGTCGCTGAGAAAGTGAAGCATTCCGCGAACGTAGTTGGTCCAGGTATGCACATTGTCGCGCTCAATGGGATCCAAGGCAAAGGAGACTGTCTCCTCAAAGTTGCGGGAATAGACACGCACCTGCCGGTCGTCGCGGAGGCTGCCTGCCGCGAGTACGTCCCGATTGACGGCCACCGCCAGCACAAAGCCCTCGTTGTAGTCCGTGTGGGATCCCATCAGGTCCACTCTGCCAGGAGCACGAACCAGCGCTTCGGGCGGTGCTCCAAACTTGCGCTCAAAGAGAGACGCTATCTCATCTGCATGGCTGTATTTCATCTTGCAGTCCTCACTCGTCCAGGGTCAGGAAAGTGCATTGTTCGGTATTCGGCGCGGCTGCCCGCAATTCAGCAGCTTTCTCTTCTGCAAGCGTGTCATTGATGTATGTCCACGCACCGGTCTCGCATCCGGCTATGTACTTGAGTTTCTCTTTTGTGCGGTTGGGCGGGTGGAACTCAATGTGGAAATGATAGTGCGGGTAGTCCATCCCGTCTGTGGGAGATTGATGCATGATCATCATGTAAGGCAGAGATGTGCCCCAGAGTGCATCGTACTTGAGTAGAATCAACTTCAGTATCTCGGCCAGATCGTATTGCTCCTCTCCGTCGAGCGAGAGCATGTTCTGATGGTGTCTCCGGGGAATGACGTATGTCTCATAGGGATAGCGGGCGAAAAATGGAACGACCACAACGAAGGAGTCGTTTTCCACCACGACCCGGCTGTTCTCGGTCAGTTCTTGCCGCAGGACGTCGCACAGAAGGCAGTGGCCGGTGCGGTTGAAGTGCGATAGTGATGCCTGAAGTTCCTTTGCCGGCTTTGGTGGGACAAAGGGAAACGCGTAAAGTTGACCGTGCGGATGATAGAGCGTAACGCCAATGTCCTTACCTTTGTTCTCGAAAATCAAGACGTAGTTTATGTCAGGACGAGAGGAAAGCTCCGCATATCTGTGTGCCCAAACACTCACCAGCTTCCGAAACTGCTCAAGGGGGAGGTCAGTGAGCGTGGCGTCGTGCCGTGATGTGTAGCATATAACTTCACAGGCACCCTCGGCGGGACGGGCCAAGTAGATACCGCCTGGGTCTACAGTCGGACTGGGGGGCGGGGTGCTCAATGAGGGAAACTTGTTGTCAAACACGACAAGGTCGTAGTCGGGTCGCGGGATTTCCGTAGGGAATGCCCCTGGCAGAGTTGGGCACAGAGGGCAATAGTCCGCCGGCGGGAGAAATGTTCGGTCCTGCCGGTGGGTGGCTGTAATAACCCATTCTTCCAAGAGCGGGTGCCAGCGCAGTTCAGACATCAGTCCTGACCTCCTTCACCGGCGGAACTGGAGGCGAATGAGTAGTATCGAACTGTGCGGCCGCCTTCCAGTTTCTCCGCTTCGCAGAGCGGGTGATACTGCATCCGGGAGTATTCCGAAGTACGGGTGGAGCCGGAAGCGGTTGGTAAGAATGCGCAGGGATGGGCAGGGATTGTGAGAGTACGAATTGGGATCGATGCGTGAAGGCTCAGCATTGCGTGAAGCGAAAGGTCCAGCGTCTGAGCCGGGGTCAGTCTGGACGCTATCGTTTCGAGCAACGCAGCGGAGACGCACATTATGCTCTTGCTTGGTTGACGCTCCGCTTCATGGCCTCCTTCTACCAGGGTCAGATCCGCGGCGGCATCTATGTGACTAGTAAGTAATCGCCTCAGAAATGCAGTCCGCAGCACTGGCAAGAAGTCAGTTAAGAGAATGAGATTAGAGGCTGGATCAAGCTTTGGCTGCACGACGTCGCGCAGTGCTTCGGCGGTGAGAGTGCCGGACAGCAGCGGCACGACAGATTCGTGGGTTGCGCTTGTGACGCCGGATTGGGGCGCAGAACCACAAGCGGCGAACACGGGTGCGACCCCTGCTTCGTCCAGAACCCCCAGCACCCGGGACTCGCGGCCTAAGCGGGAATCGGTGGGGCGAGCTTCGTCGGCATAGAGTATTATGGCGGCGTTCGTCATTGCTGTCTGCGTGGGAGAATAGGTGTCTGGTCCTTGCCGTCCCTGGTCACTCGTCTCACGTCGGCTGCGCCGGCAGTAAGTGATATGGAGACGTAGTATTCGCCTGCGAGGTAGAGACGACCGTCTTGTGCCTCCCTGCGCCAACTTTCGGTCAATCTGTCCGTCGCACCAAACCCGAATATCGGTTTGGTCTTTCCGGTTAGCGGGGCATAGTTAAACGCGCCTTCGTAAGTGAGCAAGTCGAGAGACTTGGGGGCATCCGGCCAAGCCGCGGCCATGTCTATGTCAGTGCGCTCTGAAGGCTTCTGAAGACGCGAAGTGTCCCAGGGATACAGGAATGTCTCGAAATCACTTCGCACTGCGGTTACCAGAAGGACGCCTACGGGCGAAACGGACAGGTGCTCTACTCTTCCCGGAAGATCATCCGTGGTGAACAGGAGCTTGCTGGTTCCATCTGCGGTATTGCCAAGATAGAACGCCAGAGAGCCGCCAAGAGCAGTCTGAACCACAGAGAACAGGAACAACCGACCGTCAGGGGAGATCGCCGAAAGACTACCCAGGTCAGAGTCTGAGTCTATGTTCACAACTACAGGCTTACCGACGGTCTCTGCTTTGCTCGTCAGAATTGCCAACACCACACCAGGGGAATTAGTACGCGTGAGCATGGCATCCGAGCCGGCAGGCCAGGCCAATATGGAGGAAATGCCATCGGCCAACTTGAGTGCGGTCGACTCGTCTGGGTTGGATATTCCGAATGAGATGAGTCTGGAGTCCAGCAATCGGCCCTGAGACGAGGTTCTGGTGAGTAGTGCGCGGAGAGTCTGGGAATCGGCCCAGAAGAGGGCGCTCACAGTGTATCCGGGCTCCATACGTTTGGTGACCGGCTTGCCGCCGGGAGACGTTGGTATGATCCATACGGCTGCGTACGGCTTGTTATCCTTGTCTCGGGCATTCCAGGCACCCGCCCAGTGCAGAGCATCCGGGCTGATGCCGCTTGGCCCCATCTCTCCGATCGCGGACATGGATTGCCACGACGGTGAGGCACCCAATGGCCCAGGCAGTTTTGGTTGCTGTGGATGAACTGAACGCCAGATGAGGGCGGCCACAACCAGCAGCGCGAGAAAGTAGATTGGAACGCGAGTCTTCATATAGCAAGCTCCTGATATTTCGTCATTTTACCCATTGAGCAGACTGGTAGCTAACCAGTTAGAAATGCGAGAATGCGCTCGAAATCATCGTCGGTGTAGAACTCTATCTCGATTCTCCCACGGTCCTTCCAGCGAGATACAGTAACCTTCGTGCCAAAGAGCCCACGCAAATGCGATTCTATAGCCTGGATGTTGGGGTCCTGTGCCGGTGCAGTTGTTTCACGTGAAACATTTTCAGACCCGCTCCGATAGCCGGTGAACGTTGTCTCTTTCGCCAGCTTCTCGGTTTCGCGCACAGAGAGTCCCAGCGAGATAACCTTGTCGCAAAGGTCTATCCGCCCGTTGTCGTCATCCAGTGCAAGTATAGCTCTTGCGTGACCTTCTGAGATGCGTCCGGATTTCAGTGAATCCAGCACCGGTCTGGGCAGACCAAGTAGACGCATCGTGTTCGCGACCGTAGATCGGCTCTTACCGAGCCCAAGCGCTATGTTCTCCTGCGAGAGGTCGAACTCAGTGGCCAGACGATGATAGGCGACTGCGGCATCAACGGGACTAATGTCTTCTCGCTGGAGATTCTCAATGAGCGCAACCTGAAGACTCTGTTCGTCTGTGAGGTCCCTGACCACCACTGGTATCCGCTTCAATCCTGCAGCTCGTGCAGCACGCAACCGCCGTTCCCCGGCGACCAGCTCATACTCGCCGGCCCCCTTTGCCCGAACGACAATAGGCTGTAGAATCCCGTGCACGCGAACCGAACTGACCAGTTCCTCAAACTTGCTGTCGTCGATTCTTTCGCGGGGCTGGTAGGGATTGAACGTTATCCGGTCCACGCTAACTTCAGTTCCGGGGTCTCCGCCCTCGCTCATCACGCTGGGAATGAGGGCACCGAGACCTTTACCGAGTCCTTTCTTTTCCAAGCGCGATTACCTCCTCCGAGAACTGCGTATAGGCTTCCGCCCCCTTTGATCTGGGGTCGTAGCTTATGATCGGTTTGCCGTGACTGGGGGCTTCACTAAGCCGTACGTTTCGCGGCACGGTAACAGCAGAGACTTTGTCTCTGAAGAACCTCCGTACTTCTTCCACGACCTGCTCAGACAGGCGTGTGCGGTAGTCGAACATAGTGAGCAGCACTTTTGCAATCTCAAGGTTGGGATTGAGGTGCTGTCGAACGAGCTCGATGGTTCGCAGAAGCTGGCTTATACCTTCAAGAGCATAGTACTCACACTGGATGGGCAGTATCACGTACTCTGTAGCCGTCAACACGTTCACTGTCAGCAACCCTAGGGACGGCGGGCAGTCTATGACAACGTAGTCGTATCTGTCCTTGACTGTGTGAACTGCTTCCTTGAGTTTGGTTTCACGACTCATTGCTGAGATCAACTCGATATCCGCACCAGCGAGATCGAGCCTGGCCGGCGCCAGGTCAAGGCCTGGTGTGTCCGTGTGTACTATGACTTCATCCATGGTGGCACCGTTGATGATCACGTCATATATGCACCGCTCCAGGCTGGACTTCACGACCCCTACGCCGCTGGATGCATTGCCTTGCGGGTCCATATCAATCAACAGGGACTTCTTACCGGCGGCCGCAAGCGCAGCGGACAGGTTGACCGCCGTTGTCGTCTTGCCTACTCCACCCTTCTGGTTTACCACCGCGAAAACTTCGCCCATGTATGTGCCGCCTTAACTCCAAATACCTCAGTTCGCTATCAGGTGCAGGAAATCCTCCGCCAAACACGCAAAAAAGCAAGGCGACCTGCAGAATCGCCTTGCTCCTCAGTGATGCCCTACACAGCCGGAATCTATCTGATTCGGTCTGCCGCAAGTCGGCGCAGCATCATGTCCGCAATCTCATCGCCCGAAACATTGTACTCGCCCCGGCTGATTCGATCCTTGACGTCAGCCACTATGTCCTCGCGTATCTCCGGCACCGCAGCCAAAGCCTCTTCTGCCACGGCCATGCCTCGTTCAAGCGGAGACAGTATCTTCTTCTCAGAAGCCTTGATTCCGCCCATGCTCTTCGGCCTGACGCTGGGCAGTATCTTTGCCTGGGCCTGGCTCGCACCCGCCGTGGCTCTTCCGCACTCAGCACTGGATATTTTCATCTGAAGCCTCCGTTTACCCTTTCCGCAATGGCCTTCGGGTAAAGAGAATCAATGGCGGGTGGTCACCCACAACATCGTCATTGACAAAGGCATTATAACTCAGTACATGCCAAAAAGGCAAACCCCGAAGGCTGGAAACGGCAACCCGACCGACGTGTCCTGCAAAGGTCTCCGAGTCTCCTCGGGTGAGTCCTGTCGGCCGCCGCTGGCGGCCTTCCAGGCTGCTCAATGAGAATGCAGGGTTTAGTCCCGCTGGCTTTGCGTCCCCTTCTTTCGAAGAGTTTGCCTTTGTCATCCCAAAATACTTGCTCTTACCATTGATTATGGCACCTGCAGAAAACATCTTTAGCCCCTGAAGAAGATTATTTTCTACGTTTACTCGATATCTATAACCAGTTTCTTCTTCCGCCTCGACAAAAGCATCGCGACTGACCCGGCCAGAACTACGACTCCCACGGCCAGACCGGCTCCGGCGACGGGAAAAGGTCTCGGCTTTACGTCTTCGTCAGGCAGTTTCTCTGATAGGCCGAGGAGAGGACGGGCGCTTACATCGCCCGTCATTACGGCGTTAGCATACCACTTCCTGAACTTGTCCTCTCCCACGTATTCAGTAAGGAATCGGAAGTTTTGGAGCTTCTGTTTGTAAACATCTGTTAGCTCAGTGGTCTTCCCACGCATTTCGCCCGGCGTGTCTGTGGACTTGCCATAGAAGCTCACGGTCTTGTTGGTTGAGAAGAAGACCGCACTGGCCTCATGGAACCAGAACGGCAGTTCCTTCGGCGCGGCGAGCCATATATATGCGTGCACCAATTCGTGATCGAGGATGTCGTGGTATTCTTCCGCGAAATCTGTGCGCAGTATGGCTATGTACCGGCCTCCAATTGTCACCCCGCGCACATTCTTGTTGGCAAACGCAGGTTGTATTGAAGCGGGCAACTTGTCGCGGTCAAAGACCTTCACTCGCACGGTTTCCGATGGCGGAGGTATGCCGTATCTGTCGCGAAGGGTTACGACGGGTTTTGCCCGGCTGGTCCGCATATCTACTAAGCTGCTTCCCGCAAATGCCTCCTCCAGTGCCGTACCTTGAGTCTCGATGCGGGCTGAGTTCTCCGGCCGCACGGCCTGTGTAGCCAGTGCAGAGTTTGGACTGGTCAACGGGAGAAAGAGCGCGACCAACGCCAGAATAGCCCTCAGTCTGCTACCTGATACAAAGCATAATCGAACACATGTTCCCTTGTCAACAATCATACTACGTTCTCTTTTGCTGCGTTCCAGCGCCCCCCCCACATCTGTAATACGTGCGTGACGGCCCAACTAATTCCCAGGCAGACACACATGCCAGGATTGCCGCATAGGGTGTTGTTCCATTGACAGTATACCACAACAATCGAGACAGTCTCTGCTACTGCTGGTTTATTCGTCCCGCAGTCGGATATACTATCCATGTCGGACTTATACCGGAACTGAGGTGCAACAAGATGGATTTTGATGATGTGCTGAGAGCGCGCAGATCAGTGCGCAAATACGAATCAAGAGGTATCGGTAAGGAGAAGTTGGAAGCTCTGCTTCAGGCCGTGAGTTCCGCACCGTCAGCGGGTAACATGCAGGCTTTCGAAGTGGTCGTTGTGACGGAACGGGCCAACCGTGAGGCGCTGTCCAGGGCAGCTTCCGACAAGCCGTTCATAAAGGAAGCCCCGGTGTCTCTGGTGTTTTGCGCGAATCGTGCGGTGTCCGGCTCGAGGTTCGGCAGGCGGGGCGAGCAATTGTACGCAGTCCAGGACGCCACTATTGCCGCCGCATACGCCCAGCTTGCCGCGACATCACTGGGGCTCGCGAGTGTTTGGGCGGGCAACTTTGACCCCCAGTTGGTCGCAGCCGCGGTCGGAGCAAAGGATGAGCTGGAGCCGGTGGCGATCGTAACCGTCGGCTATCCTGCCGAGTACCCGGCTCCCAACCCCAAGCGCTCCTTGTCTGACCTTGTTTCCTGGGAGAGGCTAAGCCAGGAATAGTCGGCAGGCTATCGAAGTGGACAGGTGTGACGCAGACCAGCCTGCTGCGACAGCAGTTGCGTCCGCTAGCGCATCTCCTGTCCGCCGGTGATGTTGATCGCCTGTCCCGTCATATAGCTTGCCTCGTCGGAGGCGAGGAATGTAACGACGTTGGTTACATCGGAGTACTCACAACCTCGTCCCAGTGGCACCTGGTCCATGTACTTTGCTTTCACCTGTTCTACGGTGAGTCCCTGAGTGCGAGCGTACTGCTCAAACAGACTCTGCTGCCAAAGAGTGCCTTCGAGCAGGTTGCCGGGACAAACCGCGTTTACCCGCACTCCGTACGGCGCCATTTCCAGGGCAAGAGACTGGGTCAGGCCTATTCCGCCGAACTTGCTTGCCGCGTACGCCGAGTTCCGGAAGCTGCCTTTCTTGCCCGATTTGGAATTGATTTGGATGATGTTGCCGGACTTTTGGTTCTTCATTATCTGGCAGGCGTGTTTCGCGCAAATCATGTAGCCGATGAGATTTACCTCAAGGACCATCCTCCACTCACTTACGGGGAACTCCGTCAGCTCATACGCTTTCAAGACTCCCGCGTTCGCTACCAGGACGTCCAGCCGCTTGAAATCGCGCTCAACCATCTCCATTGTTGAGTGCACGGCGAAATCGTCGGTTACGTCCATCCTGAGTCCTAATGTGCGAACACCGTAGGTGTCCGCAATCCTCTGAGCGGTGCCCTTGACTCCGTCTTCGTTCACGTCTGTCAGAATGACCGATGCGCCTTCAGAGGCGAACCTCTCCGATAAGGCTTCTCCCAGACCCTGAGCGGCTCCCGTGACGCAGACGACTCTTTCCTGAAATCTCTTACAACCCATTTTTCGTTAGTCTCCTTGCTTTCAGTCCAGTTGAAGTTTGAGTCGAAGCAACTCATCCTCTGCCGCCTGCGTCCAGAACTTACCATCAACAAGCTTCTCGTAGACGCTGGGCAGCACACCCTTCAGGTCAGTAGCTGCCGTGAGCGGCATCGTGATCTGGGGGAAGATAACGGTCTTGCCAGGGTACTTCGCCGCTTTCACGGCTAGAACCCCGTCTTTCATCGCGTCGATCCCGCCGACAGCCGCAAGCGAGTTCCGCGTGGGCAGTTCGCCTTCCTCGGTATACTTGAGCGTGTCAACCATGTCAGCCGGCCTCGACCCGCTGGAGCCCACAAATCGGTTGCCGTTCATAAAGGTGACGCTCAGATCGATCGTGGCTATGGTTCCCCTCGGCACGCCGGCGAAAATGTTCATAAGGCCGCCCTCCGCAAGGTGCTCGATGGCCCCGGCGATGAGAGCTGCTACGGGAGCCAATACAACTATATCATCGAAGCCCTTTCCGCCGGTCAGATCAGCGATGGTCTTGCGCAGCGCTTCGTCTCCCGCTTCCATTGGGTTCAGGAAGATCAGATCTACGCCGTTTTCCTCGGCGGAGCGTTTCACGCTGCTCTTCAGGTAGTCGAGCCGGCTGTTGTCCACATCAGTGCACAACATCTTCTTAGGCCCGCCCTTCATCATCGCCGCTCGTTGAACGTGCATCTGACCCATCGGTCCTGCTGCTCCGATAAACCATGCGGTCCCGCCGGCCGTAAACTCCGAATCCCGGCTCTTGTTATATGCTTCCGCGACCCGGCCGGTCTTTGTGCCGACATAGTCTATGTAGTCGTAGTGCACACGGCCCACGTCTACCTGTATGGGGCGGTCGATCGGCTTGTTTGCCGCTACAGCCATCACCGCGTTGCGCCCCAGCGCGGTTCCCAGCGCCTCGGCCAGGTCCGCGTCTGGAGTCCCCAGCACGATTATGTCGTCAAAGCCCTTCTCGCCGGTTCGTTCCTGAGTCAAAGCCTTCACAGCCGTAGCGCTCAACGGGCCGATCTCAACAATCTCACTGGAGGTCACGATAGACCTAACGGACTGCTTCACCGAGTCCGACACTCCCGCGAGGACAACCTTTGCAGGTGCGCCTTCCTTTACGAGGTCGGAGTCAAGAACGTAGGCGCCGTCCTGCGCTCCCACAACCAGGGCGGATCCTCCAGCCAGCATAGACTTTCTCGGATGTATGCGATACGCGGCCACCACACAAGTCCACGGCTCCACCAGGGCCGCCTCAGCGTATCCTGTCTTGCTTGAAACAGGTATCAGATAAGAGCCCTCATCACCGTTCAGAACTTCTTCGCCAACAATGCCGTACTGCTGCATGCCTCCGGCGAGCACGTAACCGTAAGCGAGGTTTGCGCCTTTGTAGTAGACATCCGCCTGGACTATAAAGCGGTCTCCGGGTTTGTACTTGTCCTTGTAGTTCTCTCCGGCCTCAACCACGGTCAGCGAGACCTCGTGACCGGGTGTGACCGGGTCGTTGACAAGATCTCTTCCGGTGATCCGCGGATGGCTGGATCCCTGGGTTATCAGTTTAACGTCAGAAAAACAGATTCCTATGGCGTCTACACGTGTCAGAACCTCGTTGGGTCCGGGCTTTGTCAATGGAAGCGTGTCCGCCTGGCTGTCGCTTCCAAAATTCTCAACCCCAGACTCGTGCATTCTCCACGCCAGGTTCTTGTCCGGGAGCTTGTAATCTAGTGTCTTGTATCGTGTTAGCACGTCGCTCATGCGGTTATACCCTCTCTTATCTAGCGCCGCCGCGCAAAATGTCGATCATCCGGAATTACCGAACTACTTGGATGCCTTGAACTGCTGTTTTCGCTGGTCTTCGTCGGGGCGGGTGTATATGCGGTCGACATTGCTCTGAGACATAAAATGAACGCCTCCGAAATTGACCGCTCCCGCCAGAATACGGCAGGTCTTGCAGTACATCGCCGTGATGGCTTCCACCTCGTGCGCGTTTGCACCGATGGCAATTATTCCGTGGTTGCGTACTAGTATGACCTTCGGGTTACAGCCGTTGCGCTTCGAGTACTCGGCGATCTTCTCTCGGATCTGTCGCCCAAGCTCAAGGCCCGGATCGGAGTATTCCATAAACAGAGGCTCAATTCCGCAATAAACAATCTCATCCGGGCAGATTCTGCCGCTGATCAAGGCTTCGGCGTTGTTGCTGCAGGTCAGTGCGTTTACTGCTGTCGCGTGGGTGTGGCCAATGAAGTTGACGCCAGGCAGGCCTAGAAGATATGCGTGAAACGTGGTCTCAATGGACGGGCGAAGACGATTGTCTGTGTCTGCACACACAGCCGCCAGTTCCGCCTTTATCTGGTCATCGGTCAGGCTGCCTTTGTCCAGAATTGCGACTGCCTCGGGAAGCTTGACTTTGATAAATGTGTTCTCGTCTGAGTCGCGCAGGTATTTGCCACTGGCCTTCACATAGAAGAAGCTGTCATCGATCCTGGCCGAAGTGTTTCCCTCGCCCAGCACCACGTAGTCATTCTCGGGTCTTCCCAGTTCCCTCGACATTGATATCAGTTCGCTCAGAGTCTTCGCATCGTTCATCCGGCCGCATCCTCCATTTACTCACAAAGAAAACCGCCGAAGGGATTCCTGCCCGCGGCGTTACTAAGAGTCCAAATTGCCAACCAATGATAACAGATTACACGCGCGCGAGTCCAATTCGGTGATTTGACAGGCGAATGGACAAACCGCCATAATATCCCCGTAATATAAAGTCCGTGCACAATCCAAGGAGCGAGCCAGTTGGCCATACCAATAGCAAATCCTAAGGCCCAGTACCTGGCGCTGAAGAACGAAATAGACACAGCCGTTCAAGAGGTGTTCGAGAAATGCCAGTTCATCCTCGGGGACAACGTCAAGGCGCTGGAGGCTGAAGCCCCGGGCGTCTGTGATGCACGCTTTGGTATAGCAGTGAACTCAGGGACCGATGCCATTGTGATCGCCCTTGCGGCGAACGGGGTTGGGCCTGGCGATGAAGTCATAACCACTCCCTACACATTCGTGGCCACCACCGAGGCGATCATCATCGTTGGCGCAAAGCCTGTATTTGCCGACATAGATCCGGATACCTTCAACATTAGTCCTGAAGAGATCGAAAAGAAGATTACCCCGAAGACGAAGGCTCTCTTGCCAGTGCATCTTTACGGCCAGTGCGCGGACATATCGCGCATAGAGGCGATCGCGAAATCTCGCGGGCTTGTGCTAGTCTCGGATGGAGCACAGGCAATCGGCTCCAAACACGACGGCAAAGGAATCGGCGCATATGGTGCCGCCTCCACGCTCAGTTTCTTTCCGACAAAGAACCTTGGCGCCTGCGGCGACGGAGGCATGGTGTTGACCAGCGATGAGGCCGTGGCCGCAAAGGCCAGGTCACTGCGTTTCCACGGCATGGACGAAACATACTCCTATGAGTACGTTGGTTACTGCAGCAGACTGGATGAATTGCAGGCGGCCATACTGCGAGTGAAGCTGCGCAGGATAGAAGAATGGAACGAAGCAAGAAGGTCAAACGCCGCGTACTATATTCGGGCTTTTGAGGGTCTGCCCATGACCCTGCCGGTATCGAAGCCGGAAAACTTCCACACTTATCACCAGTTCACTCTTCGATACCCTCGCCGTGACGAGCTCAAGGCTATGCTCGGTGAGCGGGGTGTGGGTTCGGCTGTATACTATCCCAGCCCTCTGCACTTGCAGCGAGCCTATGCACATCTTGGCCACAAGCAAGGTGACTTTCCGGAAGCTGAGCGGGCAGCGGCAGAGGTTCTGAGTCTGCCTGTTCACCCGGACCTGTCCGCTGATGACGTGAAGGCTGTTGCGGAAGCAGTGGGCGATTGCGTGAAACAGATCGAAAGCTGATTGGGATGGAGGTCCCCCGTTGAAGGCAATGATTCTAGCGGCGGGCGTCGGCTCGCGTCTGGACCCGCTCACCCGTAATGTCCCCAAACCGATGGTGCCTGTGGTGAACCGACCCGTCATGGAACACATCGTTGAGCGCCTTGCTTCCTCCGGGTTTAAGGACCTGATGGTGAATGTCCATTACCTGGGCGATCAGATAATGGACTACTTTGGCGACGGAAGCAAATGGGGCGTCCGCATTCAGTTCTCCCCGGAAGACGCGCTGTGGGGAGACGCCGGAAGCGTCAAGAGGTGCGAGGACTTCTTCGATGAGGACGTGTTGCTGGTGGTGGGCGGGGACGACCTCATCAACATTGACCTGAAACGTCTAATAAGGTTCCACAAGGAAAAGCGCGCTTCTGCGACCATCGCACTTTCGCTCGTAGACGACCCTTCAGAGTATGGCATCGCTCTGACCAATGAGCGCGGACGGGTCACTCGCTTTCTGGAGAAACCGAAAGGCGAAGTGATGTTTTCCAACGCCGCAAATACCGGCGTCTACGTTTTCGACAGACAGGTGCTGGAACTCATTCCCAAGGGCGTGCAGTATGGCTTCGGGAACAATCTGCTGCCTTTGTTGATTGAACAGAGATCGAGATTCTACGGATTCCTGACATCCGGTTATTGGAAGGACGTTGGGAGCTTGAAGCAGTACCAGGAAGCCCATCGTGACGCTCTGAGCGGACGAGCTGAACTTCGGATCCCGCTGGATGAGGCCCGGAAGTACGTGTGGGTGGGCGAGAATGTGGAAATTGATCCCAGCGCCGAAATCGGCTACCCGGTGGTCATAGGCAACAACTGCCGGATAGAGAGCGGGGCGAAGCTGCTGGAGTACTCGGTCTTGGCCGATGACTGTGTGCTGGAGCAGGGAGCCGTGGTACGCGAGAGCATACTCTGGCAAGGCGCTTGCGTTATGCGGGACACGATGCTCCAGAGATGTGTGGTCGGCGATCAGTGCAAAGTGAAATCCAACGCAGCGGTGTTTGACGGGGTCATAGTCGATCCCATACGGCGCAACATTACCAATGGCGCATAATCATCGGAGGAATTGATGAACTACGACGTTAAAGACATCAAGCTTGCCGGCAAAGGCAAGCTTCGTATTGAATATGCCGAGCAGGAAATGCCTGTTCTGCGGTTGATTCGAGAGCGGTTCGAAAAAGAGAAGCCGCTCAAGGGCATTACGCTGGCCGCGTGTCTGCACGTGACCACTGAGACCGCGAACCTCGCACGCACGCTCAAAGCCGGTGGGGCGGAGGTGTATCTGTGCGCGTCCAATCCGCTGAGCACACAGGATGATGTAGCTGCGTCCCTGGTCGAGGATTTCGGGATAGCCACCTTTGCCATCAAAGGCGAGGACAACGACACCTACTACAATCACATCAACGCGGCTCTTGATGCCAAGCCAGCGATCACCATGGACGACGGCGCTGACACGGTGGGTGTAATTCACTCGAAGCGTACCGACCTGATCCCATCGATTCTGGGGGGCACGGAGGAGACCACGACGGGTGTCATCCGGCTGCGGAGTATGGAGAAGGACGGAGTTCTGGCCTACCCGATAGTGGCCGTGAATGACGCCAACACGAAGCATCTGTTCGACAATCGTTACGGCACCGGGCAGAGCTCGCTGGATGGCATTTTGCGAGCCACCAATGTCCTCTATGCCGGCAAGGTCTTCGTGATTGGCGGATACGGATACTGTGGCAAGGGTCTTGCGATGCGAGCTCAGGGCGCCGGCGCGAGAGTGGTAGTGACCGAAGTCGACCCGCTGCGCGCTCTTGAGGCAGTTATGGATGGCTATCAGGTGATGCCTATGGCTCAGGCTGCTCAGATCGGCGATGTCTTCTGCACTGTGACCGGCGACATCCACGTGGTGCGCAAAGAGCACTGGGAGGCTATGAAGGACGGCGCCATAGTCGCAAACTCCGGTCATTTCAATGTGGAACTGGATATTCCGGCCCTGGAGGCCATCGCCACGAACCGAAGAGTGATTCGCGACTTCGTCGAAGAGTTTACACTGGCCAACGGACACCGGATCTATCTGTTGGGAGAGGGGCGCCTTGTGAACCTGGCCGCCGCAGAGGGACATCCCGCGTCGGTCATGGATATGAGCTTCGCGAACCAGGCTTTGTGCTCGGAGTTTATGGTTAAGAACCACGACAAGCTGCAGAAAAAAGTCTACAGTGTGCCCAAGGACATCGACGAGGAGATTTCCAGCCTGAAGCTGCGCGCAATGGGCATCGAAATCGACGTTCTCACGGAAGAACAGCGCGTGTATCTGGAATCCTGGACGGAAGGCACCTAGGCGACTAACCCGAATGAACGCGACTATGGAGGGGCAAAGGCCGGCAGCCGACGGAGTCGGCGCTGGTGAGGCTGGTACGCTCTTGAACTTGCCGGACTCAGTGGAAATTCTCGGGTGCAGAGTCCACCGGGTGGATATGGACACCACCCTTGCCGCGATCCTCGATTTTGTGAGGAGCGGTCAGGGTCACATAATAGTGACCGCGGATTCCTACGCCATCACCATTGCTCAGGAAGATGAAGAGTTCCGCCGTATCATCAACGAGGCGGACCTTGTGACCCCCGACTCAACCGGGGTTCTTCTTGGGTCGCGGTTTGCTGGCGACGCGCTTCCCTGCCGGGTAACGGGATGCGACATCGCGCAGCGGATGTGCCAGATGGCCGCTCGGGAGGGCTTCACCGTCTATCTGCTGGGGGCCAAGCCCGGTGTGGCACAGCAAGCCGCCCAGAATCTCCAGCAATGCTATCAGGGACTCCGGATCGCCGGATGCCGGGACGGGTATTTTACGGACGACGAGAGTGAGGCAGTTGCCGCGGAGATCAAGGCTTCGGGAGCGAATGCGCTGCTCGTTGGGCTGGGGATACCCCGGCAGGAAAAATGGATCAAGAGTCATTTGGCCGAAACCGGCGTGCAGGTTGCCATGGGTGTCGGCGGTTCGTTTGACGTGATCTCGGGCAACATCAAGCGTGCGCCTGAGTGTATGCAGAAACACGGGTTGGAGTGGGCGTACCGGTTCGCGAAAGATCCCCGAAAGATATACAAGCTGGCTGTATTACCGAAGTTCCTGCTTGCGGTAATATGGGATCGGCTGTTCGGACGCAGAAGCAGAAATCGTTGAGAGGTAGAAATGGTTGTTCCGGACGCTCGTGAGAGCGTGCTGATAGTTGGCAGCGTTGCTTTGGATACTGTTGAGACGCCCGCGGGAAGGGTCGAGCGGGCGCTTGGCGGCGCGGCCGTCTACTCGTCAGTCGCGGCTAGTTTCTTTGCTCCTGCGAGAGTAGTGGGGGTGGTCGGAGCGGACTTTCCCAGAGAACACCTGGAGTTTCTTGCCGGTCGCGGGGTGGATATCCGCGGCATAAAGATTGTTGAAGGGAAGACGTTTCACTGGGCCGGCAGCTACGAGGGCGACATGAACCAGGCCAACACTCTCGCCACTGAGCTGAACGTGTTTCAGAGTTTTGCGCCGGATTTGCCGGAGGACTACAAGGACTCGAAGTACGTGTTTCTCGCGAACATCGACCCTACGCTGCAGCTTGATGTGCTCGACCACGTGCGAAACCCCAAACTGACGGCCTGTGACACAATGAACTTCTGGATATCCAGCAAGCCCGATGAACTCAAGAAGGTCCTCGCAAGGGTAGACATCGCGTTCGTAAACGATGCTGAAGCTCGGCAGCTCACCGGCGAGGTGAACATTACCAAAGCGGCTACCGAGATTCGCAAGCTTGGTCCGAGATATGTGATCATCAAGAAGGGTGAGCACGGGTCTTTGATGTACTGCGATTCCGACTACTGTTTCTCGGCTGCCTCTTACCCATTGACCGAAGTGGTTGATCCCACAGGCGCCGGGGACAGCTTCGCTGGCGGATGCATGGGCTATATGGCCAGCGTTGATGATTTCACCGAAGCGAACCTACGCAGAGCAATCGTCTATGGCAGCACTCTCGCCTC
>CAYSLA010000045.1:0-2023 GCA_964431685.1 uncultured bacterium | reverse complement strand
TAGCGGGGTTGTATGCGATGTCGCGCAATCGAGGCTTCACGCTGACCGAACTACTGGTCGTGATAGCCATAATCGCCATTCTTGCGGCTATCCTGTTTCCCATCCTGGGCAAGGCCAAACTGATGGCCCTGCGTGCCCAGTGTGCATCAAACCTGCGGCAGTTTGGGGATGCCTTCTCAATGTATGAGCAGGATTGGGAAGGCTACTGGCCCGCTCCGGGCGGGCTCGTGGGTGACCGGAGTTACTGGTCGCAGACTGGCTCCGGCGGACTGGAACTCTACATCAACCAGCGCGGAGTGTCGTCCATCTGGTGTTGCCCGGTACTCAAAGACTGGCACGGGCTGTATGCTCCTCGCACGTATTCCATGAACAGTTACCTCCGAAGCCCTCCCGATGTCGAGTACCCGACGTGTTGTTCTCTGCTCTGCGGAGCGTGGGTGGAGAATATCGAAGAGCCGGCCTGCACCGTGCTGCTGTATGAGGGAATGCACCTGGAGGGCGGATTCCGGGATTCTCTGGACTACATCTACCGCTGTGCGAACTGGAGCAGAGTTCAGGGCTACAGCGAGGGTGTTGTTCACATCGTCAATAGCGGCAAGCCCTGGCACGGCTTGGTCAACAACTACCTCTACTGTGACGGACACGTAAAGGCTCGCCCACCGGGCCCAAAGACCAAAGGCACGCTGTCCACCTGGCACGAGATGCGTGAATGGTATGTCAGCAAGAGATACTTCGTGTCCAGGTACGGGGAAGAACCGTGAGGGCCGCTATTCCATCATCCTCTTAGGTTCCGGTTCGAAATCCGTCTGAGCGTCGTGAGATGAAGTTGAAGCAGCTCCGGTGAAAGCTGTAAGTCTTGTCGTAAGGTCGCTTATCTGTGCGCGCATGTCTATGAGCTCGGCCTCCATCTTCTCCATCTGTGAAGAAGCCATCCTCGACTCGTGCGAAGCGAGCATCTTTTGGTCCACCGATTCCCGCCTGATTCTGGCTTCGAGATGGAACTGCTGCTCTTTGAGCTTGAGTTCACGGGTCTTGAGCGACCAGCTCCGGAGTATCCACGCGACCAGAACTGTGCTCAGTCCTGCCACCGGCAGGCCGACGATGATGAGAAGGGCTGTTTCGAGTCCGTTCATGCGAGGGTTTCTCGTTCCTAGTCGACGTCCGGGAATAGCCTGGCGAAGCGGTCGGCATACTGGCTTTCGATTCCGGAGAAAGCCAGCTCGAGGGCCAGAAGGTACAACGCTACCATTGCCTCCTCGGGCGGGAGTTCCAGCATCTTTGCGAAGAAGTCCTTGATGATCTCTTCATAGCTGTTGAAGGACTCGTCGAGGACGATGCGCCTGCCGATCTCGTTGGGCAGGGTTACGTCCTGAACGGTGTCGATGAACTCGCGCACGTTAGCCGGCGTGGCGTGCTGGAGGTCCGAGCCGAACTCGGCCTTGATCAGCTTTCTGAACTCCTGTAGCCTCACTGATTTGTCCTCCACAGTTATCCCCTACTTCTACTTTATCCCAGTACTGACAATATGTCAACATCCTGGAGCGCTATTCTGCAAGAAAGTTGCCTTGCCCGCGTCTATCAAATTGGGGTATAATAATAGTATGGCGTATTCCCACATTCCTCTTGGGGGCGAGTGGTGTCGACAGGGGAGAGGTGGGCTCAAGCTGCGAGCCGAGGCGCCGTTGGCCTCGTTAAAAAGCGGCAACAAACGTAAACGCGAATAACGAATACGCTCTCGCTGCCTAATTGACAGCGCATCCGCCCGTTCTCAGCCGGTGTGAACGGATACGGGTGTAACCTTAACCGGCTAGCTCGACATTTCAAGTCCGGCGACTGTCGAGGACAACCAAACGGACTGGGGCTAACGAATCCCGCCTGTGGGAGTCCGCCGCCCGAGACTAAAATCGCAGGATATGCTCGTAGACGCTTTTGCTGACACTCTTTTGGACGGGGGTTCGAGTCCCCCCGCCTCCACCAAACAATCGAATACAAAGTTTCTCTCTACCAAGAGCCTCGGCGATAT
>CAYSLA010000044.1:15522-22919 GCA_964431685.1 uncultured bacterium | reverse complement strand
CTCATATTGTCATCGGTAATTGGGACGAAGTCAAGTCCCACGGATTCGTCTCCCAGACCGATGATGGGCCACATGTTCGCGCCTCCGAATATGCGCCCGCTCTCGACCACTTCATCGCCCGCGTCAGTCCATTCACCGAAGAGCGGCTCCCCCACCCTGAACATCGAAGGCGGCCCATAGTAGCGCGCGTTGAACATCAGGATGAAGTCCTCTCGCCATTCTCTGAGGCGCTCAATGCACCACCTGCTCAAGCGCTCAACCTGAGGGAAGCTATGCCTGATCAAACCCTGCGAGCGATCGCCGAACGACCAGAACAGATCGATGTAGATGCCGTCGAGACTGCGGTTGGTCTCCAGCCAGTCGTGCAGACTTCTCCTGGCCAGAGCCTCCCCGCCAGGGCGACCAACATCTGCCATTCTGAGCGTCTTGCCCCAGTCCGGCCCCAGGCCTGGCCACGTGAAGAGTATGTCGTCTTCAAATGCGTGAGGGGTCTCGAACGCGTTTGGGTTCCAGTACGCAAGCACATTCAAGCCGATCTGGTGCGCATACTCGACAATCGACCAGTACAACTCCGGGTGTCTGGGCTCCCACAGGCCGTGAAGCTTCTGCCAGGGAGAATGGAGTATCACGCGATCAACACCGAGGTTCTGCAGATATCGGAGCCGCTGCTCATAGTCCTCCGGCAACCTCTGCTGCTCCATGTCTTGGTCCAGCATACCCCCCGTCTCCTGCACCAGCGTGTTGTAGGCAATCGGAGGTATCCGGCATCCGATGTTATACTCTGCCAGAATGAACTCGAACTCGCTGGCAAAGTACGTCGCAGAATGTACCCGATCCCGGAACGCATACGGCCTAACGTTGCCGTTCCCGAAACACGTGACGATCCCTCGTTCCCCGGTTCGCCAGAGGACCAGCGGAGTCTCCTGATAGGGCGCGGCGTAACACGTAGGGTCGTTGCGGTACTCGAGGACGGCTTCGAACGGCCGGGTTTCGACGAACCTCAGCGTGACCGGTCTGTCGTCGAACTCCGACCGACCGAAGAGAGTCACCTTGCCGATGGTGGATGGAGCCTCTCGCTCTATCTCCAGTCGGTATCGAACACCAGAGTCGTCCCCGGCGGGACTGAGAAGCCGTCCTTCCAGAGACAACCAGTTACCGTCATCCTTGATTCTCCTGTCCCGGTCCGCCACAGAAGTGTAAACACTCTGGACTGTAGACGCAGCGGCTGAACCGAAAGAGAAACTGGGGGCGGCGTCCTGCATCTCCAGCACAAACCCAATCTCCAGCCCAGACGCGGAATACCGGATGACATCGCAGAAGTCGCCGAGCTCGAGCTTAGCACAAGTGTTGTAGGGGGCTCTCGTCTGTCTTATCACCGATGCACCTCTATTCCTCGATCAGGCGCATATACCCGCCTGCGGGCACCTGAATGGTCGTGTAGCCGCTGAGCGCCACTCGCCGCTCGCAGACAAACCGGAGCCTCGGGTCATAGATTATGGCTTTGAACGAGCCCCCCGATCCACCGCAGACAACAACTTCGGCGGACGCGGAGGCGTTCAGCACAATCGTCTCCTTGACCCCTCGGATATCCACAGGCAGGGGGCGGAACAGACCTACGATATCCAGTTCGTACGTTTCAGCGACGACGGATGAGATCACCGGTCCAACTGTAGTAACTCTGCGCGCAGCGGCTCTCAGAACGTCTTTGTGCTGTCTGTAGAACCCCATCCACGCGCCGATCAGATCAAGGTCTCGCTCGCTCAGTGCTGCAAGATCCATTGAGATGCAGGGCACGAAGAAGACTGAGGAAATCAGATGTCTCGCCACTTCCTCTGCGGAATCTTCGCTCGACCAGAACAGCGGGTCTGACTGAAGAGGCACATTCGCTGTCATGGCTTGGGAGTAGGCCAGGAAGTAGAGGTTGCTGTCCACGTCAAATGGCACATCCACCCCCCTCATCGAGTTCGCTACAGTGGTCAGTACAGGCCCTCCAACATGCACCATGTTGAACTCCGGCTTGGCAGTCAACACTGCATCCAACAGATCAGCCATTGTTCGCATCAGTGCTCGGCTTACCGTAGGCTCGAAATGACTGTGACCATCGATCTCGCAGATGTGAGTATCGACCGCGTAAAGGAAATCCACCTTGAAGCCATCGACGTCATAATCTGAGACCAGTCTCGCTCCGGTGTCGATGATATGCTGGCTTGCCACCTCATCCTGGACGCAAAGATACCTGCGTCCCTCGGGCTCCCAATCCTGGGCGGACACTCGACTGGCAAACTTGCGGTACGCCGATGATTCCCTGCCAATGCCGTACGGGTCCCACCAGAGAATGTACTTGAGCCCCAACGACTGGACACGCTTGACGTGCTCGGGGAAATTCGGGAACTCTTCCGGTGCGGCAATCCAGTCTCCCGTCTTCGCAAACCAGTCTTTGAGGTTGGCCATAGTGGTCACTCGAGCGCGCTCGGCCCTCTGCCAACCGTCGTCCAGGATGATCTGGCCGAACCCAAGCTTTGCGGCAATCGCCGCGGTTCGCTCCACCCAATCGGCATCTATCGTCGCGTGTGCTGCATACCAGGTGCAGTACACCGGGTCCCAAGCCCAGTCGGGCACCTTCGCAGAAGCGGGACGCGGACTCTGTGCCATAATATACTCTGTTACCAGTGCAACTGACTCGATGACGCTCCTGTCTGCAGAGTTGTCCTCAATGTAGAAGCTGATGGTGTCCCACGACTCAACCGGCAGAGAACCAGAATCCGGGTAGGCGAACTTCGCGAAGTAGCACTCACCAGCTTGTGACAGGCTAATGCTCCAGGCCGTCTCGGCGGCCTGCTCTGCAAGCGCGAGCATAGCCTGAGTCTTCAGATCGCGGTTCACGAACGCGGCGATCGATGGAGTGAGCGCTGCACTGCTGTGGAACTCGTGGGCCCAGGAAAGCGAGCACTGGTTGCCCGGGTGGCTGGTGCGGATCGGACTCCATATCCCGTGTACACCCGCAATTGGTATGCGAAAGGTGATCTCGAGCCTCGCGGGGTCGGGCGATATCTCTTCGCTAAAGCGAAAGCTCAATATCCGCCGCGACGAATCCAGACTAACGGTGTCAGTCTCGTGGGGCAAGGCACGCGCTGTACCGTCAGAACTCAACAAATTGACCGAGAGTATCTCGAAACTCAACGGCAGTAACCCTCCATCACTCGAATCTGCAGCGCCAGAGATTCGACATATCGTCTGCTTCGCCAACATAGAGCGTGCCGTCATTTGCACAGGTTGCGCTGCCCAGGCGGAAGCTTCTCCAGAGCGTATCTTTTCCGCCGCTCAACATGCCCAGGTCCTGAAAACCGTCGTTATCGGTATATCTGAACAGGTGAGCAATGCCATCCGGTCGGCCGCCGGTGCCATAGATTGTGCCGTCACTCGACGCGGCCAACGCGGGAATGCCCAGGCTCAGGAGCGGCTTTCCAAGATTGGTAATGGCGCGTGTATCAGGCTTCATTCTGAAGACGTAGCCGTCAGAAGTCCCTCCGAAGATGTACCCGTCGCGGACTACTGCGGACTGCCACTTCGCCTCGTACTGGCGCCCGTGCGCAGCCGGTATGAAACTGTCCGTCACCGTTGCTTCGCCACTAACGGCATCCACCGTGAAGACCTGGCCGTTCTGCAGGCAGCCGAACAGTGCGTTGCCGACCGCCACAAGCACTGCGGACAGATCCACTGCCGGAACCGTGGCGATCTGGTCTATCTGGGCCGAGCCGATCGGGTGACGCAACAATGAGCCGCGGTTTGTGAGCACGTAAACATTATCGTCCACCCGTGCCACAGCTAACGGCTGGTGCCCGCCGGGCAGATCAGTCAGCCTCTCGACCTCGCGTGATAGTGTCGCCCGAACGATGAAACCAGGCTTCCGGCCCTTGCCCTTGAACGCCGCAAGGGCACAGGACGCGTCCGTGAGCACGCTTACAGCACCGGACGCATCCCTGAACGTTGCGACGTGGGTGACGTGCGGGCTTCCCTCGCGCGAGTTCCACACGAACAGTCCCGCCGATTCACCGCTGACACCACCCCATACGTTGTCATCACAGGCATCGAGAGCGGATACCGCACAGGACTTCCACGGGAACCCGTGTTCGAAGACTTCGATCACACTCACTGCGTCTCTACTCACGGAATCGCTTGCGAACATCCCACAGCGGTCACACTGTTCGTCCTTTCGATACTTCGCGTCAGTGATCGCGTACTTCATCCGCTTCTGAACGAGTGACGGGGACTCTATCTGCTTGAGCTTGTCAACGTCAAAAACAACGACCCTGGCCCCAGCTCCCCAGTAGCACGAATCCACCCAGCCAAGCCGCCCATCCGGCAGCGAGAACCGGCTCGCGAAAAGGAACCCCGGGCGCTCGTCGGCCCAGAGCATACCAAGGTTGCGCCGCTCCCTGGTCTGCATGTCGAACTGAATCAGTTTTAGACCTGCAAGGAAGTAGCAATTCTCGGGCACGGCGAAGGCAGCTATGCCATAGTATAGCTTGCCGTCTGGTCCGAACTGAAGCTCCCAGGGCTGAACCTGGCCGGAACGACCCGGCACGAAGTCCCCCCACCCCATCCCGTAGTCCTCAATTGTCGGCCCGCCTTTCGCCTCGGTATCGAGCACCCAGATGCGACCTTCGAAAAGCATGGTTCCGCACCACTTGCCTTCCTTCCAGTAGACAGGCGGCATTATTGAGTTGCCAAAATTCTCTCTGCCCGCGGGACGCGGCATTTCGATCGCCAATTTGTCGAATCTACCTGTTGCCGGATCGTAGTGCACAAACCGCCCTTCCAGGTCAGCGGACCATACCCGGCCTTTGCGGTCCATAAAGAGAACACACTGCCCGCCACGGGTAAACCGCCCGAGGTCCTCGGTCTTGCCGGTGTTCAGATCGATCGTGACCAAATGTCCACGGACCTGGCTGAGCATGTAGTACTTGCGATTCGGCCAGTCCAGACAGGCGCCGTACACGCTTTCACCGGGAATGGGAATGCCCCAGTCCTCCACACTCTCGTCAGTCGGGTCATATACAAGGAAATGCGAACCGGGGTATCGATAGCGGATGTCGTCGAAGTCCTGGGTTATCGTCCAGAACGGACGCCCATAGCCCGGAGCGGTCGTGTGGGTAGTCGTGTAGAGCCTACCGTCTCCCCCAACTGCCATTGAAGTGTGGAATTTGCTCTGTGGAATGTGCCCGAGCGACGTGTCGTCGTGAGTCACCTTGTCAACGTCTAAAAGAAACCGCAGTCTCCTGGCGGGATCCTTCTCCGACATGTCAAGAACGTACATCGCCGCACTCAGTCCGGGGCGTCCCTCGTTGCACAGGCCCACGTAAACGCGGCCGTCCGGAGCTTCAACTGCATCCCAGGCCGCGTTGTGCATCGGGTGCTTGTCAAAGTAGTAGACCTCGAAGAGCCTCGGATCGATTATCCTCTCAAGTGATGGCATAGTATCTTGTAGACTCCATTCCAGATTCTCTGGTCTGACGACTGCGTGGCTTCGGGACGAAAAACAGTCCCGACGCATATCCCTACGCATATCCGAACACAACTGGCCCGGACTACTTCGCAGAAACGCGGTTGGACAGCCATCATAGCTGCCGGGTCGATTGCCTCACTATAAGCTCAGGCTTGACTAGTATTCGGGCCTTGGGCAGTGCTTCTTCGTCCATCAACAGATTAAGCCCCATATAGCCGATAGTCTCGAGTCGCTGCTTCACCACCGTGAGAGGTTTTGAGAAGTGCTCCGCATTGTCAAGGTCATCAAACGATACGAATGAGACGTCCTCGGGAATCCGGATTCCTTTCTCCTGCAGCACTTTCAGGGAGAGGATTGTGCTGGCATAGGAATCGCTGAATATCGCAGTGAAATCACGGTTTTCCAGTCGGCTCGCCAGGTCGCGCATCCAGACGAAGTCGCCATCCCAGTCCATGCCATATTTCTTCGAAAGCGCTCGGTACGCGCTGCGCCGTTCAGCAATGGCCAGTTTCTCCTCAGGCTCTGGCCCCTGGAAACACACATACAGTATGCGCCTGTGGCCGAGCTTGCGCAAGTGCCGCATCATCTGAGAAACTCCGCTGTAGTTGTCCGTGCGCACGAAACCCAGCCCCAGCCTAGAGAAACATATATCCAGAAGAACCGCGGGCATCCCGCGCCGCTTGATCGTCAGTGCTTCGTCTCTGGTCGGCAAGATCATCAGAAACCCGGAGAACGACTGGCTGAAGTCGACAGAGTCCAGGTTCGAATATCCCACCAGGCTAATCTCGCAGCCCAGTTCTGCTGCCGCCGTTGTCACCCCTGCGGTCAGTTCTTTGTAGTAGAAGTTCGACAGGTTCTGCCCTTCCATCTGCATCAAGAGCGCGAACCTGTGCACCCCACCCGCCGGCACCAGTCGGCTTCTATCCAGATCGGCAACTACTGTTCCGTGGTACGGACGCCTCACCAGCACACCCTCCGCTGTCAGAATCTTCATAGCCAACTGCACCGTAACGTGCGAAACAGAGTACATATCGGCCAGCTTCATCGTGGGAAGCAACCTGCTTCCTGGTGTGAGACGCCCTTCTCTGATATCCTGCTTTATGTTCTCCGCCACTTGGACGTAGAGCGGATTCCTGTCCCTGCTATTGAGTCTGGAAGTATTCATCTAGTATCCAGCGCGAACCGGTTCTGATCTGAACCGAACGCCCTGATGTCACCTCATCTCCTCGAATGCCTCGTACATTGTTCTTGCGTTGCTCAGCGGCACATCCAAACCGAGTTCTCCGTGGAATACAATCCCTCCCTCGGGAGTACGGAATTTGCCCTTGATAGCCGCGATATGTTTCCGAATCTCTTCTGCGGAGCCGTAGGGGAGCACGAACTGTCTGTCCACGTCGGTCAGTATGCAGAGCTTACCCCTTACCATATCACCGAACCTGGCGGAATCCATAATCTCGTGCTGCGGGTTGAGAGCATCCAGCCCAATCTCCATCAGATCCGGCACTATGTCGATGATGTATCCGTCGCTGTGCATGATAACGTGCTTTCCGGAGTTCTTGACGACTTCGAACTGTCGGCGATAGTGCTCCTTCAGTGTATCGCGCCAGACGTCGGGCGCGACCATAAGCTGCTGCTGGGTGCCGAGATCATCACCAAAGAATACAGCATCGCAGTTACACCTGCACAGCTCCTGAATGTAGGGAATGTGGTGTTCCTCCACAATGCGGTTCATCAGATCGAGCAGACCTTCGTCCCTGAGCGTCAGGTCTACTACGAATCTCTCATAACCCAGCACAAATGTCAGCAGATGGAACAGATTCGGCGCCCAGAGCCAGACATACCTTCGCATCTGCCTGTCGGCCAGTTGAGCACGCATGAGGTCAAAGTCCAC
>CAYSLA010000044.1:12628-15422 GCA_964431685.1 uncultured bacterium | reverse complement strand
TCATTCTCTCGCGCGAAGTGATCATATCCACAATTGTCCTCTCGCAATGGATGTGATTAGCGCATACTAACCTTTATAATAATAACAACCAATTTTCAGTATATCCGCTCACAGTCCTTTTGTCAACGGTTTCTTTCCGCTGAACACTGCACTGTAACTGCCTCACGCATCCTCTTTTCGGCCCGCAATGGTACATCCATGAGAAGCGCTTTGGCTCGCGCTGAAATCCGCTCTTGTCTGGATGTGCTCGTTGGAGTATAATGTAGCGGTCTTGCGAGGGGGCATTTTCCTACATGATAACAGATGTTGACGTATTAGTCATTGGAAGCGGCATCGCGGGGTTGAGTTTTGCTCTTCGAACCGCTGAGTTCGCGCGCGTCGCAGTAGTGACAAAGAAGAGCGACACAGAGTCGAGCACCAACTACGCTCAGGGCGGAATCGCCGCGGTGATGGATCCGAACGACTCGTTCACATCCCACGCCCGCGACACCCACGTCGCCGGAGCGTATCTGTGCCACGAGGACGCAGTGCGTATACTGGTGCACGAGGGGCCGGCACGCGTTCGAGAGCTGATAGACTTCGGCGTTCGATTCACCCAGAGCTCACTGTCACATAGCCCGTTTCACCTCGATCTAGGCCGTGAAGGCGGTCACTCGACCCGGCGCATAGTGCACGCTGCGGACCTGACAGGCCGCGAGGTCGAGCGAGCGCTGGTGGCAAACGTGAAGCACTCGCATAACATCCGCGTCTTCGAGCATCTCCACGGCATCGACCTGATAACATCAAGGGACGGCGATAAGATACGGTGCGTCGGCGCTCACGTGGTGGATGCGGACACTGGCGATGTGGTGAGTTTCCGCGCCAAGGTAACTATGCTGGCGACGGGAGGGCTCAGCCGTATATACCTCCACACCACCAATCCCGAGATCGCAACTGGCGACGGAGTAGCAATGTCCTTCCGCGCAGGGGCCGTCATAGGCAATATGGAGTTCATCCAGTTTCATCCAACCACCCTCTACCACGCCGACGCACGTTCATTCCTGATATCCGAAGCGGTTCGTGGAGAAGGCGGAATCCTGCGGCTGGGAAACGGCGAGACGTTTATGGAAGACTATCACGAGATGAGCTGCCTGGCCCCGCGAGACATCGTGGCACGAGCTATTGACGCCGAGCTCAAGAAGTCCGGCGACGAGTGCGTCTACCTGGACATAACCCACCTGGATCCAGAGAAGATCAGGTCGCATTTCCCCAACATCTATGACAAATGCCAGAGCGTAGGCATTGACATCACAAAGGATTGGATACCGATCGTGCCCGCGGCACACTACTCGTGCGGCGGGGTGGTCACGGATACTGAAGGTCGCACATCGATAGAACGGCTGTACGCTTGTGGCGAGGTGGCCTGCACTGGTGTGCACGGAGCCAACCGACTCGCCAGCAACTCGCTCCTGGAAGCGGTGGTGTTTGCCAGAAGAGCCTCAGACGACGCCCGAATCCGGCTCGCCGACACCACTCACGAGCCTGTTGATGAATACCCAGTCGAAAAGCACACTGTAGAAGTTTCGGAAGTAGACTTGCACGAACTTACTCACAAGCTGCAAACCGTGATGTGGAACTACGTCGGCATAGTCAGGACGGATGAACGGCTCACGAAAGCCCTGGCAATGATCCGTCAGATAAGACTCGAAGCTGAACAGCTCTTTTCAGCCGGACGCCTGCGGCCGAATCTGCTGGAACTGCGCGACATGGCGCTCGCTGCCGAACTGGTAACCCTCTCCGCTCTTTCACGCAAAGAAAGCCGGGGGCTCAACTACAACGCGGACCACCCTGACCTCGACGACACAAACTTCAAGCACGACACTCTGCTCAGCGTGGGAGCGGAAGGTGAACCCGTCGTGCTGGGATTCAACGGCTAAGCATAGATGCGATTTCTCAAGAACACTTTCAGCAAGGTGACCCAGCTCCTCACAGGTCGAAGGCCAATCGATGACGACCTGTTTGACGAGTTGGAGGAACTGCTCATTCAATCCGACCTCAGTATCCACACCACCACTGAGCTCGTAGACTCCCTCCGAGAAGCGGTCCGCAAGGAACGGCTCGGTGACACCGACGACGTCAAGACAAAACTGAAGTCGCTCATCGTCGATATGCTCGACGGCGAGACATCCCCGGGACTGACGCTGCCGGCCGATCGTCCAGCGGTCTACCTGTTTGTAGGGGTCAACGGTGTCGGAAAGACTACAACCATAGCAAAAGTGGCGAACCTCTTCAAGAAACAGGGAAAGAAAGTAATCCTTGCTGCAGGGGACACTTTCCGCGCGGCAGCCATAGAGCAGTTGGAGATTTGGGCGAACCGAGTCGGAGTGGATCTTGTCAAGACGCAGACCGGCGCGGACCCCGGGGCTGTGGTGTTTGACGCGATCCAGGCGGCGAAGGCACGCGGCGCCGACGTGGTGATCGCCGACACCGCCGGAAGACTGCACACGAAGTCCAATCTGATGGATGAACTCGGCAAGATCGGTCGCACTGTGGAGAAGGCGCTGGGCCGCAAGGCAGATGAGACCATTCTTGTACTGGACGCGACCACCGGTCAAAATGCAGTAATCCAGGCAAGAGAGTTCACAAGCGCAACCAAACTGACCGGTATCTGCCTGTCTAAGCTGGATGGAACCGCCAAGGGCGGTATTGTGATAACCATCCGGAAGGAACTGGGGATACCGGTAAGAATGGTAACCACCGGCGAGAAGCCGGATGATATTGAAGAGTTCGACCCGGCCGCATTCGTGGATGCGCT
>CAYSLA010000044.1:8857-12528 GCA_964431685.1 uncultured bacterium | reverse complement strand
ATTGGAACAATGGGCATTCTAGTGTTTCGCGACACAGGTGTCCCGAAGCAACAAGAGGGATTTCTCCCGCTGATCGAAATGACGTTGCGGCGACTGAGATGAGCGGCCCGAAGAAAGTTGAGAGCTGAAATTGAACGTAGGAATCATCGGCATGGGTGGCTTCGCTGGAGCCCACCACGATGCAATAGCTGAGCTTGAACGCGGGGGCGATTGCAGACTCATCTGCACCTGCGACCCGAACATGGGCGGTTTCTCGGAGCGTGCGTGCGAGCTGGAGTTCGAACGGCGTGGTGTACGGTTCTTTGGAGACTATGTCGAGATGCTGGACGCCTGCCGGAATGAGCTCGATGTGGTCACAGTGCCCACACCCGTTCCGCTGCACGCGACGATGCACGAAGCTTGCGTGATGCGCGGAATTCCCGTTTATTTGGAGAAACCTCCTACCGTTAACTACTCAGAACTTGACGACATGCTGGCAGTGGACGCGACGGCGGCCAAACTCACCAACGTAGGCTTCAATTTCATCATCGAGAACGAGCGCCGGATGCTGAAACGACGGATAGTCGACGGAGAGTTCGGGGCAGTGCGAAAGGTATGCTTCTCGGGACTCTGGCCGCGCTCGTCCGGATACTACGGCAGAGCAAAATGGGCAGGGAAGCTGATGCTTGACGAAGCTTTGGTGCTTGACTCCTGCATGAGCAACGCGCTTGCCCACTATGTGCACAACGTCTTGTTTTGGGCCGGATGTGAGGAGCTGTTCTCGTGGGCTGAGGTCGAATCGGTCACTGCACAGCTCTATCGCGCCCACGACATCCAGGGGTTCGACACTGTGTTCGCAACCGCCGAGACCAGCACAAATGTGGACCTGGCGCTGGCCATCTCTCACGCCTGCGATGGGCCGCACAGACATCGCGAAATTGTGGTCTGCGAGAAGGCAACCATCGTGTATGTCGTAAACGAGGACTATCGCGTGTACTGGGATGGCGGGCAAACGGAGTCCGGCAAGACACAGGAATCGGTTGGCCCGAGAGAGAACCTCACTGCCTACTTCGCCTATCTGAGAGGAGAGGCTGACAGGCCTGTCACAAGACTGGTGGACTCGAGGCCGTTCGTGCGCTTGTGCGACCTGGTCTACCTGGCCTCCGGCCGCATCAATCAGGTGCCACGCGAATGTGTAGACCGGCATCCCGAGGCAGCCGGCAGTCCGAATCCGGAAAGCACGATGTCAGCAATACAAGGGTTGGACACGGTCTTTGAGGAGTTCCTGCGCAGCGGAGCATTCCCAGACAGCCAGGGCGCAGCGTGGGGCAGGTCCGGAGGCTCGGCAACGCCAGCCGATCTCACGCGATTGCCTGGTGTTGTTCAGGAGATGGTGACTGCCGCAAACCATCAGGAACGTTAGAAATCAAGGACTGGATGCTACGCCCCTCTAATCGCGAAGACAACACCCATCGCCACCGCAAAGGCTATTCGATAGACGGCAAACACAGCCAGCGAGTGTTTCTGGAGGAACTTCATCAGAAAGCCGATGGCTAGATATCCAACCACCGCCGAGGTGGCCGCGCCGGTGACAAACAACCAGGCATCCTCAGGGGCCATTGGGAAGACGTCTTTTAGCTGAAAGACACCAGCCGCAATGATAATCGGGGTGGAAAGAAGAAAGCTGAACCTGGCGGCGGACTGCCTGTCGAGGCCGAGGAAGAGCCCCGCTGTAATCGTGCTTCCGGAACGCGAAACCCCGGGAAACAGCGCGACGGCCTGCGCGATTCCGATGGTGATATAGTCCAGATATCCCATCCGACTGATGTCGCGGTTCCTCCTGGCGATCCGTTCGGCATAGAGCATAACGAACGAAATGAGAACAAGCGCGCCGCCAACCATATACCAGTGCCTGAGATTCTCCTCAATTGCGTCCGACCATAGTAGCCCTGCCACGCCGGCTGGCACACACGCCACAAGTATAGGAATGAACAGCCTGCCCGGGCCGTTCTTGTCCTTGCTGATGCTTGACTTGCCACTACGCAAGTTCCAGAAGAACCCTCTTAGAATCGATATCCAGTCCTTCCAGAAATAGGCCACCACGGCGATGATGCTGCCCATATGCAGCGCCACATCGAACGTGAGGCCGAAGTCCTCCCAGCCAAGGAGCTGAGGAATAGCTATAAGGTGACCGGAGCTGCTGACCGGAATCGGCTCAGTGATACCCTGGACTATGCCTAGAATGATGGCCTGGATAATGGACAATACTTACTTCCTTTCACGCGCGTCTGCGCAAGAGTCGTTGCGCGGCTTCGGAACGACGAACTGTCCCGAAGCATAGCTTACATGAGCATACTTGCTGCCGCCCTTTATGCGGGAGGCACATCCGCTGACGCTCGTTTCTGCCTGTCTCTCAACTGCGCAGGTCTGACGTAGTAGAAACGCAGCACATCACGCATCACCGCCGCCACCGGAGCCGCGAGGAACATTCCAAGCAGCCCGAAGAACTCCGCTCCAATGAACAGAACCACTATCACCACAGCCGGATGCAGGCTAAGACGGTCTCCAATCAACCTCGGCATGATGAACTTGCTCTCAACAAAGTGCATTACCGTAATGAATATCAACAGGTATAGGGGCACTGCCAGACTGTCGGAGTAGACAAGGCCCACTAACACTATCGGCACTCCGCTAACGACCGGACCGATGATGGGTATCGCCCTGGTGACGCCCGCGAAGAGCGCAAGTACAACGACGTAGGGCATGTTGAGAATGCTGAGGAACGCGCCGGTAAGCAAGCCTGCGATCAGACACAATATGAGTTGTCCAAACGTGTAGCTCTGCAGTATCTGCCCCACCCTGCGTCCGATTCGCAGAAACTCCCGCTGCTTTGACTTGGCGGCCCAGCCGTACGCCTCGCGCGTGATGGATCGATAGTCGAGGACGAAGTAGAAGGCAAGCACCGGTATCAGCACAAGCTCCAACGCTATCTGCACCGATGAAAATACGAAAGCCAGAGTATCCTGGACTTTGCGAGTCACCCAGGTCGCCAGGTCCGTATAGTCGACCCGCTGTATCGCGTCCTTGACGTTTGACGGAACAGTATTGGCATACCACGAGCCAGCGCTCTCAACAAAATCTCCAAGCTTACTGGAATACAGTCCCAGGTTGTCCTTGAACTGATTGACCTCCTGAGCGAACGGCGCTACCATCAGGTTCACTCCAACGGCAACCACCCCCAGGAATGCGAGAAAGACGACAATGGTCGCGATCAGGCGGTGGGGCTTTCTGCCGATTCCCTTCACGCTGAAACTGCAAAGCCATTCAACCGCCGGCAGCAGAACATACGACAGGATGACCGAGATGACCACCGCCGCGATGATCATGCGAAGTCTGTAGACAAGGTACGCGCCCGCAAACAGAAGCGCGAGCTTCTTGAGTTGGCACCAGATAACCAGGCCCGTGGTTTGGTTGACGTTGTTCATTCGCGGCTAACTAAACCTTTTCTTTATGATATCCCATATGCGCTCAGACGTCTTTCCGTCGCCGTAGGGGTTCTGAACTCTGGCCATATCCTGATATGCCCCCTCGTCGTCCAGCAGCCTTGAGGCTTCACGGACGATCGTGCCTCTGTCGGTCCCCACGAGTCTTGCGCTCCCGGCCTCAACACCTTCCATGCGCTCCGTGGTAGT